>JAGHSX010000008.1 GCA_018065645.1 Candidatus Scybalousia scybalohippi
AGTTCCTCTGCTGTAGGTTCTTCTTCCTCGTTATTGAAGAGATAACCCATATCATCAAGAGTAAGCTGACCTTTGATTGCTCCCTTGGCGTGTTCCGTAAGAGTTGTAACACCTGTCTTGATATCCTTGTTAATGAACATCTGAGTTTTAAGACCGATTTCAGGTGCTAACTTTGTAGAAGTGTGAACCTCGATAGCAACATCTTCTCTATCATCTTCCGATGGAGTAAGCACTATCTTAATATCAAGGGTTCTCTTCTTCTTGGCTTCGGTGTTTGGATCGAGAATGTTATCAGAAATCTTTGCCAAAGCTCTGTTGATTCTCTCCTGAACACCACCGCCACACATTGATGCAAGTGTCATTTGTTCTTTTGCCATTTCCTTTGTTTCCTTTCTTGAAATTATTTATAACAAGCACAATGCTTATTACACATAAGTTTTGCCGTATCTACGCCTAAAGAGTTCCTTTGCCTCTTCTTTGGTTTTGGCTTTGCCTGTAGATAACATTTCTACTTCATACGCTAACTGAGCTATGATATGGCTCATTACTTTCATTTCCTTGTTCTGATGAACACTCATTTTGCTCGAATTATGATGGGATGGAGACAGAGGACACCACAACCCATCTTCGTCTGCTTTGGAACGATTAGGGCCTCCTATTAAATGATGTCTCTCTACTCCGTAAGAACCATCAATCATGTCGTAATCAGCGTATTTCATATCAATTACGATTGAATCTCTCACTTTTATATGTCTCCCATAAGTTGATCCATTGATATAGGCCCGTCTAAAACCTCTGTGTCAGCGCAGTAATCACATACCTCGCATCGTAAAGGCTCTAAGTCTCCGTCCTTGATTCTCTGAATGTTATTGATATTGGACTTAACCTGTGCCAACTTTTCATCCATCATAAAAGGTGGAATTTCAATAACCTTGATTCTTGGGTGTGGTATGCTATCTGTCTTATCCTTACTGATAGCGCAGATATAGAACGGAAGAATATCTCCTGTATTCTGTCTGTAAATCTCTCTATAGACAGCCGCCTGTAGGTCATATCCCCACCACTCACAGAAATTAAGTCTCTGTCCTAAGTCCTTTGCATAGAACGATTCTGTGATACTTCTTACTGTCTTTAAGTCCGTGATTCTTCTGCCATCTGTAGAGTCAATCTTGATTTTTACAGGTACACCAGCAATCTCGCCTGTCATAATGACCTGTTTATCGCCAGCCATGTATTGCATGAATACAGGGTCTCTAGTGGCTCTGTCTATCATAGCTGTTGCTTGCTTATATTCAGATTTCAACTCTCCTGCGGTTTTTCCTCTTGAAGAGAAGATTTCTGGGTGCTGTGCAACAAAAGTAGGTAATGTACCCTCAAAAAATGCGTCACAATAACTGCCAACCAT
Organism: Candidatus Scybalousia scybalohippi; assembly: GCA_018065645.1. Classification (GTDB taxonomy): domain Bacteria; phylum Bacteroidota; class Bacteroidia; order Bacteroidales; family P3; genus Scybalousia_A; species Scybalousia_A scybalohippi. The sequence goes on from JAGHSX010000008.1 coordinate 1,406, forward strand.
AAGTGGTGTTGTCATTGGTTCGACAAATTCTCCACGGATTTTAGCCATTGCACAAGCCTCACAACCTAACTTTCCTGTTGTTCCCATGAAATCTTTATACTGAGAGACTGAAACATATCGCATATTAGCTTCTTGCGAATAATAATTTTCAGCCGTTAATACAAAATCATCCATCAGTTCCCTCCTTGTAACTTTTGTTGTGGATTATAGCGAGTATGCGACTCTTGCTGATGCTATACATTCTTGCTAATTTCAATGAACTGTAGCCAAGTCCGTACAGTTTCCGTATTTCCCTCGCATCTTCCATACTTAATTTTCTGTTTAATATCCCTGTATCGTGAGCAGCTTTGCTTTGTTTCTCTGATTGAGACCATCTTCCGAGTACATTTATCGCATGGTCTACATTTTCTTTTTGCGTACACCATTCGAGGTTTTCGACATTGTTATTTGACCTATTGCCGTCTATATGATTTATATAAGGCTTGTTCTCAGGGTTCGGTATGAATGCCATCGCAACTAATCGGTGTACTCTAAAACCTTTCTGCTTACCATTTATATGTAATCCAACAGTCTTATACCCATCTTGATCTACGAGTTTCATAAACCTCTCAATGCCGTTCTTTCTGCAATCCGTCCATACTCTGCCATCTTTCGTGACATAGTAATCAAAGTCGAATCCCTCTAATTTCTTGTACTCGGAAGTATAGTTATCAATGCAATCGTGGCTCTTATTCCTGCTCACTCTCACTTACCTCTTTGAACTCTCCGTCAATAACCTCTGCGGCAGGTTCTTCTGACTTGTTATCATCAGCATAAATATCCTTTGCCACATAAGGTTCATCAGGAATGTTGTCAATGTACTCTGGTGTACCATCTTCACGGATAACCGCCTGGTCTCCTGTGTATGCCTTTTCCATATCTACCGACATAATTCCCCACTTACTGATAAGCTGTCTGAGAAGTGTCTTTTTAGCCATAGCATCAAAGTCTGATTTCCAAAGAGAACTACTCCATCCATTACGATAAGATGCTGAATACTTCTTAGCGTGAGCATCTAACTGTTCTACACTCCAATAGATACCCTTGCGGAATCCGTTAATCATTTCAAAGAATGCGTAATAACCGATAATCTTCAATGCCTGTCTCTTTGTAAAGTCTGTCTCAGGCTTAAACTCGTATGTATCTTCAATAGGGTTATAAGAGATAAGTTCTCCCTCTCTGATATCAGTAACATTCATGTTCTTGTACTGACCTGATCTCATTGCAAGCTGGATAAGACCTCTGTAGGCAATCTGGAATGTTGCCTCGGTCATTTCAACTGTGGTTTCCTTGCCGTTGGCATCTTTGACTTTCTTCTTGTTCTTGAACGGAACCATGTAGAAATATCCCAACTGAGGACTCTGTGGAAGATTGAGCGAATGTCCTAAGAGTGCTGCTGAAAGAATTGATGGATTGGTGCATTCTGCAAGTGTAGGGTTTGTCTGAACGGCACTAACCACGCTTGAAATAAATCTCTGAGAATCCTTATTGCCGACAACTGACTCTACATTCTGTTTAACTGCGTCCTGTGCAAGGAATGTAGCGATTCCCATTTTCTTGTTGTCTGTTTTTGCTACTTCATTTGCCATTTATATAGTCTCCCTTCTGTTATTTCCCCACCACTTTATTTGTGATGGGGATTATGTTATTTATCTGAACAAATCTCTGAATAAATCCGTTAAGTCTCGCTTTCGGGCTGTACCCCCCCGAAGTCCTTATCCAGCTCTTCGAGTTTCTTTTTCAAATCCTCGTTCATTTTCTTCTCACACTTCTCAGAAACAATCTTTGCGTACTTCCTTGCAATCGGATCAATTTCTTTCTCGAAGTCCTTAAAGGTATCATCAAGACCAAAATCCTCGATAAAACTCTTACAACCCTTAACGGCTGCTGAAACTCCAAACGGATGAACCTCAATACTTAATGTGAGTGCATCAATACTCAATTCCTTGTCCTTTGACATTCTGAGTAACAGTAGCTTTTCAAGGTCTGATAAACCCTCGCCGCCTGAGAAAATATCATCAATATTTGCCATAATATGCCTCCTTAAAGTTCGATAACGGTCAAATCGCCATCATCAGTTGTTCTTGTTGATATAAACTGTAGACCCTTTGCCTTACACTTCTCATAAAGTCTCTGGCGATTGTCAGCAGATAACTTCTCGACACCATCAATAAGGATAATCTGCAATCCAGATGGGTTATTTACTGAAATGTCAACACAAAGGTCTAACTTCTCTCCCTCTGAAAGATTGCTTACAGGAAGTCCGTTTATGAGAGGTATTCCGTCCTTAACTGTGAGACCATCAATAGGTATCTCAGCGGTTTCAAGAATCTCCCCAGGTAACTTACGAGCCTTTTCAATCTTGGCTGTAAGAACGGCTGATTTCTCTGTGAGTTCTGCGACTTCTTCCTGAGTTGCAACCATTCTCTTCCATTCATTGATATGGCCTTTCATCTTCTCTGTCTCAGCTGCCTCAGCTTCTAATTCAGAAGTAGACTGTGTTTCCTTGCCAAGATATTCTGCATAAGCCTGTATCTCAGATTCGTACTTGGCAACATTAGCCTCGAACTCTGACTGAATAACCTTTGCCTTATCTTCCTTTGTCTTTGAAAGACCAGCTTTCTTATCTTCCAAGGCTTTAATCTGTTCCTTTAATGATGCAAGGTTTTCATCAATACGCTTTTCCTCGGCCACCATTTCCCTATCAAGGGCAGCCATCTTAACTTCCTTATCAGCTTCAAAACTTCTAACCTTACCATCGTGGCTGTCTTTAAGCATCTTTGCCTTTTCGATAGTCTCATTTGACTTTCTGATCTGCTCAATCTTTGTATAGATAGGTCCGAGTTCGACCTTTTCCCACTTTGCACCATCGTAATCAACAGGAAGTGAAGCTCCTATGTCTGCGATGATTGCGTTCTTCTGACGGATTTCTCGATTGATGTCCTGTCTCTTCTGGAAGTAACAGCCGTTCTCTGCCTGAATATCATTAAGTACAGCAAGGATATTCTGCTCATAATTAACATCAGGTACGATTTCTCCGAACCATTCCTTGATAGTGTCAAGATTCCATTCGTACTTGATAAGGTTAAGAATGATAGCGTTCTGCTGTTTCTTATCCATTGCGATAAATTCCATTGGAGATAACTGTAATGGAGTGAATAAAGTTTTAAGAAATGCCTCTGGCGAGCTTACTGTGTTGCCGTTTTCCTTAACGGATTTGTAATCTGACATTCCAACTCTCGCCTTGCGGTCAATAGATAGACCTGTATCGGTCTCGATGAAAATTTCGCCCTCTGTCTCTCCGTTCTTGATGATGTATTCTCTATCAGATGAATTTGTGAGGGCATATCTGATAGCATCAATTACTGATGTCTTGCCTACACCATTTGTGCCAATAAGTTCGACTGACTTACCATCAGCCTCGTGTTCGGAAATTCCGAACAGGTTCTTGATTTTGATTTTACTGATTCTCATTGTCTGCGTTGGTCTCCTTAATTTTTTCTATTTCTCTTTCGAGAATTTTTTGAAAGTCCTCATTGCTTTGGTTCGATTTATTATTTGGTGTGCAATCTTTCGAGTTCCCACGTTCTGTCAACAACGTAGATTGCGTAATCTGTGTAATCCTGTCTTGCGACCCTATCCTTAACATTAGATGAACCGTTATAACCCATAAGTACGGCATATAGGTTGTCTCCGAAGATTTCCTGTTTAAGGTCAAGCACATAGCAACCCATTAAGATGTTGGTCTCTATATCAAAGATATCCGTGTAGCCTCTTCTCTCCATTTCGTCTGTGACTTCCTGACAAGAAGTGTTTATCTGCATCAGGCCTTTGCACGTACCATTCTCAACGTACTGTCTGCCGCTTGATTCCTTTTCGATGATTGCCATTAAAAGTTCGGGGCAATATCCTCTTTCATAGCCAATCCTCACGCACGCCTCTTGAATCTCTTTCGATATCCAGGTATCTTCTGCATCTACTTTGAGTTCTACAAGCTGTTTGTTTGGATAAAGAGGTACTTCTTTCTGATCGATTACGATTACCCTTATCTCTTCTGGTTCTCTTGGTGTTGGTATTTCTTCGGCTATCGGTGTTTCAACAACCTCTGTTTTCTCATTCCCTTTTACAAGGTTGCAGATAAGCAATGCTAAAAGCACTCCTAATAAAAAGATGATGATATATGACCTCGTTTTTGTACTCATGCGTTTTTTTCTCCCTAAAGCAATGTGATTTCTTTCTTTACTGAATAATTGTTACATTAGCTGCCTGTGGACCTTTCTCTCCATCCACAACTTCAAACTCTACATTCTGACCCTCTGTAAGTACCTTGTAGCCGTCCTTGTTAATAGCTGAATAATGAACGAATACATCTGTACCATCTTCGGCTGTGATAAATCCAAATCCCTTACCACCGAACCACTTTACTGTTCCTTTCATGGCTTACACTCCTTTCCTCGATATTCTTTTATTAAGAATCTTTGTGATGCTTAACCAATTCCTAGGTGTTTCTTATGTTCGTCTAGCAGATGTCGGTATATGTAGAATCCCCATTTTGACTTGCCATCTTTTTTGATTGCATATCCTATTGGAAGATTCCCATGTTTCATCAGTTCCCTGAGTGTTAATACATCCATGTGCAGCTCTTTAGCCGCAACTTTTGTTTGTACTCTTATTTCTTGCATTTTCGATATAGTTCCTTGTCTGTTCGTTTTACTATTGCCTTGTGCGTTGGTGGTTATCTTACTTTGTTCGTTCGACTAGACATTTTAGGCAAAAAGTTTGCTGACAGGTACTCCCAAGGCTTCTGCTAGTGATTTTAGAGTTCCGACCATTGCCTCGTGTTCTTCGTTGTTTTCTAAGGCTATTATCGTTGCCCTACTCACTCCTGAGAGTTCTGCCAGCCGTGATTGAGAGATTCCTTTCTTCTCTCTAATCTCTTTGATTTTGTACTGCATCTTCCTACGCTCCTTTCTCTGCGGTGTTCTTCCGTTGTTTACTCGACTGAACAATTCGAGTATAGTCCACTAAACTAATATTGTCAAGTGCATTTTACAAAAATATTGATTTTTTATTTTCAAGGGTGTATAATGGGCTAAACAGTTAAGAAAGGAGAATCCCTTATGACACTAGGACAGATTATCAAGGCTTATAGAGAAGAAAACAAAATGAGTATGGATGATTTCTCAAAATCTAGTGGACTTAGTAAGGCTTACATATCTCAGTTAGAGAAAAACCTTAACCCCAAGACAGGAGAACCGCCTATACCTTCTATAGAAACTATTAAAAAGGTTGCCAATGGAATGTTTATGAAGTTCGATGAATTATTCGAGCAGATAAGCAATGATACAAAGGTAACAACTCAGCCAGAAAAGGTTCGTATGGCAAAGAAAGCTATCCGTATTCCTGTTCTTGGGAATGTAGCTGCTGGCATACCTATAGAGGCTGTTGAGGATATCATAGATTATGAAGAGATTTCAGAAGAACTCGCTCATACAGGAGATTTCTTTGGTCTCAGAATTAAAGGAGATTCTATGGAACCTCGTATTTGCGATGGCGATGTGGTTATCGTAAGGAAACAGGAATGTGCCGAGACAGGAGACCTTGTTATTGCTCTTGTTAATGGAGATAGTGCCACTTGCAAGAAACTCGCAAAGTTCCCTGGTGGAATCAGATTGATACCTTTTAACTCAATGTATGAGCCTATGTACTACTCTAACGATGAAATAGAAAATAAACCTGTTAGAATCATTGGAAAGGTTGTCGAAAACCGACAGAAATACTAAGAAATCAAAAACCGCCTCTACTCCAATAGAGACGGCTTGATGAACAATACCGAGAATCCGATATTTGCTCGACTGAACACCTTGCATTATATCATTTCCTCGGTGCAAATTCAACATCGGGGTATTTTTATGCCCTTTTTTAAGAAAGGAAGTGTTATGTATGCGTATGGGAAACGGAATGGGAAGTGTTTACAAGATGAAAGGTAAACGCAGAAAGCCTTGGAGAGCCATTGTAACGCTCAGAATTGAGTACAATGAAGAAATATGCAAGGCAAAACAAATAAGGCGTGTAATAGGCGATTACGCCACTCAGAAAGAGGCATTAGAAGCTCTTACGGAGTACAATAAGAATCCGTATGATATTGACGCTAATAAGATTACTTTTTCAGAGGTCTACGACAAGTGGAGTGACGATCACTTCAAGAAGATAGTTCCGTCTGCTACCAGAACTTGGAAGTCTGCTTTTTCATATTTCAAACCTATCCATAATATGAGATTTGCAGATATCAGACCAAATCATATTGAGGGTTGTATCAAGGCGGCTGATGTAGGTGGTTCTACAAAGCAAAGAATGAAGTCTCTTTGCAATATGCTTTATAAGTATGCGCTCAAATATGAAATCGTAACTGTAAACTATGCTGACCTTTGCGATTCTATCAAAAGACCAAAGCCAACTATCGAAAGAGTTCCATACTCTGCTGCCGAGGAACAATTATTGTGGGATAACCTTGATTTCCCATTTGTGGATATGGTACTTATCGGTATTTATTCAGGATGGAGACCGCAAGAGTTATCTATCCTTAAAATCGCAGATATCGACCTAGAGAACCGAACATATCTGGGCGGTCTTAAAACCGATGCTGGCAGAAATAGAGTTGTACCTATTCACGATAAGGTATTTTCTCTCGTAAAGAACTGTTATGATAAGGCTGTTGAAATGGGAAGTGAATATCTTTTTAATGATGAATATGGACAACAAGGAACATATATGACTTACGACAAATACAGAGGTAGATTTAACAAGGTCAATAAGAGACTTAAAATGTCTCACAGGCCCCACGATACCAGACATACTTTTATTACAAAAGCAAAGCATTCAGGTGTGGATGAATACCTCTTAAAGATGATTGTAGGACATGAAATAAACGATGTTACAGAGAAAACTTATACTCACAGAACGATTGAAGAACTGCATACTGAGATTGCTAAAATTGAGTAAAAAAGTGGTGGCTACGAGTGGTGGCTATATGGTGCTTAGGCGGTAACTATCAACATAAATTAACATCATCTATCGTACACTTGTTCTAATTTCATAAAGACATAAAATATGCCGTAACCCCTAGAGATTACGGCATTTTCTATGTTTCTTATTAAGTTTGATTTAGAATCTTCCTGCCTCAGCAGCTTCCTCGATAGAAACTGTGAGTGCCTAAAATAAAGCATTTCAGAGCCGTTTGGTGGCTAGTAGATTGTTACTAACGCCCTCGTTCTCCGATTATCTTACACTAAAGCACTTTGTTTGGCAAGAAGAAAACTAAGGTGTTGGGTCTCCACTTGGGTCTGAATTACCTGGGTCTGGGTCAACAGGGTCAGAAGTGTCATTTGTTGTGGCACTCTTAATGAGAATAGAGATTGTAGTGTTTGGAGTAACACGACCGCCTACTACTACATTCCACTTGGAAACCTCTGCGTTCATTATCTCGTCCTTGATAGCATCCTTTTCAGTTGCATCGAACGAAACAATTTCAACAGCCTCGTCCTCTTCCATCTTCTTGACAGAGATTTCGATGCTACCCTTGTAATCGCTTACTAAATCCTTAATTGTCATTTCGTTTACCTCCCTTATGTGATTTTATTGAAACCTTTGTTACGCCAGACGCATGAACTCGTTTTTAACAAGGGTTCGGTCTAGCTTGTTGTACTTCTCAGTAGTGTTAATATGTTCGTGTCCTGCAAGGTTCTGGACTAACTGAATAGGCATTCCCCTTTTAAGCAGACTTGTTATCTGACTACTTCTGAACCTGTGTGGATGAACATTCTCTATGCCTACTTTATCCCCTAATCTTTTGAATAACTTCTCTACCGAGTTTTTCTTTATTCTCTGCGGTTCGCCTTTTGACGTAACGAAAAGCGCTTCGCAATCATCGGTACGACCGCTCAGATACTCTTTTAAGTAATAGTTCGCCACTTCATCGAGATATACTACCCTATCCTTATTGCCTTTGCCGTGTACTAGAACTTCTCTCTTTTGAAAATCTACATCATCAAGGTTTGCATCGCATAGTTCTGATACTCTGCAACAGGTACTTGCTAGGAATGTGATTATAGCCTTATCTCGAATGTTTGTAGCACCGAATTTCAGCTTTTCAATTTCATCCTGAGTAAATGCCTTTTCTGGCTGAGTATCTTTCTTGATAGGTGGTATCTTACGCATAGGACTTTTAGCAATGTAATCCTCGTTTTCTAACCATCCAAACAGCGATACGAATGTAAGTCGCATATTCTCTAGCGTAGTATTGGTAATATCCCTATTTTCCTTGTACCACGCTAGATAGTAACGCATTTCATTAGTGGTTATCTCGCATAGATTTCTATTTCCGAAGAACTCTAGCATCTTCTTTATATCCAAGGCATACTTGCTGATTGTCTTATCGGAACGACCACCTATCTTCAACGATGCAAAGTAGATATTGAGAATGCGAGTATTTTCATCAACGCACATAAGTTCATTCTTACTCTCGTTGACTTGTTCGCCATACAAGGCTAATACTAGGACATTCTTTAATCTTGCCATCTGTTCTGAGTTAAGGCAGTCCGACATTTCGGTTAATATCATTTCTTCTGTTGTCATATACACGCACCTCTCTTATATATGATGTAATTATGATGTAATATTACCATCAAAAGAGGTTGTAAGTCAACATCTTCTTGCAATCATAATGATGTAATGATACAATCACCATAGAAAGGAGCGTGTATTATGTCTGCAACTGTATCAGATAACAACACTCGATTAACCTTTACAATCAGCAAAGAACTGAAATCTCAGGTTGAAGATTGTGCTAAAAAGGAAAATCGTTCCGTAAGTAACCTAATCAATGTAGCTTTACAGGATTATGTTAAAAAGGGGAAGTCGTAGGGCTTCTCTTTTTTTATTGTTGTCATTTCCTTTCGGAACATTTAGTGGACAATCGCCTATGCGTTTCTTGCATATAAAACAGTACATACAATGTTTGTAGTTGTATCAGCAGTATCTCCTGTATTTCTTAATAGGATTACAGCCTTATTATCTGATGACACATAAGAACCACTAACAATTATCTCATCTGTATTCGACCATACTTGAGCGTTAATCATAAGTGGAGTGTACCCATTAAAAACGCAATCTTTAAGAAGTTGTAAAGTTGAATTTGCTGAAACCTCAACATTATCAAAAGATACAACTTGTCTAATCACGGCAGAAGCAACCTTATCCATAGTGGCAAGTTCAAATGCCTTGTCTAAAGTTGTTCCTGTATAATGATTATATACTACTTTTTGTTCATCTTTAGACATTACTAATCTGTGAGTTTCTGTACCATCTACAATGTCCGAATATGCATTACCGTTATTAACTCCAAAACGAGTTTTTGATGCTCCACCCTCAAATGTTACCTTTTCCTCAAACTCATCTAAATCATCTTTAATGTCCACTAAAGAATCAGAAATTTTCTTCGAGGACCATGTATGTTCTTCCGAAGTGGAAGAATCGTTCAAATTTACTTTTCCAGCAATTTTTTCTAATTTTTGCTCAACAGCGTTCCAAATTCCTACGCTCATATTTGTCTCCTTTCTATTTCGGAACATTTAGTGGACAATGTTAATCTGTGGTTTTGGTGTATTCAAGAAGCACACCACATATAGAACTTAAAGAACCTGTTATAGTTCTAAGTCTTAACACTTTTGCACTATTTATTTCTATATTGAGGTATGCTGTTTGCGAATAATCCAATCTGTAAGCCATTGTATTTATAAGTTTATCGACATTTGCCATAGTAATTCCCGTAGAAGTCCACTCGTCAGACCTACTTACTGTTACATTATTTAAAGGTACTATTCGTCTATAAATTGGCTTATCATCAATCCACTTACCACATACTGTTTCTTCTGTGGAATATACATTACCCACCTCGTTCTCTAAGTCCACTAAAGAATCAGAAATTTTCTTTGCGCTCCAAGTGTTATCTACTGTGGTCTTATCGTCATTGATGATAGATGCCTCAGAATCGTCCTTAATGTTAATCTGCTGTCCGTCTTTAAGTGTAGACTTATCCAAGGCTTCCCATTGTGCCTCTGTAAGCGTGACAGGTGTATCTGCCGACAACTTATCCCAGAGATATGAACCATCTTTCTCGATACACTCGTAGAACGAACCCTTTGAGTATGTTCCTGTGTCTCCGATGAACTGATATACCTTTCCGAGCAATTCTGCTGACGCTATAGGCAAAATATCAAACTGAATCTGATTTCCACCACCTATATCGCCATCCTCGATTGCTTTCTGTAATCGCTTTGTCTTTCCGTTGACCTCTACATCTATATCTGCTCCCTCTGCTACAGGGAAATCCCCCATAGGTTTAGTCGTATCTGCTAAACGAATCGCCATTGTCTATTCCCCCTCTCTATTTAACAACCATTGTGATAGAACCAAGACCTGTTCTACCCGTTCTGTAGATTGAGTATGTGTTTACACCGCCAGAAGCGTTTGTGAATGCTATATCTCCGCAAGCTGTCACATCAACATCGAATCCACCTATGTTTACCTGAGAAATCGAACCGAATGACTTAGGGAATGCAAGATAACCATACTCTCCATCGCCTACTGTCATTGCAAATGAACCAGCCTTTGTTGTAGCAAACTGACTCTTTGCAAGTCCGAGGATAAATGCTGAATCGTAATCAGATGGTTCAGCCGCACCACCGAAGTAAATCTTGTTTCTGAATGCGATCGAGATTGATTTGCTTGCTGAGTTCTGTCCGTCTCCTACAGTAAGTGTGAATGTCTTTGCGCTTGATATAGGTGTATCGTAAGTAGCCTCTCTATCCTCTGCTGTAACTGTGCAATCTGTAAGAGCCTGACTTGTAACCTCTTTATTGAGCGTCCAATCAAACGATACTGACTCTACGCTCTGACCTACCTCATATACTGTTGCAGATGGTGTCATATTGAATGCAGTTATCTCAGGCTTGATGTACTCTACTTTTGCAATCAGACCATCTAAGGCCTTTTTAACTGTGTTCCAATCTGCATGAGTAGTATTCTCATAACCTACCTTATCGGCTGTGCCACCATCTGGGTCTCCGAAGATAACCTTGCCATCTGGACCGACCTTTGCAACCTTGCCAGCATCTTCCACACTCTGCTCTGTAGAGAGTTTCTTATCAAGTTCTCCCTTGATAACCTTTCCCTGATGTGCTGAAAGCGGTTTATCCACGGCATCTGAATCAAGTGCATCTACAATGTCGGTATTGTTAATCTTCTTGCCGACAACCTCGAACATTTCTGCTCTGAGTTCTGTAATATACTTGATGTTCGGAATCTTTGTAAGGTCTGTAGGTGTTTCCTCGAATGTATCTGCAACATCAGTAGTCTTATCAAGGAAATTCGACAGATTGATAGCACCTAAGTCCATTACATACTCAATACCGCTAATCCATCTTACCTGTGCTACACCTGTGCCAGACTTGTAGTAAAACCACTTACTTACATCGTCTGTGGTCTTTGTCTCGCCATTCTGCTTGTATGTGATTGTAGCACCATCAAATGTAGGTTTTTCGTCACAGCCGATGGCATTATTAAGCTCAGACTTGTTGATTTCATCGTCTGTGTATTTCTTTGCATCTTCAAGAACCTTTGCAAGGTCAATAGTGCCATTCTTCCACTTTGCAGTAGCAAGGTCGTACATAAGAACCTGTCCGTCTGCTAATGTCTCTACGGCAACATCTTTGAACTCTCCGATGCTTGTATCTGTGATAATAGGAGCGCAGTTAATCTCTTTGCTACCGCCATTTCTGAGAGTGATAATCACTTTCTTATTCTCGTAGCTGAAATCATCTGCACCTACTCCATAAACAACATTGATTGCAGATACAAGGTCTTTAAGGTCTGTAGAAAACAGTTTTGTAATATCTCCTACATCATCCTGGATAGCCTTATCCTTATCGTCAATCTCTGTCTTAGAATATGTATCAGTTCCACCACCCTCGCCTACTTCTCGCCATTTACCGAGTGTAGGGTCTACAGAATTACTTCTCTGATACTTATATTGCTTACCTGTCTCTACGCACAAAGTAACATAGATAGGTGGTAAGTAGTTTTCACTAAAAGCGACCATTTCCTCAATGGTATCGAACTGACTTCTTGCGTTGTCTGGTTTCTGACCTTTGTAAGAAATGTTATCCAACATTGAAACGCCCATTTTTATTTACCTCCCTTCCTATGCGAATACTAACTTAACATTCTCTGCTGCGCTTGGCTCTGTCTGTGTATAAACAAGATAGTCAATGCCATCTATAACAACAGTAGCCTTGCTGAAGCCCGAAGTGTAATCATAACTGTTTACAGGGTCTTTAATGCTTGTAAGCTCTGTCATATCCTTTGGATAAGCATATACAACCTTACCGAAGTCTGTTGTAATTCCGCTATATGTATATCCCTTAGTTGTCTTTAAGACGCTTGTAAGACCTTTTACCTGTGCATCTGTAGGTGTACCTATATCCGATGCAACAATGCCGTAATATGACTTACCTACGAATGATACTGTAGTCTTACTCTCTGATGTGTTGCCCTCTGTATCTTCCACAATAGCCTTGAAAGTAGTTGTCTTATTGATAGGTGTTGCTGGCGCATAAGTATATGTGTATGAACCGCCACCTGTGATTGTCTGTGTATCAATAAGAGTAGTTCCGTCATAGAACTTAACTGTCTTTAAGCCGTATGTTTTCTTGGTAACAACAGCCTTTAATGTGATACTAGCAAGGCTATCATTTACAACATCGTAAATAGCCGTACTAGGTACAAGGCTCAATGCTACTGTAGGAGCTTCAATCTTGATAAGAATATCTCGTATGATGCTCTCTAAAGGTGTTCCCTTGGCATACTTCTTACCACTTGTTACTGAGCCTATAGGTGTTGTGGCTGTAAGTTCCTCTGTAAGTTCTGCACTTCCACCCTCTCCACCATTCTCGGCAAGATAATCGAGCATTTCCTTTACATTCTTCACATCTGGAACTAATGTGTTGGTGTAAAGTATCTCTTCTGGATTGGTACAAACAGGTATCTCAACAGGCGTTGTTCTCGTACCATTTGAAAGCACCAAGCAAAAATGTGTATCATCTATTCTCTCTACATCGTTTACCGATACTCCGTCCTTTGGAAGTGCGATAGTCAAATCTACCTTATCCCCATTCGTGAAGAAGATAGTAAATGTGTTATCGCCTGTCCTTTGCGCTCTGCTATAGCCACTCGCACAACCTCGAATGCCTTTCATCGCAAGAGCATATACATCATCTGCTCTCATTTACTCATTCCCCCTCTCTTACTGTGGAATCCACTCTTTTGTAGTCATTTCGTACTTCTGATACTCCCCTGTATCAAGAGCATAGAATGAACTACCTGTAGATAGGTTCTTGTATTTAGGCAGCTTATCCGCATCTGCCGACAATCCCTCGTAAGAACGAATGTAACCTTTTTCGCCCTCTCTGCAATCTACGCACACCAAAGAACCCATGTCTGGAACTTCTTCGCCTGCCGCATAGAACTGTCCGTCCTGAAAAACTGTGTGGTCGTACTTCATTTTGCTTTACCTCCCTTAATTTATTTTTTCTTCAAATATGCACTACTCTGAAATCCTATGTACTCTACTCCGTCAATTATTGTCTGAACGTAGTACCATTTAACCCCATTCGACATATTGTAGTAGCCGTACATCTTAACCTCTGTGCCCTTTGGAACAACTACAAGTGCTTTCATATCTGTACCTGCATCATTTCTCAGGTAAAGGTCTGCTGTTGTGATATATATTCCTTTAAGGCTTGTATCTTTACATTTAGCCGTACAAGTAGATACGACTTTCTTTGCAACAGGTTGGTTCTGATCCTGAATGAGATTCTGTGTCTTAACAACACTTCCATTAAGAATCTCATTTACTTTCTTCTGAATCGCATCGTACTTATATCCAGCCTTTTCGAGATTAGCCTTTCTTACAAGACCTGTTCCCCACTTGCCAGCAATTACTTCTCTAGCAACAGTTTCAATATCAAGTCCTGATTCCTGTTTTGGAGCTGATACAGTATTGTTGGTGTACTTTGGAGTGATAAATCCTCGAATGAACTTGCCGTTGAGAGATACAGTTCTTCTCTTTACAGAATCACTATAGTTACCCTCTTCGATAACCATATAACTGCCGTAAACCTCAATAACAGTTCCGATATGGTCTGGATTTCCTGTATTATCTCCAACTCCGTTATCTTCCCAATCGTACAGAATTGCATCGCCTGGCTTTGGAACGTAAGAATCGTTTTCAACCCATATTCCCATTGACTGTGCTACCTTGATAATCTCTCGACAGCTAATCTCAACAGGCATAATCTCTGTATATCCGAGTTTCTTTGCTAATGCAGACCAAGTACAAGCGCACCACGCCCATCCGTATTGCATCTTTGTACTTCTTGGGAATGGCCCGACACTATTGTAAATATCAATAATGGACTTATATGAACCATCGGATTCCTTTTTGCCATCCCAACTTTTAACAAGGTCTACTACTTTCTGTCTCTCGTACATCTTCTTATCCACTTCCTTTGCGAATTTGTCATAGAACTCCTGACCGTATGATGCTCTTTTTATCTGAACGCTCTCGCTCTGGTCACGAGGTCTTTCAAATTTCAGCAAGACTTCATCACTTGCCTGTCTTACCGAGGTTGCTGTTTCAAGAACTTTCCATATAGCCTTGTAGTTATTCTTTAACTGATATGTCAGAAACTCCAATTGAGTATCTAAGTCGGCTATAGATTTATTCTTCTTTTCCTTAACGTACTCATACAAATCTCTCTTTAAGGTCCAGAATGTCCATTGAACAAGTCCGAAACCTGCTGAATCGTGTATGAACTGTTCCTTTGTATATCTTCCACTATCAACAGCCGAAACATACTCTGCATCGGTCATATTCAAGGATTTTTCGTATGAGTTCTGTAGGTTGTCTGGTCTCAATCCGCTTTCAGCTTTGATATTTCCCATAAGCCCTGCAATACCATAATTGTTAAGACCTGACTTCTTTAGGAAATTCCATATATACTCTTCGTTGCTCATTTATTATCCTTTCTGAGAAAATAAAAAGCCGAGTACATTTTCTGCACTCGGCTCACGGCTCTCATTATAAAATTCACTTAAAGCTCTTTATCTGCTTAATGGCCTGTATAACTTTGTCATATCCATTTGTTGCGACTAAGAAACTAAGATAAGCAAGCGTGATAAGTTCGACCATCATTTTTGCATTTATCATGGTATCAGTATATACCAAATATCCTACAGATACTAGGACTGAAATTACAACCGATGTAACAGCAGCCATAATGTTCGGAGAATACTTGATGTTGCCGTTGTCTAAAAGTTTCTTAATCCCCTCAACTGTTAAGTTTGTAAGGATTGAAATGATAAGTAATGCCATAAATAAAAATTCCATTGCCATAATAGACACCTCCTAACCCATAATTCCATCATTGTTACTTTTATGCTCAGTTCCGTCCTTGCCTATCACTACGCTATTGAGTGGCACGGAAAAACTGAGTTTGTTCTTTTCAAATATGTTCATAATAGTATTTGTACCGAGATATACTACAAGTGGTGCTACTATTTCTCTTACTATCGTGCTAGATACATCGACTACAGGATCCAAACCTCTCCACGCTAATACATAGGAAAACGATGTTAAAATCATGCCGTGTGCAATCACAACGGTTGTCGCTATCTTTGCGTATGTATCAAGGCTTACTTTCTTTATACCGTGCTTTCTTCGGTATCTTGACCTTGCCCTAGCAATACAGGTAAGCACATAGTAGAAAATGAATCCGAGTACAAAACCTATGAATCCAATTAAGAATGTCATTCAGTATCATCCCCTTTCGACCTTGCCTTTCCTTTTGGCGGTTCGGTTGGTAGTTTCTTCAAATCTTCTATCAGGTCTGTTGCTACATCATTGCCGCCTAATATGTGATACGGCTCATACATTCTTACAGCGTTCTCACGAGCGTATATGGGGCAATATCCCTTTTCAGACCACTTATTGTACGTCTGAACTATGCCGTTTCTTAAAAGGGCTTCTACGCCTTTTTCAAGCGCCTTATTTTTCTTGTGTTGCTCATAAAGAATCTTTCCAATCACACCCATACCTGTGCAGATAAGACCGAAAAATACCTCAATCCAATACTTAACGATAAATTCCAACATATCTCTGATTACCTCCGCAAATCTCTTAGTCTATACTCAATAACATCAAGTTCCGTGTTGATATTGCCTTGCATAGATTCCAACTCAGCTTGTACCTCTACTGATATGTTGTACTGTGCTATCAACTCTGCCTGTTTTCTTACCATCTTCAAAAGTTCCTCATTAACACTACATAACCGATCGATTATTTCGTACTCTCCCATTTAATAATCTTCTCCTGTGATGTATTTATATTCGTCTTTTGTGATGGTGCCTTTTTCTACTCGCTCTCTTATCTGTTCCTTTGTAAGAGAGCCTTTCTGATATAGTCTTTTAAGACTTTCTACTACTATTCTCATTATAATAACCCCTCTTCTATAAGCTGCTGTGTGTATTCGTCTACTGCATCTGCCCTAGCTGTCACATACAAAGTTGCTCTGGTGTCAACCTCTAGGGTTCTGCCTGTGATAAGCCAATTGTCAATGTCTGACTCGATAATGCCTCTCAATCCCTTTATATCATCAAGGATAAATGTGTATTCGTCATACTCATAACCCTCTGATGTGATTTCTTCTGTTTCAGGATCGATTTCCTCAAATGTGGTTACATTCTCTCGAAGTCTTACCTCGACCTTTCCTTTTATAGGCTCATAAGGTGCGATACTAAGCGCATCTGGCTCTAAGTTGCCTCTTACTCTCATTTCTGACTACCTCCTTTAACTTCTTAATGTCTACTGTGTCGTAGTATTTCTTCTTTAGTCCGTATGAATTGGTATGTTTCAAACAAGAACTTCTTGAAAGAAAACCTGCCGCTACCCTAAATGCTATAGGTCTACCTAATCGGATAAGTTTCTGAACAAATCGGCTATGTCTCATAAATGCCAATGCTCGCCTTTTTCTGATAGTTGTATATCCTCTTGCAAAGCATTTGCCTACGAAGTCTATCTTTCTGCCTTTCTTCGTTTTATCACTACGAATCTTAAACAGTTGGTAGTCTTTCTTTATTTCAAGTGTCTTTGCTGCCAAATACTCTTTAATCAAGGCGAATGCTTTTCTGAGTTTCTTTTTATTGCTATCAATAAGTGTCATATCATCAGCATAGCGAATATGGTATCTGATGTGACATTCCTGTTTTATGAGCATATCCAAGGGTTGTAAGAAGAACTCTGCAAACCACGGAGAAGTATAATTCCCTATCGGCAATCCTGGAGAATGAGAATCTATAACCTTATCTATAATCTGTAATGCTCTCTCGTCCTTGAATTTCTCTCTAAATCGTTCCTTTAACTTATCGTGTGGTACGGATGGATAAAACTTTCGTATATCTAATTTCAAACAGTATTTAGCGTGTCTAGGGTCTCTTATCGTTGCCCTTTCAACGCCTTTACTTGCCTTATCCATTCCTCTCTTGGGTATATTAGCGCAACTCCATTCATAGGATGATTTCTCAATTAGAGGTTTGAGAATTTGTATTATTGCGTGATGGGCGCATTGATCTGGATAGAAAGCTGGTATCTGCAACTCTCTTTCTTTACCCGAGAGACCATCAGAAATGATTCTCTTCTTATATGGTGTTAAGAAATTAAGTGCTATCAGCCTCTTTGACAAATCTTCTGCGAAAGCATCGAGGTTATTTAGAACGTATGCTACTTCTCTTCTTCTTTTCTTGCCTTTAGATGCGTTTTCTATTGCCATCTTGCAGTTTTCAACCGATACAATCTTTTCGTAAACATGACCTATTCTTTTCATGCTTTTCTTCTCCTTATAGACTTTTCGATGCAATGCTACTAGGTCTATCCTCTTCGAGTAATTTTTTAGCAATGGCTACGGCGATATAAAATTTTGAATATATATAACTTTGAAGAAAAGTAAGCGGGAGCCAATGTTCGTGTTCGTATTGGAAGAAGCATTGTTCACATTCGCCGTGAACACACCGCAGATGGACGCATTGTTCCAATTGCCGCCACGTTTCAGCACGCGCTTCACTGATCGCCTTATGTTTTTGTTACTTTGTTTTTTGAGAAATTTACATTACACCCAACCTTAATAAATTATGTGGGGGAGAAATCCCCCACTCCCCCTTTAAGAGGGAGTGAAAAGCAAGCGGGAGCCAATGCTCGTGTGCGTATCGGAAGAAGCATTGTACACACCCGCCGTGAACACACCGCAGATGGACGCATGGTACCAATAGCCGCCACGTCTCAGCACGCGCCATCCTGTCGAACTCCAAATACCATCAGCGTAACCTGTGGTCTCTGAACCACTTCCTGCCGCACTTGGCATCATAGCCCAAGGTACTGAATTATCCATACCCTCTGTAGTGATATAAGAACCACTCCAATTCGTTGCTCCTGTATAGCTTAACTTTGTATAGTTGCTTGATGTATCATCAGCATACTTCGCAGGGTCAGTACAAACCCAATACTCTCCGTTGTTGAAGTTGAGTCCGTCAACCCACTCCCAAATGTTGCCCCAGAATCCCTCGATTCCTCTGTAGACAACATCTGTCTTTCCGACTGTTCCAGCTGGTCTACCTGTAAGGTTAGGAACGCTATCGCAAGAGCCTGTACTGATTGCGGCTGAGTTTGCATCGCAGTAACCTCTACCAACTTTAGCCTGTGCATTGTTATCAGCAAATTCTACAAGGTAAAGCATCTGAATAGCTGACTCAGCGGCCTTATCAATAAGACTCCATCCTGTACCCTTTGCCTTCGCATTGGTTCTCATTGTTGCTCTTGTCTGAGAAACTGTAGGAGCCGCACCCTTAACGGATTTATTGTTTGAAGAAGTCTTATAAGCACCGATGTACTTACCACTACCTGGATGCTTAACAAATCCCTCGGCTGCCTTATCTGCAATCTTGATGTATTCAACACTTCCCTGAACATATCTTCTGAAATAGAACTCAGGAATCTTTACCATTACATCAGTACCGATAGTTTCACGTTTCATTTCAGACCAAGGGTAGCAATCATCAAAATCACTCTTACCAGCCGTTGTTCCTACTGATGCACTTGCTGTTTTTCCAACGGCATCATCTGTTCTCGCCCAAGCTGTTGATGAAGCACCAACGCTACGAGAAATGCCGTATATCTTAACAAATGCAAGTGATACAGTTTTTTCTTCGCCATCGCTTGTAATCTTAACCGTGGTCTGTGCTGTTTCTCCGTCCTTTTCAATCTTAACAGTCCAAGTACCTGCCTGATGTACTGTGAATGTGTAAGAACCTGTGTCTGTAGATGCTGTATAAACAGTCTCTCCAAGGCTACAAGTAAGTGTACTTCCAACAGGATATGTAACCTTAATGGTTGCAGACCAATAGAAATACGAACCAGAGTATTCAGTTGTTGTGCCAGCTACAGATGTTTTAGATGCTGTGTTTGCAGGCTTAGAATAGCCATCTACCGCACCATACTCAACGTGATACTTATGTCCGATTGGAACAGTAAATGTAGCTGTTCGGTTCGTTTTTGTAAGTGTAGCCGTCTGAGTAGCTGATGTGTCTGTTTCATCAACACAAGTGATAACCGCAAGATTAAATCCTGTTGTATCGTCAATGTTGATTGTTACCTTAACTGTCTCTCCATCAGCAGGTATCGCTTCGGATCTGTTAGCTGGGTCTGCCGAAAGATTGAATACTCCACTTGTTGAATAAGGGAAAGCCGAGAAATAATATGTAGTACCTGCCTTTAATCCGCTTACTACGAATGGTTCTGACTGATACTTTCCAAGTTCGTTATTATCAATAACAAGGTCTCCCTCTGCGGCCGTTGTAGGAAATCCCTCTGTAGACATACGAATCATTACACCGCCTACGCTACATACAAGATTACCTGCCGCATCGTAACTGTCTGCTGGTTCGAGAAACTTCAAACCGATACTGCTTTTTGATGTTGCGTAAGCAGAAAACGCTCTCATGTTGTTAGGCATTACACCGAGCTTACCCATAAGCTGGTCTACTACCCATTTCGCTTCGCTCCAAGCCATTATGAAACCTCCTCTTTAATTTCTGTGCCATCAGGACTGAATCTAGTTGTCTTTGTATGTATAAGAAGTCCACCTCTATACATTCTTTCTGTGATACTTCCATCAGTATTGAAGTCGATTTCCTTTACCTCGTCTCCGCTGGTTTCTGTGATATGCTTACCATTAGCACTAAATACTGTGGTTTTCGGAACGAAACTATCGAGTTTGGTATTCAAATCATCAATTTCTTTCTGCAACTTGGTAGCGATATCGCCTGTAAGTTTCTCTCTGATACCATCGAACCAAACTGTAAACAACTGTTGCTGCAACGACTCAAATTCATCCATTTCCTGACGATAATCAGTTTTGATTGTACCGATGATATCATCGCCCTGTTGCTTTAAGTCCTCTACATATTCCTCAAACTCTTTGGTGTCCTTTTTGAGCTGATCTGAAAACAATAGTTTCTGATTGTTGAAGAACAACTGAAAAGCCTCATAAAGGTCTGTTCCGTTCTCTAATGCGGCCATAATCGCATTCACGGCTTCATTGATACGATTAGCGTCAATCGCACCAAAGAACGCTTCATCATACACCGCATACCGTGTAACATCTTGATATGAGAAAGTTCCGTCCATATTATCAATAGGAATGAATCTTCTCATTCCAGACCACACGGCATCTTTGTAGTCTGTCCTTAATAGTTCCCACGCCATCTGTTAAAACGCCCCCTTTCGTCTAATGCCTAGCACAAAGGTAAGCGTTTGTCTGCCCTCGTGCTGATTATTTAGTGAATCATATAGTTTCAAGGTCAATCCCTCTAGCCTGTTCAAATCATCAAAATCGAACAATCTGCCATTGTCCACGAATACAGGATTAGTGCCTATATCCATTTTGAATGTCTTATCAGCTATAGTTTTTAGATTTTCCTCTAGCCTATTGATTTCATCTGCATAAAAGTATTGCCGTTTGTTCCTATCTTCCCCTAGGTCGTTGATATCAAACTCAGGGTACATAATCACGGCTAGTTCTCTGAGGTACGCTAGATTATTCTTAATACGATTAAAGTCCTCTGTATTAAATCTATCTCCCTCGTAATTGCCATCTGAATCCGTCTGTCCATACCAATCGGTCTTAGGAGTTATCCATTCTGCCATAATCTACCTCCTATGCTGAATTATGAGCCACACGGCGCGCTACAACTTTGCCCGATAAAGAACCATTGAAGTTCGTTGTGTGCCTATAAACTCTTACTTTCATATCCTCAACGTAAGCATTTTCCTGATAGATAACATCGTTAGCTTCTATCTCTGGATTGCCTCGTGAGTTGTATTCGTACTCGATGCCAGCATCGTAGTAGTCTCCAAGCCATTCAGCCAAATCATCAGCCATCCCTATGTCTCCAACTAAAGGATTTTGCCATGTAATAACCTTTCCTCTGTTGTGAAGTTCGTTTTTAGAATACTGTTCTACAATTTGGAACTTATAAGCATTGACCTCGAATGTGGCTTTTCCTGAAACCTTAAACTCAACTGTTATGTAGTAAGCTCCTGTTGATACAATCTCAACATTACTCTGCAAATCGTTGAATTTTGCTTCATATCCATAGGACGCATTTCCTAGGTAATACAGGATTACATCGCCAGCCTTAACCTCAATCTCTTCGCTTATAACCGTCTCTAGGCTTGCCGCTCCCTTTGTATATGTAAAGCAAGCTACATCTACTCTCTTAACAAGCTCCTGTTTAATGGACTTTGGAGAAGAGGTCATATCCTGTCTCTCCATAGTGAAGTCCGTTATATCTCCGAACTCGAAGTGGTCCACAACAATTCTGTTGAAAGGTTCAGCCGTTTTTGTGAACTCAATCTCCATTACATCGAAGTTAGAGAACTCTTGCATAAGGAAAGCTGTGTATTTAGAAATCATGCTTTCATCATAAGTAAGTTCATCTATAGGCTGTCCGTTGTTGAATGTCCTTACTGTGAACTCTGCTGGTAGCGCACTACCGAAAAGTATCTTGAATCCGTAGTATTTACATTGAGTTTCCTGAGTAATGCGGATAATAGGATTCTCTTCAAACAATCCGTTTTCATCAGATTGTTGCGCTGATATATAGCCTGTATATAGACCGCCTTTATGGTCTTTTGTAAGGAACGACATTTCTTCATCTACTGTCGTGTAGTTCGTAGCAAATGAAGCGTATTCGTCTTTAGGCTCTGCACTCTTAATGTTATGGACATTTGAATAAGGAGCTTCGCCATTGGTTTCAAACTCATACTCAGGTTTGAATGATGATCTGATTTCAGGAACGCCTTTTGAGTTCTGAGTTAAGATACATCTGCCAGCGTTTGCTATAATCTGCAATGCCTCCTTATGCCTTACCCTTGGCATAGGGTTCTTTGTTGACAGTTTCTTTAGGTAAGGGTCTATGTAATAATTCTCAATAGCCGCATCTTCAAATATAAGAACTGCCAAATCGTATAGTGTAATACCGCCTGGATAATACTGACCCTTGTAATATTCATCTTGCATACTTCTGAAAAGGTCTTGGCACTTGATTGTGGCTGTGAAATCATCGCTTTCCCACTCGCTACAAAGAAGTTTTGCAGCTTGGAACCACTCAATAGAATCTTTTTCTTCTATATAATGGCCGTACCATACATACATTTCCTGACCTGTTTCCAAGAAGTTAATGGCTGAATTTGGGTTATCTACATTGAAATACTGATTGTAGTTCTGTAGCTTTACCGAAAAATCGATCTGAGGTACATCTTCGCAAATCGGAGACACATACGATGATAAGGAAGAATCCATAATATCGTTGTTGTAGTACACCAAACCGAAACCTAACTGAATCGCATATACTCTCACTCTCGAATCAGGGTTCTTCATCTTGTAGAATCTGAACTTTACAAAGGTTGTATTCACAAGAACATCTTCTATAACGAAGTCACTCTGCTTATTATCTCTAACCCTTATTGTCTGGCCGCTACTTGTGAGAATATCGAAGTCAACAGGATATACCTCTCCAAAGTTAAGTGTTAAACCCTTTACATCGGTAGCAAGTACGTTTAATTCTATGTCGAGTTCGTAATATGGTTCTCCCTCATTAACAATATCGTTTCCGATAAGACCAGAATCGAAGTACACACCACCCTCTCTAGGAAGAAAGTACATCGAGCCATCAACCTTAGTGAAGTCATGCTCGAAAGTGCCATAGGTGTTATAGTCAGGCACTTTTCCGAACAATCCCTCTTTATTCGAGAAGTATGTAAAGTTGTTCCCCTCAATGGTGGCATTTGCCATAGCCTCCTGATTTACAAGTCCGAACGACACCATCATATAGGAGCGTTCTCGTAGGAGTTTTTTCATGCCAGCCTTGTATTCATTTGATACTCTCTGCATACATCATCACTCCCCACAATCTATGACATTTACCTTGCAATTCCTATAAAATAGTGGTCTGCCATCATCATCTACCCAATATGGCTCTGCTGTTCTATCGCCTGGGTACATCTTTAAGGTTTTCTTTCCGCCGCCTACCATATCGTAGAATGTTACATATACGAAGAAATCGCTTAATATAGAAAGCATTGTTTCCCAAGTCTCAGCAGGTAGCCAAGGCCATTCGAGACTGTCTATTTTATATTGGTCTCGTCCGACCCTCTGACCTACTACCGCTCCGTTTGCGTTTCTTCCTGCATCTACTATGGTCGATACTGTAGGTTTCACACCTCGCTTCGGAGATGGGAAATCGTAACCGTTAATTGATATAAAAGCCATATTTCACACCCCCTACGCTCCTTGTGGTGCAAAGCTGAATCCATTGGCACTTCTCTGATACTCAACCGACTTTGCAACCTCTCTGTTACCTACATATACATTAGTTGTTTCCTTCTTGTCTGCCTGTCTCTTTGTGCTTACATCTATGCTATCAAGCCTACTTCCGATTGCATTATCAATAGCCTCTGAAAGAGCTTCTGATAAACCACCATTGCCCTCTAGTGATGCCTGAACAACTCCCCTAGTATTTACAGTTTCCTGTACTGTTCGGATGATTGTGTCAGAACTAATTCCACTACTAAGGTTAGCCTTGTAATCATTCAGCTTTGACATACCGCTTGACGTATCAAAGTTAAGACCTACATTTGCTTTAATATCTCCGAGTGTTGCCATCCAATTGCTGATGTGCTTTATAGAACTTCCTGCCTCTGAATCAATACCGAGGTTGAATCCCTCTACTACATAAGCACCAATCTGTCTGAATGCTCTTGATGGCGAATGTTCCTGTGTTCCCTCTTTACCTTTGGCGATGATTGACTGACCGAATGCCTTAATCTTTGACATTGCGGCATCCCAAAGAGAATTAACACCATCTATGAATCCCTGGATAACATTCTTTCCTATCTCGGAGAATTTGCTTACGATGGACGGCTTGCTTGTTCCGTCTGGATATTCAAACCAGCTCTTAACTGAACTAGCAAATGTTGTAATGCTACTCTTTGCCGATGTATAAGAACTACTTACCTTGTTCTTAAAGCCATCTATGATGTTTCCACCATAGGTTTCCCATGTAGACTTATTCACACCGCCATAGGAACTACTAGAGAACCAATCTTTGGTGTTTGAAGCCCATGTTGTGAGAACACTCTTTGAACTTGTGTAGTAACTACTTACCTTGTTCTTAAAGCCATCAACAATATTCCTAGCATATCCATCAAATGTTGTACTGTTTACAGATCCATAACCACTATCTGAGTACCACTTACGAACATCGCCAGCCCAAAGCATTATGCTGTCTTTTACATTTGTGTAACTAGAGGTAACTTTGTTCTTGAAGCCATTGATTATGTTGTCTGCATATAATCCAAACTCGGTATCGTTAATCTTTCCATCCTGAGTGAACCATTTGAGAATGTTGTCTGCAAAGGTTGTAATGCTACTCTTTACCGAACTGTCTCCGTTCTTGCTTACGCCATCTGCATAACCCTCAACTGTGTACTGTCCGAGTTCTGCAAATACCTTAGATGGAGAATTGATATCAAGTTTTTCTTTGAACCATGAGATAATGCTACTTCCCCATGATTGAATAGTGTCTTTACAGGTGCCGTATAAAGCACCGATTTTATTCTTGAATCCATCAACTACATTAGTTGCTACTGTCTCCCATGCACTCTTTCCTGACTTTTCCTCAAACCAAGATATGCACTTGCCAGCCCACGAGGTTATATTTGACTGACATACTGAGTAGTAGCTTCCAACTTTGTTTTTGAATCCATCTACAATGTTAGTTGCAAACGATGTGAACTTATTTGCATTTACACCACCATCATCTGTGAACCAAGTCTTAACTTTGTTCGCCCAAGTAGTGATGTTATCTCTTGTAGATGTATAGTAGTTTCCGATTTTTGTCTTAAATCCATCGACTACATTTCCTGCATAGGTTGTGAATGTGTTTGTATTAACTCCACCGAATGAGCTGCTAGAGAACCAATCCTTAACTCCTGTAGCCCAAGTCGTAACTGAATCCTTAACAGTAGAATAAGTATTTGTAACCTTATCCTTGAATCCACCTATGATGTTTGAACCATATTCTGAGAATGTGTCTTTAAGGGTCGTACCTGTGCCGTAGAACCATTCTTTTACATTGGTAGCCCATTCTCCTACCGTTGTCTGAACATCGGAGAATTTGCCCTCTATACCCTCTATAAGACCATCTGCTGAATAACCACCGACCTCTGCAAACTCTTTACTAGGAGAGTGAATACCGAGTGCATCTTTGAATCCCTGTAAGAATCCATCGCAAAAATCAGAAACACCACCCTTTAGTGACTCCCAAGCGTCCTTTATTCCGTTTATGAGTCCGTTTACAATGTCTGTTCCGAGTTCTTTCAGTCTGTCTGGAATGCCTTTGAAAAATTCCACTACTTTGTCGATGATTTCAGGTATCTTCTCTTCGAGTTTGGCTTTCATATCTGAACACCAAGTAGTTATCTTGGAGATAGTGCCACTAATCGCATCGTAGATTTTTCCTGGCAATTCCTGAAACCATTCCTTAACCTTAGAAATAATTTCAGTAACTTTAGCGTGGAATTTGGCTGACATTTCCTCGCCCCAAGCTGCAACCTTTGTAATCGCACCCTTGATAGCATCGTGAATCTTGCCAGGGAGTTCAGAGAACCACTCTTTAACCTTTGATATAATCTCAGGTACTTTGGTACTGATTTTCTCCCACATATCAGCAAGCCACGCTACGACTTTTCCTAAAGCATAACCAAGTGCATAACCGATTTTGCCTGGCAACTCAGAGAACCAATTTCCGACTTTTTCTATGAACTGACCGATTTTC
The DNA here is from genome assembly GCA_018065645.1 of Candidatus Scybalousia scybalohippi. Classification (GTDB taxonomy): domain Bacteria; phylum Bacteroidota; class Bacteroidia; order Bacteroidales; family P3; genus Scybalousia_A; species Scybalousia_A scybalohippi. Next base: position 28,007 of record JAGHSX010000008.1, read on the forward strand.
TCAGGTATTCCACCGAGATAATCTAAAAGCGCATTCCATTTTTCAATGCAGAAATTCTTAACTTTCTCCCAAACACCCTTAAACCAATCAGGTATGCCTTGGAAGAATGGAATCACAGTACCATTCCACCATCCAGGGATTGTTTCTGTGAAAAATACTTTTAATTCATCCCATCCTGCTATGATAGACATAACCGCAGCTACGACAATTCCGACCACCGCAGCTATCGCAACTCCAATTCCCTCTATTGGTGCTAACACGATAACTCCGATTGTTGCTAATGCAACTCCGAGTACCATAAAGATTTCTTTAATCCAACTAAAGCCGTTCTTTAGCATATCTATGAAGTTGTAAATTGCTATGCCTAGACCAGCTACAACCGCAACAACTACGCTTGCTACTGTTCCGACTGTTCCAAATACTGCCGCTATGCTCTCACTTAATGTACCTGCTCCACCTGCTGTTAAGGCTATAACCTCTCCGATTTTGCCGAAGAATCCTATAACTGTGGATATTACTGTTCCGACCTTGCCGAGTGCCGTTGCTACTCTTCCGAATGTCTCAATAATCTTACAAGCACCTAAAACACCATCAAGTGCAACTACAGCTACCTTTAATGCTATAAGTGCAGTAACGAGTTTCTGAATCGCATCGGCTACATCTTCTGGTTCAACACTATCCATCCAATCTTCAATAGCGTGTAAGAATCCTACAAATTCGTCACTATTGATGAAATTTGCAAGTGCCGTGGCGCATCTATCTATGAATATGATTAAGCCCTCGCCTACTGTTTCTGCGAATGGCTCTAGGTGTTTCCAGAACTCAGCTAAATTCTCTCTGAGTGCTTTCCAATCAACTCTCTCGTTAAAGTCTATGAATACCTGTATAAGGTCAGGTAATCCCTTTTCTAATGTCCATTTTCCTAAAGGAAGAAGAACCATTGTATAGAAGTCTGTTACAACTCCTGAAAGGCTATCAAATACAGGAACTAATGAAGCTGTCCAATTCTGTATCTGTGTAAGCAATGGTCCGAAGTCTAAATCCTTAGACCACTCAACTGTATAATCAGCCGCAAGTCTGAGGTTATGAACAACAACAGCAAGACAATCTCTGATGTTCTCTAAGATATGAAGTCCTGTCTGATTCTCTTCCCAAGCCTCACGGAAGTTTTTAGCGAGGTTGCCTACTACAAGTCCGATATCTCCGATAATATGAAGAATATCTGCAAACATCTGTATAGTTTCTTCCTGATTCCATACAGTTAAGAAATCTCGACCGATTGCTTTAACGAGTTTCCAAATCTCTTCAAGAGCATATTTCCAAGAGTCCATTACGAACTGACCCTCTCTATCCCATGCTTCTTTAAGTGGGGCAAAGAGTTGTCTCATAATGTCTTTAATTTTTTCTACTAGGTCGAGGATTCTCTTATCAATTTCTAACTCTTCGTAGCAATCTTCTAATCCTGCGTCTCCGCCAGCTCCCGAACCCTGATCTTCGTCTGGTGGACTTATAATATTCAATTCATCAATGCCGATTGTTGCATCTTTTACTTCTTTAGCGGCCTTTGCTACATCTTTAAGGCTACCCGCATAGTCTGTGGCAACTTTCTTCGCATTAGTGAATACCTTTTTGCCTGTTAATGCACTAAGGAACTGATTTATATATGAAATCGCCTTACCAAGTAAGTTGATGATATATACAAGTGCTGGTCCAAATAAATCAAGCAATGGTCTTGTCATTGCCGCTACCTGGTGTGCAAAGTAACTACAAGCACTTATAAGTTCAGATACACTTCTGTTGAAATCATCGCTCTTTAATGCTAAATGCTGAAATGCCGTTCCCAAGTTGGTAAGCATTGCAGTAATGCCCTTTCGTAAGAGCATGAATACTAAAAGTCTGTTTACCTTGGCGAGTTTAGACATTAACGGATCTAAAACCTTAGACAATCCATTAAAGCCGTTCTTCATCTTATCTGTAAGTGTTGTTGCTAACTTAGAGTTAGTAACAAAATCCTTAACCTTACCTATAAGCCCTTTAAGACCACGGCTGAATGCGTTTACAGATGCACTAACCTTTTTAACAGTACCGTGAAGTTTCTCCATTGCTGTATGGAGTTTACCGATACCATTACCGACTGATTCTCTGGCAGACTTGCCGATTTCTTTCAGCTTTTCTCCTACACCACTTGCACTACTGAGAAGATTTCTGAGTCTATCTGCAAGGGAAATTGTCGCACCGCTTAATCTATCCTCTGCCTGAACATCTTCGTTCGCAACATCGGTAGACTCTCTTAATGCCGTATTAACACCATCGAGAATATTCACAAGTCCATTCTGAGAACCAGACTTTTCCATAGCCGCATATAGAGCGTCAAGTGTTGCACATACCTTGGCTATGTCATACTGTAGGTTTCTGTACTGACTAGAGTTTTCATCTATGCCATTGACAGCAGCAAGTTTGTTTTCCTTTTCAAGAAGTGAATCAAATCTAGCTTCTGCCTGTGCAATCTGTTTCTGTAATTCCTCTACGCTATCTGGAACCTGAATGTTAGAGAATGCCGTTTTAAGTTTCTCCTGAAACTCAGCAAAACTCTCCATTCCCTCTTTGAGTTGTTCCTTTGTGCCTTTAGTAATATTACTTGCTGATAAGCCGTCCTGTGACACATGAATACGCACATCATTTATGCCACTAGAATTGAGTTTTGCTACGCTATCAGTAAGTTCATTAAGGCTCTGACATACATCGTGTATTCCAGAGGTATTTACGTTATTTATTTTCTCAATGCCTTTAGCAAGTGATGTAAATGCAGATGCTTTAGGCAAATCTTTCATTTCCTTGGATAACCCAGATATGCTATCGCTAAGAGAGGATAGCTTGCTCATGTTGATATTGCCAATCCCCTCTTGCAATGTCTTTAGGTTATCTATGAGTTTGTTTACTGAGCCTTCCGCTTTCTTGGCGGATGCCTCTATTTCAATCTGAACACTATCAATTGTTCTGTCTGCCATTTCCGCCACCTCACTCATAACCCTGTCCGTGGGGTGGATTGTCCGTAAAATAGAAAAATGGGAGGAATGATGTTCGGACTAACATCTTCGGTTCGTCAACCTATCCCCCCATAATTCAAGCGTTATTATGTTTGCCTTGTTCTTTTCTTGGTTAGAGCTTTATTGTGTTTTACCATGAACAAAGCAAAATTTTGTCCATCGGACAGTTTGCCCTTTGAACCACTATCATTATCTTGGTTCTGGTCTAAATAATAATCATCGTCATGGTTGAGACCTTTTGGTTCTCTAGGGTAATTCGTTTTGCCAAAGCACGAAAGAATAGCGTCTCGAATATATACGCCTTGTAACCATGCGAAACTGTCCTGTAATGAAGCATCTTCTTTGGCTTTTAATTTATATGCCTCGAAGAATACTTCTAGTTTGCGTGGGTTCAAATGCCAAAACAGTTCATACGAACAGCCGCACTTAATGGCGTTTGGCAATATTACTTTCATCACAAACTCTCGATAGGACTTATACTGAAATTTATCTACTCTGTCTGAGTCTCTTCCTTGGTCTCGATAGCTTTGGCTGACTTCTTGCCCTGTGGTAAGGTTGCTGCCTCCGCCTTTGAACCAAAACCCGATGCTTCCATAGCCTCCGTAAATGGATCAAGAATATCTTCCATTGTTCCACCATTTCTAAGATGCTCTGACAGGATTTTTCCACACTCATTCAAATCCTTAATGCCTGTATATACAGACACAATTCCTCTACAAAGGGTAAAAGGCTTAATCTTATCCCCTGTGATACTCATAATGTCAATGTCAATGTCCTCTAAGTCGCAGAGTACATTTGTGAAATCAAGGTCTTTATTTCCGTAATCTTTTCCGTTAATTACCATCTTATATACCGTCCTTTCGTATATCTGTCCTTTTTAATAAAAGAGGGGATGGAGTTTCATCGCACCCCCTCTCAGCTGCATCTATGGGATTAAACAGTTACATAATGTAATGCTTCGTCTCCCTCGTCTGTGATAGAGAATGACATTTCTCTAGCTGCGTTTGAGGAACCGCTAGTAGGATAAACTGCCATCTTTCCCTGCCACTCGAAGATTCCGTCCTCTCCGTCCTCTCCGAACCAGAGCTGATATGTGTCAACCTTGTCAGCAGCTTCGATAGCAAGGAGCTTCTCGTAATCTGCTTTCTCGTACCATGCTGAGAACTCAAGATCGCTAGTATCTTCGATACCGTTGATTGTTCTCTTCTTCTTATCTGAAAGTGTAGTAACATCGATCTTCTCTTTGCTACCGCCCAGGTCAGGGTACTGAGTAATGTCAATCAGCTTTGAAAATTCATCTTCGCCATCTCTCTTAACCATGAGAAATGTATAATTGGTACACTTTGCCATTTCAATTACCTCCTGTGGTTTTTCCTTTGCCTAAGAGGTTGCCTAAATATTAAAATCTCGGGCAGGCACTAGGCTTGTGCTTTTCGGGAGCGACCCTATCCCAAGAGTTTAACCATATTAAGTTTCTAACTTCTCAAAACGAGTAACCCAACGATAGATTGATGTATCGCCTGTGTTATCCATCTGTTCAAAGTAGTTACATTGGAATCCCATTTCCGTCATTACTCTTCTCGCAAGAACCGCCATTCCTCTAACTTCTGCCATAGACACCTTGGAAAAGAAGTCAACCTGAAATGCAAGGTTTATACCATCTTCGGTGCAAGACATTGTTGTGAGTGCCGTAGTGCCGTCTATCTGCTTGAAATAGAAATAAGGCAACTTAGGTGGTGTATTCTTGTAGACTGTGCCAGCACTTAATGTGGGGTAATCTACTTTCAAGGCATTAAGTAATTTGGTGTAGTAAGCATTGTAATTGTCTTTTACACTCATTTCTTAAACACCCCCTTGATTACTTTGCCACTCTCCTTTTTGAGATACTGTACTGTCTGATACATGAACGGTCTTGATGGCATACCCTCTGTAAATCTCCACGATCCATCATCCAAAGGATAATACCAACCTGTTTTTCCATCTTTTGTCGTGAATATTGTTCCGCCAACTCCATAAGCCCAGGTCATAAAGGCAATCCACTCTGGGGATGGGTGTTGGCTATTTTTACCTTTGATGCCAGTTCCAAATTCGATAAAGATGCAATATCCGCCAGCTACAATTGTTGCCGTGTGGTTTGATTCGTCCATTAAGCCTACAATCGAGTCTCTTGCTTCGCCTGTGTCTACAGGACATAAGGTTTTTGCCTTTTCGATACCCATATCTTTAAGCTGCTGAACTATCTCATTGCACTTATCTTCTAAACTATCCCTATAATCTTCTAGCTGACTTATGATACTTCCTATTCCCTCATAGGAGAGGTCTCCCTTAATTTTCATCAAAGGATGCCTTTATCTTCTTTATAGCCCACACATTCTGTTGCAAATCATTCTTAGGGGCTACGCAGTAATAATCAGGTTCGGTATCGGTATATCCGTCCTCGTTAATCTCAGGAACTACATCTATGAACAACTTTGTAAGTTCGTTGATAGGTAGCTTTTTCACTGTGGAAATGGACTTGTCATAATCCGTGTTGTTACCAATAGGACTATTCTCTGACATTCCTGTATTTGGACTTATACGAGCCATTGCCATAACAGGCTTGCCATACACTTTAGTAGGCTCTCCTGTGAGGTTTCCGTCCTCGTCTACACCCTCTTGCTCTCCCAAGTATTCCTGATACCAAAAAGGAACTTGATTTATCCGTAGGTCTTTAAGTCTTGGCATACTGAATCTCCCTTATAGCACATAGGCTTTCTTTGGTAATACCGCCAAAGCCTTTAAGACCGATTCCCTACCTGTTTCTCCCCAAGACCTGCTTACTCCAAGTTCTGAGTGAGATATCTGTCCGTCTCTAGCATCATCTGAGTTCATAGCCCTTACAATGTCGTAAATCTCAAACTCATACTTGCTAAGAAACTTCTCTTTTTGTTCCTCTGTCGGGATATCGTCAGCTTTCCAAAAATAATGGTTTATTGCCTCATTCTGAGCTTTCAAAAGTAGGACAGCTAATTGTGCGTCTGTTAGTGTTGGGTCATTCACGATTACCCTCAATGCTTCAACGTCCATCTGCCCTCTCTCCTTTTAATTCTGCTTTTCAAGGAACTCTGCAATTGCGTTCTCTTTGCTTGTAGAACTAATCTTAAAGCCGAGTGTCTTTGCAAGTTCTCTGATTTCTGCAAGTTTCATTTCTTCAAGTTCTGCTTTTCCATAAACAGTAGTTTCTACAGTCTCAACAACCTCGGCTGTTTCCTCTGTAGGTGTTTCAACTGTTTCTTCTACGACCTCAACGACTTCTGGAGCCTCAAACTCCTGCTTAGAGCCGTTGCCGACTTTTCTAATAAGAGGGGTGTGTCTCCTATTTTTCACAGTAGACAATTCCTCGATTCTCTTAGCAGAAACTTCCTTACCGTGTCGAGGAAATGGATCCCCGACACTATAAGGATGGTCGTTGTCAAGCATATCTCTGAAGAATTTGATTACTTCATAGTCTGCCATCGGTCAACCTCCACTCTTATGCTCTTGAAGCGATAATCTTGCTAGGCATATCTGTAGAGATATTTATGAACTTAGCAGACATCCACTCAGGACCGTGATCGAGACCAATCTGACCGAAGATCTGATATGTCTCGCCAGCACCTGTCTTAGCAAGCTGCTCAAGGAAGAAGTTACCCTTACCTGGTACCATCTGATGAACAGGAGCCATGATAGATGGATCGAACAATGTAGCTGTTCCCTCTGGAAGTGAGTCGAGCATTGCTACGGCTACAACACCAAGAGGTGTAACTACTGTCATAAGGTTAATTCCGTTTACCTCTCTGCCAAGTGGAACGATTGTAAGACCGTTCTCCTGTGCATCAAGGTTAAGCTGCAAGAGTGTAGTAGCGTCAACACCAAGAACGATGTTGTCTGTTCTACCACCCTGATCGTGAATACACTTCAAACCTTCTGCAACGAGCCAATATGAAAGTGGCTTATTCTGTAGGTCGAGTACGTTTGTTGTAATGGCTGTTAAGAGTCCTCTAGTCTTGTTGACCTCGGAATCTGTAGTAGCCTTGTTGTACTCTCCATTGAGGAATGTGTACTCAATGTCCTGTGCGATCTTAGCCATTCTACGCTCTACCTGGAAAGCAAGTTCATCCATTGGATTAGCCTGCTGACCTGCAACATTAAGACCCTGGAGAGTACCCATGTTGCTCTGCTTGCCATAGCTGATTGAAACAGACTTCTGGAAGATCTGAGTCACATTAGTAAGCTGACTTCTTGTAACGATTTCTGGTGTTGGTGCAGTAAGGGAAGCATTCTCAGAAATGTTAGGCTGTTCGCCTGTTTCTGTGTTGTACTCCTGACCGCAAGTGAACTCTACATGATTGGTTACGAGAGGTCTTGCACCAATCATGGTAGAAAAAGGTGTTGCCTGCTGACCCTTGGCGAAAAGTAATCCGCTGAAATTAGGGGTAGCAAATGATGTTGCTGTTGCCATAATTTTTTACCTCCTTATGGTTTTACTGTCCTTGGCTATTTGCCTGAGACTGTGTTAATATTGCCAACGCTGCGGAGTGCATATCTCCTGCGTTGATTGCCTCATTTATCTGCTTTGAGTAGTCAACTGTGCCCTGATTTCCTGACTGTGGAGCAGGAATCTCTTTAAGAAGTTTTTCTCTAAGCTCAGATTCCATCTGCTTTCTCTGAGTAGCCATCATCTTCTTGATGTTCGCATCAACAGTATCTTTGTCTCCGTCATAATCTGCGGCTGCTGTTGCGGCTGCTGTCTCTGCATCAAATCCCATATCCATGAAACGTGCAGTAGACTTGATAATGGTTAATTCCTTTTCCAATCCCTCGACATAAGCCTTATGCTTTGCCTCTTCCTCGGCTTTAACCTCTGCTGCCTCTTCCTCGGCTGTCATTTTTGCTCTTAACTGCTTACGAAGAGTTCCCTCTGACTGACATAACTTATCGTTAGTAGACTTTAGGCGAGCATTATCAGCTTTTAATGCTGTTATCTCTGCCATTAGAGACTCCAAGGTAACTTCACTTCCACCATTACCGCCCTCTGCTGGTGTACCACCCTCTGTAGGGTTATCTCCACCCTCTGCACCACCTGCTGGTTCAGGATCTTCTGCGAAGAACTGTAAATTAAGTGGGAGTAATCCGTTCTTTTTCTCTGTCTGAGAATTGTCATTCATCTTTGCCATAATTGACCTACCTTTCTGCGTTTTTTTACTTGCGTCTCTGCAAGGGTGTAATTCTTTGTGCGTTTAATCTTCTCTGATGTACTAAAATGCGTTTTTACACTTTCTCTAGTGGGGTTTATGGCTTTTCCTTGCCAAACATAAAAGCCGACTAAGAGAATAGGTTCTTAATCGGCTCATAGGCTCTAAAAATATGTTGTTATAATTCCACGCAACGACAATTTATAAGGTTCTTTGCCGTTGCCCCTAGACTATCATCGCCAGGGAACATCATCATTTCTCCATCAATAATGAATGGTTCATCAATCGGAACTGTCAGCCCATCGGCTAAGTAATGATGTGGTCGTGTAAGTTCATCTAATGTAGCATCCCAGGTGTGTGTAACTTGGGTCTTTTTTAATTCTAAGTGGTGCTTATAGTTCTCAATAACATTGGCTTCGTTCATCGCTATTCTCTGCGCTCTTTCGAGTGAGAAAACATCTTTTATCTTCGGTGGAACATCGCTTTTCTTCATCGGAACACCAAATAGCACCGATTCTGTGAATGATGGATTGCTTTCAAGACCCTCTACGGCTCTTTCTGTCGTATTCTGGATTTCATCTGCAAATCTTTCCGCTCTGCCTTTCATCCAAGGGTCGTTTTTATCGTCTGCATAGGTCATATACAGGTCGATAAGCTCTTCCCTATACATCAAAGATGTGACCGAGAGTAAAAACACACCCTCAATCAAATCTGTAAGCTGGCGAAGTAAGAAGTTACCCATCTTCTCGTAGATATCATGCCCTGTCTTTTTCCTCTTCTCCTTATCGGATTTCAAGAGGTTCATTTCATCAATCCAACTATCAATCGTATATCCCATAAGACTAATCCTCCACAACGCCAGCTACTTTAGATGGTTGCAAGGATTCTTCTGTCTTATCTTTAGGCTGATTGTTTACTCCACCATTGCCGTTTTCATCGGTATTGGCATTTGCATTAGCCATAGGATTCTGTGTATCGTTCTTTGGTGTTTCTGTCTTTGCAGCCAACTTCTTCTGAATGGCATTGATAATCTTTTCAGAATCAACCCATGCCTGTTGAGAATCAGTAAACAATCCAACTGTATTGAAAGCTGTAAGACCATCGACACCTGCATTAAGAAGTGAAACAAGCGCATTAGTCTTGGAAACAAGGTCATAAGTCTTTGTTCTACAGAATCTAATCTCGATATCAGAGATTTCAATATCTTCAAGACCTCCAAAATCTCTTTTATCGTTCTGCATAATCGCAGTTTCAATCTCCAAAATCTGCATTTCGGGTTCAGTAAATAGCTGTTCTACTGTCTTTGCATAGATTTCAAGGCATTGCCATCCGTTAGATAACTGCATAGCACCTGTAGTAGAACCACCGCTTGCCTCTTGCCAAGATGGTGTAGATGTCTGCTGTTGTAACTGTTCCTGTAAGTAATTTACAAGTGTCTGAACTTCTGTCTGATTAAGAGTTTGTGTGAGATAAGAAATCTTAGCGTCTCTTCCATCACTACTCTGTGTCATAATTACGCCATCGCCATCGACAAGGTTCTTTTTCTGCTCACCATCAATCTGACAGTTGTGTAACCACAAAAGAGATTGAACGTGCTGTAATATGTCGTTAATACGATCTGAGTTTACGAGGTTGATTGCGTCCATAATAGGAATTACTTTCTCGAAGATTCCCATTCTGTCATTAAGCGCAAACTCAACAATAGGTATCATTTCAAGAACATTCGGTACAATCTTCTCATTAAGTCTGTACTCGTCTGGTTCTGTACCTCTTTCAATTGTGAATATATAGTCAGCCGAATATGCGGTAAGGCTTATTGTTCCATCATCGTGAATGAAGTATGTAACAGCCACCATCGGCTCTCTGTATGCGTCATTGGAATAAATCACAAATGTTGTGAGTGGATTAAGAACCATAATCTCAAATGGAGAAAATGCCTTTTTCTTACGATTAGGCAATACCATCTGATATCCAAGGCCGCAGATAAACATATTTCTCGCAAGCTGAATGTCCTTGGAACTCTTCTTCTGCTCCTGGTTCATCTTGTTAAGGACAGCTATCTTCATATCGTCTTTCTGTCCGTCTGTATCTTTATCCTTAATCTTGTCTGTCTCTTTATCGAGTTCTACCTTTGCTCTCTGAACAAATGTAATAGGGTTAGAAAAGCAATAGCCTACATGAGTATCAACTATCTTTGCAGCATTGTTCTCAACTACAGTAACGTTGATTTCTGGTCTGATTGCTTTTTCTCTGTTAAGGATAGGTTGAATGCCTTTCTCATACTCGAAGAGGAACATTTCGTCCTGAACATTCTTCTGATGTTCCATAAAGCCTTTAGACACAATGCTTACGATATTCTTTTTTGTAACAGTTTTCTCGTCTGTCATTATCATCAAACGACCTACTGTTGGTTTTACGCTTGCGTACATCGGCTCAACCTCTCCTTTCCCTCAAAAATAAAAAAGCCAATCGAGTTTATTTATCACTCAATCGGCTCACAGGCTCTTTATCTAAGTCAAGTTGTATTTCCTCTCTACACCCTCGGCACAATATAAATACTATTCCTTTGGTTTCAGGAGTTTTCTTGAAAAGTAGCTTGTTTCTATTCGCTTTTTCTTTGCATACAGGACAATACACATTCTGAATTGTTGTCACGAAACCCACCACCTTTCCGTCTATGTTGAAAGCTGACAGAGAGAATTGAACTCCCAACCCTCTGATTACAAATCAGATGCTCTACCGAATTGAGCTATATCAGCATAATAGGGCGGTTGTGCGCCACCCTATTGTAAGAGAAGGATAATATTCCACCAACGCTTATACCTAGACACAATCCATTTTATACTAGATATAGCAATAAATAAAAGGGAAAGCACTATATCTCTCCCTTTTATCTCTCAGACCGATATTTTGTTGTTTAGGTTAAGCGAATGGTAATTCTTCGTCCATTCCCTCTGGTATATTCATAAACCCATCATCCGTTGTAGGAACTGGTGTATCTCCACCTGAGTTGTTCTGTGAAGCATTCTTGCTCTCAGCAAATTCTACGCTATCAGTAACGATCTCATTGCCGTAAATCTTCTGTCCGTCTTTCTCATAGTTATCGTTGTGGAGTTCTCCCTTGATAACTACCTTTGTACCCTTATGCAGATACTTCTCAACGAACTCTCCCTGTTTTCCAAAGGACACTACATTAAAGAAATCTGCCTCTGGTTCTCCGTCTCGGTGGAATCTTCTATCTACGGCAATATTGTATCTTGCTACCGCAGTATTATTCGCACCACCATACCTTACTTCTGGATCGCGTGTTAAACGGCCCATCATTACTACTAAATTCATCTTTCTCCCTCGCTTTCTTTTATTTCTTTAAGTGGACACCAACCTGGCTTTTCAATGTCAGCATCGTAATCCGCTCTTAGAACCTTACTTCTGTTCTCAGAATCAACGCTTACGCATTGGCACCTATATCCGTGTGTATTAGGTTTATCCGTTTCTCCATCATACCTATTCACACATTCTCTGCCCCAATATGGCATACTGTAAGCACATACGCCAAAAGGACACTTGTTGCAGACCCTTGGTATCTCATTAGGTACTATATAAGCCATAATATCTTCTATCTCCTATATGTCTTTAAGTCTCCTGTATTCTTCTCGCATGACCCTCTGATAATCCTTTATGAAAGAACAGTTTTCACAAGTCGTACCACTTGGCATATCGCATTTCCACTTAGGGCAATCCGCTCCTGGGTCTCCTGCTCCTAAACATTCTTTGCTGTCACAATCTACGCAAAGGTTATTTCTATGGCACTCGGACAATTTAACCATCTAATTCTGCTCCTATCTCCGAGAACTTCGTGTATATCCTATTCTCTGCATAGTAAATGTTATAGTCTTTCTGCTCGATGTAGTGCCACAACCCATCTTTATGACCCTTTACAAGAAATTCTTCGTTCCAATGTCTTACCTGATAGTCTTTATCTACCATCTGTCTGAAACTGAGTTCGTCTATCTGATCTGATGTGTGAACCTTGTTAGAGATAATGGCTATGTCTACCTCGGTAAGCTGTTCTGTAGCAACAAATACAACTCTTACAATCTCATTGCCGTGTCTCTTGATTTTATCCAAATCTCCAATGTCACGAAGATGATACACAACTCTCTTGCAGAGATTATACGGAAATTCCGAATTTATGTAGCTGGTGTGCATTTCAAGAGGTATTCCTAACTTCCTACACACACCCATAATCATTCCGTGGTACATAGGAACTACAGGATTCTCAGAATATTCGTGTAATGGGTCTCCACCGCCTGATACGGAGACTATATTTGCTCCTGTGATATTTATTGCCTCTTCCAGCTTATCAAGACCCCACACCGTTGACTTAGGTACTTTAATACCATTCTCTCTTACGATGCAATAAGGACACTTGCCGTGACACCCAAAATTCGTGATTATGCTTAAATACTTATCCATTATCTAACACTCCAAACTCCGTACATACATCGTACTTACCTACCTTGTCTCCGAACCTCTCACTATCCTTACATCTGCATCTTTCATAGCGATAGTCAGCACAGTTCTGACAACAATAATCATCTGCTCCGATAAGGAACATTCCTGTCTCTTTCTCGCAAAGCTCAATCATATCAGATGGCTTTCCATTGAATTGTTCCCATATCTTCTGTGATGCAACAAATAGTCTATTTATCCGTGTATGACCCCATCCTAGTTCTCGATGAAGTGCTATGGCTATTGCTGCATACACCTGTGGAACAATCGCATTTGAAGCTATCTGAACATTATTCGCCCTATTGCGCCTTGCAATGGTTTTCATCTGCTCAATTAGTCTGTTATTCTTTCCCATTTTCATCCCTCACGAATTTATATCCAGGTACTCTTATTGCCCTTGGAGAATAATCTGCATCAACCTCTATTATTCCTTGGTCTATCATCCTCTCCATGTGCGATTGAACACTTGATGTGCTTTTAAGACCTATTCCATCGCATATTTCTCGCCTAGATGGTGGATAGCCGTGTTCCTTGATGAACTCAATAATATAGTCCAATATCTTCTGTCGGACCTGTTCTCCGTGTTTCTTGTTATTCATACGACTACCTCTATAGACTTGTCTCTATTCGTTGAAATCTGTACTTCTGCTCTACATCTGGATATTTCTCGTGATCCACTTCCGATAAGAACATATCCAAAGGTCTAACCCAAGTGCAATCCATCTTCCCACCATCATTAAAAGGCTTATACACCACCATAGGTTCTGCTGTCTCGCTATGAACAGCCACATCGGTAACAATATACACATTGCCCTTAAAATGCCTGTATCTGACACCGACCATTTCTTTCTTAACCATATCAACACGCTTTTGTGTTTCCATTCTCTCGTCCATATCTGCTCCTATTTCACTAAATCATTTATATCCACCTTAATACCATCAAATCTATGCTCCCTAACATACAGGTCTGTATCAAAGAAGTGTAAATTGCCATTCTTATCTACTCCCATACTTACACCATTATCAATCATGGTTTTCCGTAGCATCTGTAATGCCAATGAAAGTTGTTCCTTTACTCCATCATCCATTCTCTTTTGCCTTTCTAGGTTTCTCATAGGTATTCGCCCGCTTCCAAGTCTGATATAAGGCATAGGATATAGGTTTCTCTACCCATCCTAGGTTTTTAGCCTTGTTAAAGTTCTCCGTGAGCCGTTTTATAGCTGTGTCAATTCTCATAAATACTCCTTGCAATTAAAATAGCGGCAATCGTTTCCAATCGCCGCCAACTATTACACCTTATTCAACAGTAATACAGTCGTATCTCTCAGAATTGATTGTGTTCTGCATAGCTTCTACAGGGTTAAAACCAAGGTTCTGTAACACCTGCTTAAATACTGTTACTGATTGACCGCTTGCAAGCTGAACACCTTTTCTTCTCTGATCCGCGTGGAATACATCGTGTCGGCTATTTACATTCCAGAATATGATATTTGGAATCACATAACCTGCTTTGCTAAACTTGTTAGCCATCTTGTCGTAGAAAGACCACTCTCTATTGCCACAATTATCGATCTCCATATCAGAGACAACTACGATAGCCTTTGGCATTTCTTCCTGTGGAATATGGTTATCTTCTGCGATTTCAAGAACTCTATCGAAAGCAGCCTTTAAGTCCGTATTCATATCCCAATTCGCCTTGCTGACATTTCTAATCTTCTGTTCTAAGGTCTCGCCCTTTAATACAACTGTCTCTGGTCTACCTGAGAATGTCATAAACAGATTGTGGTATGCACCTACATTTCTCTCTGCGAAATAAATAGCAAGTCCTATTGATGTTGCCATAGGTCTACCAGACATAGAACCTGATACATCTGCCATTACAAGTGCATTTGTACCCTCTTCAACATAGTTAGGTAATGCGTTCCATTGTGTTTCAAGAACTCTGCTGCTCTCCCTCTTGTAAAGAATCTTCTCTACAATATCGTAAGGGAATAATGTACTTGCGTTGATTTTAACCTCGCCTTTTTCTGCTTTTCCGATGAACTCTTCAAATCTCACAGAATCGTGTTTCATAAACGCCTTGCGGTATATCATCATCGCACGGCTAGGAACCTCTGGATATTTGATTTCATCCCACTTACCAGCCGACATAAGGCTTTCTACAACACCTATTCTCTGTCGCATCTTTCTTACGATTCTTTTGAAATTGTAAACAGGGTAGCCTAACTTATGTGCTGTAAGGATTCCCATTTCTCTTGTGCGCTTAGAGCTTGCATCGGATGTCTTAATCCACTTTGCAAGAAGAGATATTGCTTTACCCTCTACAAGGTTGTGCAAGTCCTCTTCAAACTGTTTCTTCATAGCCGCCCACATATCTTCCTCTAGTGGTGTGCCTATAAGCTCGTACATATCATCGTATCGACCGAATACACCTATCAAATCTAGGTTAGGTCTTAATGTCTCAGGGTGCCTATTAGCCATATACTTAATCAGAGTACGGAAAGTCTTTCTCTCTCCAAGACCGCCCCTGATATCTCTGGCATAGAACACAATCTTTGTTGCAAATAGCGGATCTTCTCTGTAAGCCTCTGCGAATAGTGTTTCAATCCTATTCTTATCAGCTTCTCTCAAAGAACCAATCGAACCGAATAAATCAAGAAGTGCATTGCCTGTAGTATTCAAGGCAACTGCTCCGTTTTCGGTTCTTGTGAACTTGCTCTCGTCTCTCATTGCATCTGCAAAACTCATTTTCTTTCCTTTCCATGACACTTTTTCGGAATTGAACCGATTCTCTTATGTTTTTCAGACATTTGATTAACCTTTAGATTGGCTGTGAGTGTCACTACAATAATTTGGTTTTCTGTGTTTTCAGGACGCTTTTGGTTTTATGATTAACAGTCATATCCATAAGTTGCTGTATGCGCCCCATAAATTACATGACGATTACTTTCTAAGAGGATGTGAATGGAATCTTCTGTTTTAAGTATGATTGCTGAATCGTCACTTAGTTGCCCCGACAGGATTTGAACCCGTAAGATTGATTGCCGAATAAAACACTTGCCATGTTTCACAGACCTACCATGGTCTGAATCGGGGCAGGAGTAGGGCTGGGATTCGGACCCAGAACATCGTCCTTGCATTGGAATGAGATAATCGCTGTTAAGGTACACATACATGACCTATTCTCTACGCGCTCTACCATTGAGCTACCCTACTCATATTGGCGCATCTTCTTGATTTGTAAGGGCATTTGCGCCATCGCCTTGATGGAGAGACGAGGACTCGAACCTCGGACACGTGGCTTCCCATATCAGTAAATAGCTGTTAGCACACACAAACATGATGCGTTTTTACTATGCTACTGCTCTCCCAACTGAGCTACCTCTCCGTAACGTAACCTCGCCCCACAGGCTACCTCTCTGCTTTTGCTAATGTCGTTCCTCACTACTAACAGATTAAAGGGTGTTAACTACGACAGTATGTAACCCTCGGACTTGATTAAGTAGTTCCGTACACGCACTATGGTTTGCTGTGCTACCCCTTAACCACCAGGGATGCCGATAGGAAAAACCTTTCAGGAAATCTCTCTAACCTAACTGGTTTATCGTCCGAAGTCAGGACGGCTTTGGAGTGATGGGATTTGCACCCATCATGGAACTATGCTTCTGTTAGTCGGCACCATATTTCAGGGATAGATGTTATGATTTTCAGAAGTTTATTGACTGCTCCGTGTTGAGGTATTTACCCGACTTCTCTTCCTACGGACTCGCACCGACAGCCATTCCTTTACATTCTTATTCGTCTACCTATTCCGACAACTCCAAATTTCTAAGGTTTCCTCCACCGATGGAATACAACCTCATAGCTGGGATAGTAGGAATCGGACCTACGACATATTGGTTAACAGCCAATCGTTCTACCGCTGAACTATATCCCATTAAACTCTACGGACTCAACAAGTTTGCAAACATACTAACTCTTGTAAAGGTATGTACGGCTTATCCGTAGAGTAAATCCAATTCAAACTAGCATTCATTCTCATTGGATGGTCGAGAATGTGAATCGGATAGCGGCGGCACTAGGGGTCGAACCTAGACTACATTTCTGTAGGACACATTAGCAATGTGATGGAATACCATTATCCCATACCGCCAGAATTTTCTTAGTATCGTCAAGAACATTAGGAAAGAAACGGTTGTCACGTTATTTGCAAGAGCCAAGACAACAGGTGGAATCGGACCACCACTCTACACCAAGTTCGCTCCGATGATCTAATTCAAAGCATCCTTTAACGCCTTACCAGCCTTAAACTTAGGTGCCTTGCAAGCTGCAATTTCAAGTGGTTCGCCTGTCTGAGGATTCTTGCCTGTTCTTGCGGCTCTCTCTGATACCTCAAAAGTACCAAACCCTACTAACTGAACCTTACCACCATTCTTCAACTCAGAAGTTACGGCATCTGTGAAAGCGTTGAGTGCCTTTTCTGAATCTGCCTTTGAAAGTCCTGACTTCTCAGCGATTGCAGATACTAACTCAGTCTTATTCATTGTCGGAATCTCCTTTCTTCTTGTGATTTACATATATTGTGCCAGCTATTGCTGCAACAATCTCTAATACTATGGTTGCGACTACTCCGCACCAAAACTCAGGAATATACATCTTCAATACCTCCCTTAAAACTATGCAACCTCTGGTTGCCGTCACGGTCATACATTGGACATTCCGTTTCTGTCTGCACCGATGTACTCAGCCTCTTTATCTACCCTAGTGTATTTCAGAGTGGCTACCATATTCCGCGGATATGCTAGGATGCCTTGCGTGGACCATCAAGGACTCGAACCTTGGGTCGCTCGGTTATGAGCCGAGTGCTTTAACCAACTAAGCTAATGGTCCATTCGTCTAGCAGACTGTCCGATTATCTACTAGACAGGAGAAAAATGCCATCTACCTTGATGTGATTACTGTCCGTTTATCGTACCGAACATCAATTCGTATCACTTGGTATGTTCGTAGTATAGTCTACTTAACATATCTTGTCAAGTCAAATAAACATATTTTTCAAAAAAATTTTTATTTTGTTGTCTAGTATGCTTTACCATCGTTTTCCTGAGTGTCAGAAAGCAACGCATTTACAGGCACTTTGAGGAAATTTGCTATCTCATAAATCCTGTCTACAGTAGGGTATCTGACATTGGTTTCCCATTCCGATACTGTCACTTGCGATACTCGTATTCCCCTTGCGAGTTCGTTTTGTGTAACCCCTTGTTCCTTTCTAATTTTTCTCAGGTTGGTGGAAAAATTGTATTCTATCATCCTTATCTCCCCTTAAATACCGAGTTCACTTCTCTTTGCTACAGTAACAGCACTTCCTAAAAGCGAGTCTACATACTGTGCAAACATAGCCAGAGCATCAGGAGCATCATCGTGTTTGTTCTTTCCAAGCTGTGTGTAACTGCAAAGAAAAGACATCATTACTCCGTAATCACTCTTTGGTTCGTATTCTTCTGGGTCTTTGAATATAACGTGTTCCTTTACCCATGAAGAATTAACGATAATCTTGGTCTCTTTGTTCTGCGTGGTGTATTTCTTTGTAATGTGGCAACGACCACCTTTTTCTTTTACGAGCTTTTCTACCTCGTTGGCGGTTCTGCTACCCTCTTTATTACTCTCGAACTGACATTGCTGCACATGATGTTTTACAAGCATATCTGAGTTGAGAACATCAAGCGTACCTGGGTCGATATTCTTGAATACGACATCTTCTAGGTAGTACATATCGCCATACTGATAAAATACTCCAAGGAAGTTGTAGTCCGTACCTGTGTCCTTTGTATCGCATATTGCAAGAATAGAATCTGCATCTTTGTCTGGAAGTCCACCAAGGTATCTTTTGAGTTCTGTAGGATGATATAGAATACCCTCTCGTTCAATCGGATCACTTTTGTATAGGCAACGATAAGATACATCATCCATTGCCATTTCCATATCGTGGAAATACTTCTCGTCAAATCCTACATCGTAATCGTAATCAAAGTTGCTCTTGCCTGTCTTAGGGTCAATATCAGGAACGGCTATAAACTCTGCTCTTGGGTCTCCCTCATAAAGCCTTTCAAGTCTGCCAATAATATCATGGACGCTCCATCTAGTAGCAATATGGATTTCCTTGGCTTTCTTTTTCTTACGAGATTTAAGGTCTGTGGTGTATTCTCCATAAAGTTTATCGAGACGATCCTTTGACAATGCCTCTTCAATACCAGATACTAAATCGTCTACATACAAGAATCCCTCGCATCGAGTAACACCTGTAAGTGAACCTCTGATAGGTCTGCAAGTAAGTGTCTTGAATGGCTGCCATCTTCCTAAGTTGATTGTCTCTTCTTTGGCATTATTGCTCTCGAATACAACATCAGGGAATACATCAGACCAGCAATACTCATTACTCGTGATAATGTTGAGAACGGCATCATAGAACATTCTCGTCATAAATCCTGAGTGTGAGGACAT
>JAGHSX010000028.1 GCA_018065645.1 Candidatus Scybalousia scybalohippi
TTCCAGAGGAGAATTAACCATATGATCGAAGCTTTAGCCTATCAATTCATTTTGGTATTTCTTAAATAATATAGATAGTGTGAAAGATAACAAAAAAACAAGGATGTAATCTCTACATCCTTGTTTTTGTTTACGACTGTATTTGTAAAAGAACTAAAGTTCTATTTCATTTACTTGGACAACTTCTCCTGTGTTAGCATTTGTTACGAAAACAACTACTGCGCAGTTTCCCAAAACCCAAGCATCGTCAATATTGATAGCATAGTTGTTTTCAACGTTTGTTCCTGTTGCCATAGTTTCTGCAAGAGGAAGAGCTATCAAACCATTTGGACGCAATACGTGGTTAAATACATAATCTTCAATCTTAGGAACAGAGCCGTATGTAGGGTCTGAGTTAAACTGAACTCCATGTATTCCACTTTCTATGACAACTATGTTAGCGTAAGTAGGGAAATCCATATTTGTTACTGGAGCATATTGTGCGCTTACGATGATTTTCTTTCCGCTGATTTTAGCTCCAAGGTTGATGTTCATATAATGTGTTTGAGAAGAAAGAAGACTTGCTACTGCAGAGTTCCATTCATCTTTCTGGAATATACGAGAAGAGCCATTGTATGTTCTGTTTATCAATCCAGCAGGATAAGCAGAAAATCCAAATTCTGAATTCCACTGTGTGCCGTATGTAGTACGGAAATCAAGGTTGTTGTTGGCTGCGCTAGGGTTAGCGAAACTGCCAGCATGAACAGACATAGCCACAAGATCTTCGCCGTATGTAGTCATCATAGTTTCTAACAAGGCTGCAGCAGAAGGACAGTTGACACACATCCAGCCTGTGTAGTCTTCTAGAAGAACAGCTTGTTTTGTCTGAGTTTTAGTTATAGGTGCTGATTCTGTTGTATAGCCTTCCAATTTTACAACATATTCATCTTCTTCAAAGTTGTCGCAAGATGCGAACAGCATTGCAGAAACTGCTAATACAAGACCAAATATTTTTTTCATATTATATACTCCTTATCTTTAATTAGAAACTACTTGTGATTGTCATAAATAATCCGTTGGAAGCAGGAACTTCTCTACATACACCACCTATGCAAAGGATACCTTGACGCTGTTTGCCATATGAAAGAGAAACTCTTGTTGTGTTGTATGTGCAACCAAGAGAGAAGTTGTAGTAATGAACTTTTTCTCCTTCTTGTGTTCCGTAGTTCCATTGGTCTGAAGCTGCGAAGAACCAACGACCGTTAAGGTTGTATTCTGCTCCAAATTGTAGCCAGTCACCTTTTGCAAATTCGTCATAGTCTTGTTCTGTAAGCAACCATTGGATTTCTCCCTTGATAGACTGATGAGAAGAAAATCTGTATGTTCCATCTACTACGAAGATGTTAGCATAGATGAAAGGATTTCCTTCGTGGCCGAAAGCGATAGGGTTGAAAGTCTGGTAAGAATACATAAAGTTCATCTTGTAGTCTTTTGAGAACTTCTTGTTTACTTCAAGGTTAAGTTCAGAGAAATATATTTCATCGCCAAACTTGAAGAAAGAACTTGTGTATCCTTCTGTTCCCATTTGGTTAAGAGCATAATTGTCTATGGCTTCTTTGTCTAAAGATGTGATGTAAGAGTAGTTCAACTTAACATCTGTTCCGTATTTTCCACCAAGAAGAGTGTTCTTAGGAATCTTGTACATAACGTCTGCCTGGAAGCCCATCTCACCATTTACTTGGGTTGCGTAAGAGTACATACTCATCAAAGAGTAAGAGTGTTGGCGAGTGATAGCAGGAAGATAGTTTACGTTAAGCATGTTTCCTGTAGCAGTTCTCTTGCTTTTGAAAGACATGTTGTCTATTCTCTTGCCTTCAAATCTTACTGCAAAACCTTTTACACTATATCCAGCTGTAAGAAGGAAAGCATTACCTTTTCTGTATATGTAGTTGTTTACAGCGTTAGGATCTTGTCCTTTCTGTGCATATTCTGCTCCAAGGTTAAAGTTTTTATATCCAAAGTTAGCACGGAAAGCTCCTGCGCCGATGTTTTCTGGGATATTAAGTCTGTATTGTTCGTTGTCTATAGTTGTAAATACAGAGTTGGCTTTTTCATATACAGAGATAAAACTACCGCCAAGGGTAAGTCTGTATTCAGAAGCCTCAAAGCCAGGAATGATATCATTCAAAGCCAAGTCTGCATCCAAACCTCTTACAAGGCCGTTGTCTGTCTGCCAGATGTCATCCCAATAGTATCTTTGTTTACCTACAACTCCTTTGATTACAAGTCCACCAAGAGGTTTTGCTACTATGCGGACTCCGTCCATTGCGTTGTCTAGTCCAAGGTTTCTTTCTTCATAACTTCTAAAGATAAGACCAGAGCCAAACTGTTCGTAGTAGTTACCTACAGTTACTTCCAAAAAGTCTTTCTTGTATGAAGCAAATCTGTAAGGAATACCTGCGCCCTGATATTGAGCATCAAATCCAAGAATAGGATTCAAGTATCCTTCATAACGAAAACCAGCAGAGAAATCTCCGTTGGTGTAAAGAATGTTTGCAAAAGAGTTGATACGCATTTTATCTTCCAGTTTCTGCGCTCCTATGACAGAGTCTTCCTTTGAAATCTGCATATCTGTTTGGAAGTTTCCTGTAACTTTACCTCCAATTATGCCTTGTGCATTAGCACAGATAGCTACTGCGAAAGTAGCTATCAGAGTTAAGAATATTTTTTTCATACTATTTAGAAAGTTCTATGTATTTCTTGATTGTGTTTTCTTCGTCACCTTCTGCGTATCCAGCGTGTTGCCATAGGATAGAGCCGTCAGCACCAACGATGAATGTGTGAGGAGGATTGTTTACACCCATTGCTCTTCTGAAGTCTGAGTTTTCATCTATGAATACTTCATATTCCCATTCCATACTGTTTACCAATGGTTTTACTTTTCCTTTTGTACGAGTGTCGTCTAGAGAAACTGCATAAATTTTTACGCCTGTTTCTTTTTGCCAGTCTTCATAAAGTTCTGCCATAGCAGAAAGTTCTTCAAGACAAGGGTGGCACCAAGTAGCCCAGAAACATACTATGTATGGTTTGTCTCCATTGTTGAATGTAGAAGTGTTTACAACTTTACCATCAACGTCCTTGATGTTTATGCTAGCTAATTTAGCATTTTGTGCTGATAGTCCTAGGCATAAAACTGCCATTGTTAGGAATGCGAAAATTTTTTTCATCTTTTTAAATATTTAATGTTATTACTATTCTTGTATGTTTTCTTATTTGTTTCTAAATATCAAATATTGTACCAAGTCAAACAACGCTTCTGTATACTGGTTCTTTGGAAGATTGCCAAGAATATCAAGAGCTTTCTGGCTATGTTCTTTTAGGACTTCTTCCACCTTTAGCATAGCTCCACTATTGGCAACTTTTCTTACAAATTCTTCTATTTCCGTTTCAGTCTTACTGTCGGAGTAGATAAATTCTAGGATTCTTTCTCTTTCTTCTTCGGAAGATTGTTCCATGTAGTAGATAAGAGGCAAGGTTATTTTCTTTTCCTGTATGTCTATGCCAGCTTTCTTTCCTGTGTTTTCGGAATAATCTAGCATATCATCTTTTATTTGAAAAGCTATTCCTATACTTTTCCCTAGCTCTCTTATATTGTCTTCTTGTGACAGATCTCCTTGACAAGACAAAATTCCTGTAAGAACGGCTGTTTCAATTAAGGAAGCAGTCTTGTCATAGATAACTTTCAGGTAAGTGGTAATAGAGGTATCTGTGTTGTTGGTTGCTTGCACTTCAGACATTTCTCCTTTTGGAAGATCCATTGCTATCTTCGCGTATACAGGCATAAGGTTGAAATCTTCCTGTGTTTTAATCAAAGATAATGCTCTTCCATACAAGTAGTCTCCTGTAAGGATTGCAACGTGATTGCCCCAGATAGAGTTTATGGTCTCTTGGTCTCTTCTTTTAGAACTATTGTCCAAAACATCGTCGTGAAGTAAAGAAGCAGTATGAAGAAGTTCTACTATTAAAGCTCCTCTCATAGTTTGTTCTGTTATCTTTCCTAAAGCACCAGCAACAAGCATCGCCAACATAGGACGCACACGTTTTCCTTTCATTCCAAAAGCATAACGCAAAACAGCGTTCAATGCTTTGTCTTCATTGTCTGACAAACATTGAGAGAATCTATTTTCAAAGTCTTGTAGTTCTTTAGATATGCAAAGTGTAATATCTGTTAAAGATTTAGTCATAATAATTCCAATGGTACTTTATTTTACTTTGAAGATATTGTTGTATTTTTCTTTGTCGCTAAGTATTTCTATCGCTTTCAAAACTTCTTTGTCTTCCTGAATCATTGCTTCTACTCTTCCTTTCTGGTTGTAGTATCTAACAACTATTTCGCTTAACAACAAATCGCTAATATCTTTCTTGTATTTGTACAAATCGTTTTCTTTATCTTTCTGCATCTGCTTTTGCATATTCTCCAACTGAGAAACTATTGTAGAATCATATTTCTCTTTCTTTGCATCTGCAATCAATACTTTTAGTTCCTCTTCTGCTAGGGTTGTATAAGAGTAATCTTTTCCTTCAAGGAATTTTACGAAGTCATCGTAGATTTCATCGGTAATTCTAAAGTCTTTTGCAGGAGGAATAGAATTGTGCTTTCTTGCAAATTCTGTAGCAAAGTCGAAAGGAAGAGACTTTCCATAAAGAGCAAAAACTATATTGCCTGCATATTCTGGTTCTATAAGGACATCTGGTTCAATTCCGTAACCATCATAAACAGTTCTACCTCCTTTTGTCTTATATGCTGTACGAAGAGAATCTGTAACCTTGGTTGCTCTACCAGTAGAATCTCTGTGAGAGTAATCTATTGCCTGAATACAACGTCCAGAAGGAATGTAGTATTTGGAAACAGTGACTTTCATTTGAGTGTTGTAAATAAGAGGAAAGATGTTTTGAACAAGGCCTTTGCCAAAACTTCTTTGTCCAACTATTGCAGCTCTGTCCAAATCTTGCAAAGAACCTGAAACAATCTCGCTTGCGCTTGCACTTGCAGGGTCTACCAAAACTACAACGGGTATCTTTGTATCTACGGCTTTGTTTCTTGTTTTGAAAGATGCATTTTTATCAAGAGCCTTCCCTTTTGTAGTTACTACAACATTTCCTTTGTCAACAAAAATGTTTACAATGTCTACAGCTTCATTCAACAATCCACCACCATTGCCTCTAAGGTCCAGAATCAAGGAAGTCATTCCTTGTTTCTTCAGGTTGTTGAAAGCAGATAAAACATTGCTTGCAGCATTCTTTGTAAATTCGTTAAGTTTTATGTAGCCGACATTCTTTTCCAACATTCCGCTATAAGGTACGTTTGGAAGAGTGATTTCTTTTCTTTTGAAAGAAAATGTCTTTTCTTCACCTTGTCTGGATATTTTTATTTTGATAAGGCTTCCTGCCTGGCCTCTAAGAAATTCTCTTACTTGGTCGGAATTCTTTCCTTTTGCATTTTGACCATTTACTTCTAGGATTAAATCTCCAGCTTTCAGCCCTGCTTCATATGCAGGCAGACCTTCATATGGTTCTGAAATGTAAACGCTATCTCCTTTTTGATGAATCAAAGCACCTATTCCACCATACTCTCCAAGCAACTGCATCTTTACATCTTCTATGTCGCTTTCAGGATAGTAGTTTGTATAAGGGTCAAGTTTGTTTAGCATAGCATCTATGGCAGTCTTGATGAGGTCTCCTTCCTTTATGTCATCCACATAAGTTGTGTACAGAGTCTTGTACACGGAAGAAAATATTTCAAGATTCTTTGATAGTTCAAAACTTCTATCTTCTGTGTTGTTTTGAGCTTTTATTCCCAAGGGCAAAAGCAATACAATAGCCAAAACAAAGTTAATTATCTTTTTCATATAAAAATACTATTTCAAGGTGCAAAGATACAATATTTACTTGAAAATAAAAAGCAGAAAAAACATATAGGACTATTTCAAATCCTAGTAAATGGACAAAAACTCTATTTTTCTATAGTTTTTTTTCTCATAAACAAAAAAATTATTATCTTTGCACCCTCAATTTAAACACATTTTAGGAAAAATGGCAGTAATAGGTAAAATTAGAAAGAATTTTGGATGGGCTGTAACAATCATTATCGCCCTTGCTACTTTAGCATTTATCTTCAACGACTTTGGTAAAAAGACTAACAAAATGCCTACTAAATTGGCAAGCGTTGATGGTATGGAGATAAGTTCTGGTGAGTTTGAAAACGTAAGAGGAACTATTGAAAACCAATACAAAACTCGTGTACCTGATGGAAAACTTACTCAAGAACAACAATTCCAGGTAAAAGCACAAGCTTATTATCAATTGGCAAGTGAAAAGATACTTAAGAGAGAATGTGAATCTCTAGGTATAGTTGTAGGAGAAGAGGAATTAAGCGATATGTTCCTTGGAACATTCCTTGCATCTGAGGCAAGACAAGCTTTCACAGATCCTTCTACAGGTCAATACAATGTTCAAGCTGTTCGTCAGGTAATGTCTCAATACGACAAGATGCAACCTGAACAACAAGAAGCTTGGAATCAAATGCAGAAAAATGCAGTTTCTGAAAGATTGAATACAAAATATGGAAGCATCATTGCTAAGAGTTTCTATATGCCAAAAGCAATGGCTAAACACATAAGCGATACTTACGACCAAGTTGTAGATACTCGTTATGCTGTATTGCCTTTTGCTTCAATAGAAGACAATCAAGTGAAACTTACAGATGAAGATTACAAAAAATATTACGATGCTCACAAAAACGAATTCCGTATTTACGAAGAAATGCGTGATGTTGAGTTTGTAAAATTTGATGTAAGACCATCAGAAGCAGACTTGAAAAACCTTGCAGACTCAGCTCAAAGAGTTTTTGCTGAATTAGCTTCAACTTCAAAAGAAGATATGAACGGATTTATTTCTTCATCTTTTGAAAACAATTACGACAGCAATTACTATGAAAGAAGCGCAAGAAATATCGTAGCATTATTCCCAGATTCTCTTATGGCTGGAAAAGGTGCTGGCGCTATGCTAGAACCAAGAATGGTTGGAAGCAACTGGATTATGGGTAGAATACTTGACGAAAAATCAAGACCAGACTCAATCAAGTTCTCTGTAATTGCAGTTTATAATACAAATACAGGTTCTCAAGATATCAAACGTTCACCTAAACAACAAAAAGAATTGGTTGACTCTCTTTACGCAGTTATCTCTAAAGATACAGCTCAGTTCTCAGCAAATGTTGCTAAATTTTCTGATGATCCTAGCACAAAGAATTCATTTGGTGATATGGGTTGGGTAGTTGACGGAAGCCTTACAGAAGATATGTTTGCTCCTATGGCAGCTTGTCCTGTAGGTGGAATCATTAGATATGCTCGTCCAGACTCTGTAGGTGAATACATCATCAAAGTAACAGACAAGACTCTTGCAAAACAAAAAATACAAATGGCTTCTGTTGTTATAGGTATTCGTCCTAGTGAAAAAACAATACAAGCTGCAAAAGACAAAGCAGATATCTTCTTGGCAAAATCTAAAGATCTTGCAACTATGAAGACTATTGCTCAAAAAGATGGTCTAAATGTTCTTACATCTACTGTTTCAAATATGTCATTCCAACTAGATGGTACTCCATACGCAAGAGAAGCTATCTGCTGGGCATTCGGCGTTCCTGAAAAAGTAAAGGTAGGTGAAGTTTCAAATACAGTTTACGAACTTCAAGATTTCGGTCAATACAATACAATGTTTATGGTTATCGGTCTTAAAGACATTCAAGAAAAAGGAATCATTCCATTGGCTAAATTGAAAGAAAATCCTGAATTTGAAAGAAGAGTGAAACTTGAAAAGAAAGCTGAAATGCTTATCGCAAAAGCAGAAAAACTTGTTGCAGGTTGTGCAGATATCAATGCTTACGCAGCAAAAGCAAACGTAGCAGTTGATACAGTATTGAGCGTAGACTTCTCTGCTCCTTACTATGGAAAAGCTGGCGCTGAAATGAGAGTTATCGGTACAGTTTCTGCAGCTAAGAATACTGGTTTGAGCAAGAAAGTTATCAAAGGCTTTAACGGAATTTATGTAGTAGAAATAGACAGAATAGGCAAACGTCCTGTTAAGGAAGATCCTAATATGATTTGTCAAAACTACAAAATGCGTAGCCAACAAAGACTTTCACAAATAAATCCTATTGCAATCCTTTACAGAGATGCTAAAGTTGAAAATAACTTTGCAACATTTGTAAATAAATAAAAAGAAAGTTTAAATAGATAAGAAAGCCTTCACTTTTGTGAGGGCTTTTTTATTTTTTTCTTGTCAAAATAAAAACGAAGTTTTGCAAAAAAAACTCTTCGTTTTAATTTTCTAAAACGAAGAGTTACGCCAGCGAAACGAGGAGTTAGAAAAATAAAACGGCGTTTTATTTTTGGACTGGCAATTTGTATTTTATTCTCCGCATATTTTGTTTAAATAAGTAAAACAAAAAAATATTTCTATAAAATGTTGCAGAGAATAATTAAATTTCATAATTTTGCAAGCCAAGTATATTTAGTTAATTAAATAAAAAGTATAATAAAAAGATGAAGAAAGTATATTTATTTTTAAGTTTGATGATGAGTGTTCTAGCTTTGAATGCTCAAGTGTTTACATTGCAACATCTTGATAATGAGACTGGTGATGAGGTTGAGTTTCAAAATGTGTTAAATATCACATTGGAAGATGAAGCAGGTGTTGCTATAGATTTTATCTACTTTGTAAACAATACAAATGAAGATGTTGCATTCCGTATTCAAAAGAATATACAGCAAATATCAGAAGGAAATAGCCTTATGATGTGTTTTGGAGAAACCTGTCTTGACGCAAATATTTCTGAGATTCAAACTGTTGCAGCAGGTGAAACATTTACTCATTTTGATTTGATGTATTTGTATGCAGACAAATCTGTTACAAGAGCAGAATTTACAATCTTGGGAGAAGATGGTCAAGCTATCCAGTCATTTACAGTTAAATACAATGACAATGTTGCACTTCCTTCAGTAGAAAAACAAGTTCCATTGGCACTTTCTGCTGCTCCAATCCCAGCAAACAACACAACAACTATTTCTTATTCAATCCCTTCAAAATATGCTTCTGCAAAAGTTGTTATAAGAAATACAGTTGGTTCAGTTGTTAAAACTATGAATGTTGCAACAGGAAAATCTGGTAAACTTCCTGTAAATGTTTCAGATTTGAATTCAGGTGTTTATTTCTATTCAGTTATTGCTGATGGACAAACTCTTTCAACTAAGAAACTTGTAGTAAAACACTAAGAAAAATATTTTTCCTTTAGTTTTAGGAAATAAACTATTGATTAAAATAAAACGAGGTTTCAAATGAATGAAACCTCGTTTTATTTATATAGATCTTCGTTTTAGATTCTTAAAATTTTGCTTTATTCTAAATTCTTTATTGCAAGGTAAGATTCTAGGGCCATAGAGGTCTTTAAAACGTCCTCATCTGCGTTAAAATATGCTGTATGAAGATTTGCTACAGGTTCTCCTTCTATGTGCGTTCCTATTCTAAAATAACAAGCAGGTACAACCTGAGCAAAATAAGAAAAATCTTCAGCAGTCATTCTCATTCCTGCATCTTCAACATAACCTTCAGGTAGAATTTCTTCAGCAAGTTTTCTTACTTTTCTGGTCAATTCTGGATTATTGTAAACAAATGGATAGCCAGGGTCAATAAACACGTCTGCTTCTGCTCCAAATGCTTTGGCTGTATTTTCACTTATTTGGTGTATAAGTTCGTGACAGCGTTTTCTCCAGTCTTCATTGAATGTTCTGATTATGCATTCCAGTTTTACCTCAGAAGGAATAATATTTGTTCTTCCTTCTCCTATGAAACGGCCTACGGAAAAAGTTGTAGGCATAGTAGGATTAGCATTTCTGGAAACTATAGTCTGTAAAGCAGTCACAATATGACATGCAGCAACTATAGGGTCAATATCTAGATGAGGAGTTGCTCCGTGACCGCCCTTTCCTTTTACT
Source organism: Candidatus Scybalousia scybalohippi (assembly GCA_018065645.1). Taxonomy (GTDB): domain Bacteria; phylum Bacteroidota; class Bacteroidia; order Bacteroidales; family P3; genus Scybalousia_A; species Scybalousia_A scybalohippi. Next base: position 10,032 of record JAGHSX010000028.1, read on the forward strand.
GTAATATAGATTTCATCTGTAGACGCCATAAGTTTACCTTCTTTCAAGGCAACATGTCCACATTCCATTTCTGGGGTACAATGAAATGCCATAATAGAACTTGGCTTTATTTCATTGAATATTCCAGCCTTTAGCATAGAAACTGCTCCTCCTGGATATTCTTCTTCTGATGGTTGGAAGATAAACATTACTCTACCAGAGAAATGTTCTTTCATTTCATTCAGAATTTTTATTGTACCAAGCAAAGAAGCCATGTGAATATCATGACCACATGCGTGCATTACTCCTTCGTTTTTTGAAGCAAAAGGAAGATCAGTCATTTCCTTTATAGGTAATGCGTCCATATCTGCACGTAATGCTACACACTTGCTTTCAGGATTTTTTCCATCTACAAACCCAAATATTCCATAACCATAAATGTCATTTCTATAACTTATGCCCATCTTGTCCAATTCTGAACAAATTAAAGTAGAAGTTTCTTTTTCGTGTTTTGAAAGTTCTGGGTAGGTATGTAACTTACGCCTTAAGGAAACAATTTCCTCAAAATATTTTTCAACTAAATCGTTAATGGTATTTTTAATGTCCATGATGGGAAAACTTTTTCAAGTTAGTGATAACTTTTTCCTGGAGAGCCACGTTGCGGACTTGAACCGCAGACCTACTCATTACGAATGAGTTGCTCTACCAACTGAGCTAAAGTGGCAAAAAAAAAGTGTCCTTGCAGGGACTCGAACCCTGGACCCATTGATTAAGAGTCAATTGCTCTACCAACTGAGCTACAAAGACATTTTTTTTGTACTTCCACCCGATTTCTCCCGGATTTCAGTTTGCAAAAATATAACATTCTGTTAAAATAAAGAAATAAAACTGGAAAAATTTTCACTACTAAATTTTATTTCATTGATTTTCATGGGACTAAAATTTGATAAAAAATAAAATAAGAAAAAATAGCTTTTAGTATTGGATTATTTTATAACTTTGAAAGTTCAAAAGACCTAGAAATAATTAGAACTATAAACTAAATACAATAAAAAGATGACATCATTGATGGTATTATTACAAGCTGCAGTTAACTACCTTCCACTTGGACAAGGTTTAGCAGCTATCGGAGCTGGTATTGCTGCTGTCGCAGCTGGTATTGGTATTGGTAATATTGGTAAGAATGCAATGGATGCTATTGCTCGTCAGCCAGAGGCTGCTGGAGAAATACGCTCTAATATGATTGTTATTGCAGCATTGGTAGAAGCTGTTGCATTGTTTGCAGTTGTTACTTGTTTACTTGTTATTCTAAAGTAAGTATCAAAGTATATAAGGTGCACTTGTCCTTGTGAATGATTTGCAGGGGCAAGCATTCTCCTTTTGCGTATACTGGAGAATGTACAGGTTGAAGATACATAATAACTAAAAGAACATTATGGATTTATTAACTCCTGGCATAGGTTTAATATTTTGGATGACCATCATATTCCTAATAGTTTTGTTTATATTAGGGAAATGGGGTTGGCCTGTTCTTATCAAGTCTCTAAAGGATAGAGAGGAAAGTATAAAGAAATCATTGCAGGCTGCAGATAAAGCTAAAGAAGAAATGGCTAATTTGCAAGCGAATAATGAGCAGCTTTTGCTTCAAGCCAAGAAAGAGAGGGACCAAATATTAAAAGAGGCAGAACAAATAAAAGAACAGATAATAGAAGAAGCAAGAAATGAAGCAAAAAAAGAAGCTGACAAGATTACTTCTTCTGCGAGAGAGAATATAATCTTTGAGAAGAACAAGGCAATAGACGAACTGAAAGAAAAAGTTTCAGAACTTTCTATAGATATAGCAGAAAAAATACTTCAGTCAGAACTTTCTGATAAGAAGAAAAGCGAGCAAATCATAGAAAGAGAGATGGAGAAAATTCAGTTGTAGCATTTTGGTATTATGAAAGAATTGAAATTGCAGATACGTTACGCTCAAAGTCTTTTTGACCTTGCGAAACAGACAGATATTTTGGAAAGTGTGTACAATGACGTGCTTTCTATAAGAGATGTCTGCCTGGAAAATCACGAACTGCAGGTAATACTGAAAAATCCAATCATAAAGCCTTTATTGAAAAGGCAAATAATTCTATCTTTATTTGAAAACAATTGTCAGGAATTAACTACTAAGTTCCTATCTTTTGTTGTTACTAAAAGAAGAGAGATTCATCTTCTGGGAATATGTGAGAGTTTTATAGATATTTACAGAAAGGACAAAAATATACAATCTGTAGAGTTAATCGTATGTGAAAATATTAGTGATTCACTTAAAGATGAGATAATCTCACATTTGAAAGACGCTTTAAAGACAAATGTTTGGCTTACTGTGAAAGTAAATCCAAAACTTATAGGTGGTTTCTGCTTGACTATAGATGGAAAGCAGTATGATGCCTCTTTCTTGAAGAAACTTTCAATACTTAGAAGAGATTTCGCAGCGAAGTTATAAAGAAAAATATAAAAACAAAATAATAATATGGCAGATATTAAACCATCAGAGGTAACGGCTATACTTAGACAGCAATTGTCCAATGCTAATCTAGATACAACATTGGAAGAAGTTGGTACTGTTTTGTCTGTAGGTGATGGTATAGCACGTGTTTATGGACTGATGAATGCCCAAGCAGGTGAGTTGGTAGAGTTTGCCAATGGTGTGGAAGGTATAGTCCAGAACCTTGAAGAGGATAATGTCGGAATAGTTCTGTTGGGAGAGGCTGGAGATATAAATGAGGGAGATACTGTCAAAAGAACTAAACGTATAGCATCTGTTCCTGTTGGAGAAGGTCTTGTAGGTAGAGTTATCAATACTATAGGTCAGCCGATAGATGGCAAAGGACCTATTGTTGGTGAAACATTCGATATGCCTATAGAGAGAAAAGCTCCTGGTGTTATTTTCCGTCAGCCGGTAGAAGAACCATTGCAGACAGGTTTGAAAGCGGTGGATTCTATGATTCCTATTGGAAGAGGACAAAGAGAGTTGATTATTGGTGACAGACAGACAGGAAAGACTGCTATTGCAATTGATACTATTATCAATCAAAAAGAATTTTACGAATCAGGAAAACCAGTATATTGCATATATGTAGCATGTGGACAAAAGGCTTCAACAGTTGCACAACTTGTTAAGACTTTAGAGGAACATGATGCAATGAAATACACTATCGTTCTAGCTGCCACTGCAGCGGACGCAGCAGCTATGCAGTTCTATGCTCCATTTGCAGGAGCTGCTATAGGAGAATATTTCCGTGATACTGGCCGTTCTGCTCTTATAGTTTATGATGATTTGAGTAAACAAGCGGTTGCTTATCGTGAAGTTTCCTTATTGCTTCGTCGTCCACCTGGTCGTGAAGCTTATCCTGGAGATGTGTTCTATCTTCACTCTAGATTGTTGGAGAGAGCTTGCAAGGTGATTGCCAATGATGAAGTTGCAGCCAATATGAATGATCTTCCAAAGTCTTTACAAGGAAAAGTAAAAGGAGGCGGTTCACTTACAGCTTTGCCTATCATTGAGACACAGGCGGGAGATATTTCTGCTTATATCCCTACTAATGTTATTTCAATTACAGATGGTCAGATATTCCTTGAGTCAAATCTTTTCAACTCAGGTATCCGCCCAGCTATTAACGTAGGTGTTTCTGTTTCTAGGGTAGGTGGAAAAGCTCAAATCAAATCTATGAAGAAGATAGCAGGTACACTTAAACTTGACCAAGCACAATATAGTGAACTGGAGGCTTTCTCAAAATTTGGTTCAGACTTGGATGCTGCTACCAAGATGGTATTGGAGAAAGGTAAGAGAAATGTAGAAATATTGAAACAACCACAATATTCTCCTATGGCAGTAGAAGAACAGGTTGCTATCATTACTTGTGGTACAAAAGATTGGTTGAGTAAAGTTCCTGTAAAAAATATACTGGATTTTGAAAAAGACTTCTTAGCTCTAATGCATGCAAAATATCAAGATGTTCTTGACCAAATCAAACAAGGCAAGATAGATGATGATATTCTTGATAACTTGCATGAAGCAGCTGATGATGCATCAAACAAATATATAAAATAGGCAATGGCAAATCTAAAGGAAATACGTAATAGAATAGCTTCAGTATCTTCTACCAAGCAGATAACTTCTGCAATGAAGATGGTATCTGCAGCTAAACTACGTAAATCTCAAACAGCTATACAAAAACTTCGTCCATATTCCAAAAAACTTACAGAGATAATGGATAGGGTGGTTGGCAGTGGTTGTTTGGATGTACCTTATGCCAGAACAGAAAAACAAGAAAAGAATGTTTTGCTTATAGCTTTGACATCAAACAAAGGATTGTGTTCTACATTCAATTCTTCTATTGTCAAATTAACTGCGAGCAGAATTTCTTTCTACAAAGAAAAGAATGTAAATATATATTTGCAAAGCTATGGAAAAAGAGGGGATGCTGCATTCTCAAAGATAGAAGGAATAAATTATTTGGGTTCCAATGATGAGATATGGGATAAACTCTCTTTTGAAAAAGTAAATGAAATAGCAGAGCATGTGATGCAAGAGTTCTTGACTAAAAAATACGATAGAGTAGAGATAATCTACAATATATTCAAGAATGCTGCCACTCAGTTCCCTGTAGCGGAAAACTTTTTGCCAATGTCCTTAGAGGAGGAATCAAAAGAAGAAAAGAATTTGAATAATGATTATATCTTTGAACCGAACAAAGAAGATATACTAAGAAGCATTATTCCACAAGCGTTGCATACACAGGTATACAAATGTTTCTTGGATTCTTTTGCCTCAGAGCATGGTGCAAGAATGAGTAGTATGAATAAGGCAACAGACAATGCACAAGAATTACTAAGAGAACTTACTCTTACATACAATAAATTAAGACAAGCAAGCATCACTAATGAAATCATAGAAATATGTAGTGGTGCAAATGCTCTAAATTAGAAAAAGAAAAAAGAAATGCGTTATAAAGTTGATTTCCTTGTAATAGGTTCTGGAATTGCAGGATTAAGTTATGCATTAAGAGTTTCAAAATATGGCAAAGTTTGCCTTTTGACAAAGGCTGCTGCAGAAGAAAGTTCTACAAAATATGCACAAGGAGGTATTGCTGCCGTTATGTATGAACCAGATACATACGAAAAGCATATACACGATACTCTGGTAGCAGGTGCTGGTATCTGTGACAGAAAGAGTGTTGAAATAACAATAACTGAATCAACAGACAGAATAAAAGAACTTATTGACTGGGGAACAAATTTTGACAAAGACCGTTCTGGTTTTTATGACCTGGCACGAGAAGGAGGTCATTCAGAACATAGAATATTCCACCATCAAGACAATACTGGTGCCGAGATAGAAAGAGCTTTACTCGAAGCAGTAAAGAAAGATAAGAATATAGAATTGAAAGAAAACCAATTTACAATAGACCTTATCACTCAGCATCATCTTGGTCAAGAGGTAAATCGTCATATGGACAATGTAGAATGTTATGGAGCCTATGTGATGAACAAAGAGACTGGGAGTATAGATACATACCTTGCCAAGGTAACTATGTTGTCAACAGGTAGCAATGGTAATGTATATTCTTCTACTACAGCTCCAGTTGTTTCTACTGGCGATGGACAAGCAATGGTTCATAGAGCAAAAGGATGGTTAAGGGATATGGAATTTGTACAATTCCATCCAACATCTTTGTACAATCCTATGGAAAAGCCTTCTTTCCTTATAACAGAAGCTATGCGTGGAGCAGGTGCAGAACTGAAAAATATGCGTGGCGAAGCTTTTATGCACAAATATGATGAGAGAGGTTCTTTAGCTCCAAGAGATATTGTAGCAAGAGCAATAAATAGTGAGATGACAAAAACAGGAGATGATCATGTCTTTCTTGATTGTTCAAAAATAAGCAAAGAAGAGATTCTTCATCATTTCCCTCATATCTATGCTAAGTGTCTTGATCTTGGAATCAATATTACCAAAGGAGATATGATACCTGTTGTTCCTGCTGCTCATTATGCTTGTGGAGGTATAGTAGTTGATGAGTATGCTCGTACAACAATAAAGCATCTATATGCTACAGGGGAATGTTCTTGTACAGGTCTTCACGGAGCAAATCGTTTGGCTTCAAATTCTTTGTTGGAAGCTGTTGTATATTCTTACAGAGCAGCAAATGATGCAATAGAAGCAGTAAAGAAACTAGATTTCTGCGATGCAGTTCCAGACTGGAATGCGGAAGGAATGGTTCTTAATGAAGAAATGAGCCTTATCACTCAGACTCAAAGAGAACTGCAACAAATAATGTCTAACTATGTTGGTATAGTAAGAAGTAATCTAAGACTGGAGAAAGCATTGAAACGTACAAAACTTATATATGACGAAGTAGAAGAACTATACAATCGTTCAGTACTTACTCCTCAACTTTGCGAACTAAGAAACCTTATAGCTAACGCATATCTTATAATTACTATGGCTTTGGCAAGAAAAGAAAGTGTAGGTCTGCATTATAATATAGACTACCCAACAAGGCCGGTAAATATAGAATAAATAAATGATACTAGGGAATAGTAAAAATAGACTAAGATTGCCAGCATTTCTTCTAGGAGTGCTGGTATTTTGTGCTATAGTATTTACTTTTCACGTTTATCTTCAAGATGAAAATCATTACTATACATTTAGGCATATTATAAAAAACTATGAAGTTTCCTTGGATAGCAATTGGGTAAAATCCGCCTATCAAACAGAGAAACCATTTGCAAAGATAAGACCACAGAACTTGATTGTGTGGGATGCAGCGCACTACAACGATATTAGAGTGGATATGTATCAAGGAAAGATAGCCTACAATGAGAAGTTCGCATTCTTTCCTTTGTTTCCTTTGATGTGGAAGGCTTTAGGTGTTAATGCTTTCGGAATATGTCTACTGAACTGGTTGCTTTTCTTTCTAGGAATGTTGGTAATGTTCCAGATATTTAAAGAAAAGGATTTACCTTATTGGGCGTATTTTATGGTATTGCTTGTACCAATGACAGTAGTCTATATGATTCCTTATTCAGAAGCTTTATTCTTCTTATGTATTGCTTTTGGAATGTATGGAATATTGAAAGAAAAATACTGGTTCTATTTTATAGGGTTTCTTCTTGCCAGTATGGCTCGTTCTTCTGCAAATATTTTTCTTGTAGCCTTTCTTTGCGTGGAAATGTTGGTTAGTCTAAGACAAGAGTCTTTTAAACATTTTATAACACATTTCCTAAAAAGGATTCTGCCTATTATACTAGGGGTATTTCTAGTAATGCTTTTCCAGAAGATAAGAGGAGCAGAGTCTTGGTTTGCCTTTATCAAGGCACAAAGTTATTGGGATAAGAGAATATCTTTGCCAAGTCTGCCATTCACAGACTGGAGTAGTGAGGGAAAGAGTATAACTTTTCCATTTATACTTATGTATTTCGTTCCTATGTTGATAGTTTTGGCAAGAGAGTTTTTTTTAAGGTTATTGGGGAAAAAGAAAGAAAGTGTTTCCAAGTGGGACTATCTGCGTTATCTCTCTATATTGTATATTGTAGGTAATGTTTTATTGGCTATGCTGACTCAACAAGGAGGCTTGTATTCTCTTGCCCGTTATATGTTGTGCACACCTTTCTTTGTATTTTTATTATATGATACAGTGCTAAGGTCAAGAAACAATAAATGGCAAATAGTCTATGGCTTGATATGTCTTTTGGCTATATTATGTTTTGTAGAATATTTTGTTAACTTTCAATTTTGTGGCATATGGTTGATAATAATTGGTTCATTACTGGCATTCTATCATAGAAGACTACCAAATATTGTTGTTTACATTCTTCTTATAGCAGGTATATTGTTTAATGTTGTATGGACTGCTTATCTTTACAACAATTTCTTGGTAGATGCCTGGATTTATACTTAATGGAAAAGGAAAAAGATAAATAAAACGAATATGAAAAATATAAAGATAAAATTATCATTACTTGTTTTAATGCTTTGTGCATCTTTTGTATTGTTCACATCTTGTGACGATGGAGAGTGTTTTGAAGGTGGCTATAACAAGTCAACACAAACAGAAAAAGCAGCACCTGGTACGGTATATTATCCTACATCTGTAAATTGCTAAACAAGAAAGATTAAATCATTCTTATGGAGAAACTGGTCAAGAGTGCATATGAAGGAACAGACATCAAGTCCATTCGTATAGAAAACGGCATAGAGGAAATACCAGATAGCTGTTTTTGCAAGTGTAAGGACCTACAGGAAATCTTTCTTCCAGAGGGATTGAAACGCATAGGGGAGTATGCTTTCAAGGATTGTCATTCCTTGCTTGCTGTTCATATTCCAGAAAGTGTAGAATACATAGGAGAAAGCGCTTTTGAGGCGTGCAGAAATCTAAAAGAGGTAATTCTTCCAAATGGATTAAAACTTTTAAGAGACGGCGTCTTTTGCGGTTGTGTGTCCTTGGAGAAGATAAACTTTCCTCAACACTTGGAAGAAATAGAAGATTACGCTTTTGTTGGTTGTTATGAGTTGAAAGAACTGAGTCTTCCAGAGGGTTTTCTTAAGTTAGGTAAGGGGGTTTTTGCCTTTTGTGCCAGTTTGAGAGATATTTCTCTTCCGTCAACCTTGAAAGAGATGGGGGACAAGTCTTTTGTATGTTGTAGCGACTTGGAAAATGTTTCTTTGAGTGAAGGTCTGGAGAAGATGGGACATTATGCTTTTGAAGATTGTTCTTCCCTAATAGAAATAACTCTACCACAAAGTTTGAAGATAATAGGCAAAAGAGTGTTTTGGGGCTGTCTTTCTTTGGAAAAGGTAAGATGCTTAGCAGTAGAACCACCAAAGGCTCGCACGTCAATATTAGATATTAGCGACAATACAACTCCTGTTCTTGTTCCGCAAGGAAGTCTTCCTATGTACAAAGAGTCTGAAGGCTGGAAAGCAACAAATCTTGTAGAAGAATAAAAAGACTTGATAAGAAAAAAATAAAACCTCGTTTCAATGAAACGAGGTTTTATTTTATTAACTCTTTAAAACAAAATTTTATTTTTCTACTGGTTTCAAAGCAAGATACAATTCTTCCAATTGTTCATCAGAGATGAAGTTAGGAGAATCAGACATCAAGTCTCTACCAGAATTGTTCTTAGGGAATGCTATGAAGTCACGGATATTGTCTGCTCCAGCGAAGATAGCACAAAGTCTGTCGAAACCAAAAGCAAGACCAGCGTGAGGTGGAGCACCATATTCAAAGGCTGACATCAAGAAACCAAACTGTTGTTTAGCGCTTTCTTCAGTAAAGCCTAATGCTTCAAACATTCTCAACTGCATATTTCTGTCGTGGATTCTCACACTACCGCCACCAACTTCTGTTCCGTTGATAACAAGGTCATAAGCATTAGCTCTTACAGCACCTGGGTCAGTATCTAGTTTTTCTGGATAGTCTTCTGGATTTGGAGCTGTGAATGGGTGGTGCATAGCGTAGAATCTTTGGTCGTCTTCGTTCCACTCTAGTAGAGGGAAGTCTGTAACCCAAAGGATAGCATAGTTGAATGGGTCTTTAAGGTTAAGTTGTGAACCCATTTCAAGACGTAGAGCACAAAGTTGTGTTCTTACCTGCATAGTCTTTCCAGACATTACAAGCATAAGGTCGCCCTTTTCTGCGCCGAATTTTTCTGCTACCTTCTGCAAATCTTCTGGAGTGTAGAATTTGTCAACAGAAGATTTGAATGAACCATCTTCATTGTATTTTACATATACAAGGCCTTTAGCACCAACTTGAGGACGTTTTACAAAATCTGTCAAAGCGTCAAGTTGTTTTCTTGTATAGTTTGCACAACCTTTAGCACATATACCTACAACCAATTCTGCATCATCAAATACAGAGAATCCTTTGCCTTGGAATACGTCGTTAAGTTCTACGAACTTCATATCGAAACGAAGGTCTGGCTTGTCACTACCATAGTATTTCATAGCGTCGTGCCAAGTCATTCTCTGGAACTTGCCAAATTCAAGTCCTTTTTCCTGTTTGAACAAAGACTTGATAAGACCTTCAAACATATTCAAAACGTCTTCCTGTTCTACGAAAGACATTTCGCAGTCTATCTGTGTGAATTCAGGCTGACGGTCTGCTCTAAGGTCTTCATCTCTAAAACATTTCACTATCTGGAAATATCTGTCGAAACCAGACACCATCAATAATTGTTTATATTGTTGTGGACTCTGTGGAAGAGCATAGAACTGGTTAGGATTCATTCTTGAAGGCACAACAAAGTCTCTTGCTCCCTCTGGAGTAGAACGTATAAGGAAAGGTGTTTCTATCTCTAGGAAGTTTTCGTTGCTTAGATAGTTTCTTACCATCATAGCAAGACGATGACGCAACTCAAGGTTTTGTTTTACACAGTTTCTTCTTAGGTCTAGGTAACGGTATTTCATTCTCAACTCGTCACCACCATCTGTGTTGTCTTCTATAGTGAAAGGAGGTATCTTGGAAGTTGTAAGAATGTTGATATCTTTTACTTCTATTTCTATATCTCCTGTAGGAATCTTGTTGTTTTTGCTACTTCTTTCTCTAACAAGACCTTTAACCTGTATAACGTACTCTCTTGAAAGAGTTTTTGCTGTTTCATATACAGATTTATCTGTTGTGTCGTCGCAAACAAGCTGAGTGATACCATATCTGTCTCTTAGGTCTATGAAAGTCATAGAGCCAAGGTCTCTTGATTTTTGTACCCAACCGCTAAGAGTAACTTCTTTTCCGCAGTCTTCTATTCTCAACTGTCCGCAGGTATGTGTTCTATACATCGTGTTATTGTGTTCTATATTGTTCTGAAAGATTGAATTGTTCTGGATGTTTGGCAACCTTGTCTTTATAAAAATCTTCTATGATAGCGAAGTCTTTCTGGAAATCTCCTGAAGGTATTATGGCTCTATCTCCTATGCCGCATTTTTTGTCTTTGTAGTTAAGGTAAGCCATATAGATAGGTCTTTGAGACTCTGAGGCAATGAAATAAAACCCTTTCTTCCAGTTTTTTGATAGTTTTCTGGTACCTTCTGGAGTAAGGACAAGAGAAAAGTTTTTGTCAGTCTTCAACTGTGTGATGATGTCATCAAAAAATTTCTTTCCATCGTGACCTCTGTCCACAGGAACAGCACCAAGTGCTTTAAGTATAGGACCAAGTGGGAAGAAGAAAAGCTCTTTCTTTATAAGGAAATGACATCTTATTCCCAACATCCACAATCCTGCTCTGCCCCAAACAAAATCCCACATAGAAGTATGAGGAGCTTCTATGATAACAGCGTTATGCATCTCTGGCGTAACGTCTGCTATCATATCCCAGCCTCCCATCTTCATGATAAGTTTACCAAGCTTTTGCATCAACTTATCTTTCTAATTATTTTGCTAATTCGTAAGTATCTTTTGCTATTACGTATTCTTCATCTGTAGTTACAGAAAGAATCTTTATAGTAGAGTCGCTAGTAGAGATGATGCCATCTTTTCCTGCCATTTCTTCGTTGACCTTCTTGTCTATCTTAGCACCAAGAAATTCAAGACCATTGCAGATTTCCTGTCTTTGCCACCAAGCATTTTCACCTATACCACCAGTGAACAAAATGATGTCAACGCCACCCATAGCAGCAGCATAAGCTCCTATGTATTTCTTAACTCTGTAAGCAAATACGTCGAAAGCATTTCCTTCTCTTTCTTTGCCTTCACGTTTTGCAGCCATGATGTCACGCATATCCACAACACCACCTGTCAAACCTTTCAAACCACATTGTTTGTTAAGGAAAGTATTTGTCTGTTTCAAATCCCAGCCTTCTTTTTCTGCAAGGTAAAGTATAACACCTGCATCCAAATCACCAGGACGAGAACCCATAACAAGACCTTCCAATGGAGTGAAGCCCATAGAAGTATCTATACTCTTACCATTTTTAACTGCACATACAGAAGCACCAGAACCTAGGTGGCAAGAAATGATTTTTGCATTGTTTACGTCCATTCCTACCATCTTGGCTGCCTTTGGAGCAACGAAACGGTGTGATGTTCCGTGGAAACCATATCTTCTTATTCTGTCTTTTTCATAATATTCGTAAGGAATACCATACAAGTAAGCTTCTTTAGGCATTGTGTGGTGAAATGCTGTATCAAATACTGCTACCTGTGGTTTTCCAGGCAAAAGCGCTTGCATAGCTTCTATACCTGCAAGGTTGCCAGGAGTGTGAAGAGGTGCAAGAGGAGTAAGGGCTCTAATCTTGTCTTTTACATCGTCTGTGATAAGTACGCTCTTGTCAAATGTTTCACCACCGTGTGCAACTCTGTGTCCACAAGCTTGGATTTCATCCAATGATTCTATAACTCCAAGTTCTTTGTCTGTCAAAGCTTTCAAAACAATGTCTATACCTGCTTTGTGGTCTGGAATAGGCAGCTGTTCGTAATGTTTTTCTTTTCCTGTAGGACGATGAGTAAATTCACCCATTTCCAAACCTACTCTTTCCAAAAGACCTTTAGCCAAAAGCTTTGACTCTGTGTCGCTAACTATATCTATCAACTGATATTTGATAGAAGAACTTCCGCAGTTTAAAACTAAAATCTTCATTTTGTTCTTTGATATTTTTGTGTTTATTATCTATTTTTCTTACTCTATTTTACCTTATAAAAAGGATGGTATAAAAT
>JAGHSX010000030.1 GCA_018065645.1 Candidatus Scybalousia scybalohippi
AGTCTTTAATTACCTCTAGGATATTTTCCCAACTTTTCGTTTCACTAAATTAACTCTTCGTTTTATTAAATTAGAATCAAATTTTAATAATTTAAAACGAAGAGTTGATAATATTCTATCGGTGATAGACTCCATTCTATCACTGAGAGAATACAGTCTATCGCCGATAGAATGGAGTCTATCATTGAGAGAATAACATTAGAATCAAAAGATAGAACAAGAAAAGCAGGTTTCTGATTGATATTATCTCAAAAGACAATAAAAAAACTACTTAAAGATTATAGAAAACTAACCCCAAAAGTTAAATAAAAACTTTCGGGGTTAATATCAACTTCTAAAAGAAGCGTTTTTATTATATAAATCTATCTTATTCCTTATTATCTGGAAATATAAAGCACCAAGACAGCGATATCTGATGGAGAGACTCCGCTGATACGACTTGCCTGTGCAATAGTCTTTGGTCTTATCTTGGAAAGTTTTTCTCTTGCCTCAAAAGAAATAGACTGCAGTTTATTGAAATCAAAATCGTCTTTTATGACAAGGCTTTCATACTTGCTGATTTTATCAACCACTTCCTGCTCTTTTGCTATGTAAGACTCATACTTTACTTTTGTTTCTGCCAACACACGAATATCATTCCTTATTCCTGCTGGAATCTTATTTATCTTTGCTGACAATGATTCTATCTCTGGTTCCAAATCTTCCAGTTTTACTTGTGGACGAAGTAAAAGTCTGGAGATTTTGTCTGGGTGGGCAAGTGTTGGAGTAGACAAAGAAGAAAGTTTTTCATTTACTTCTTCTGGTTGAGCGTTGGTAGTTTTCATAAAATCAACAAGGGTATTTGTTGCCTTGAGTTTCTTTTCCACCAGCTTCATTCTTTCCTCCTCTGCCAAACCTATTGCATAGGATTTTGCAGTAAGTCTTTCGTCAGCATTATCTTGTCTTAATAGGATTCTATATTCTGCTCTTGAGGTAAACATACGATAAGGCTCATCAACGCCTTTTGTAACCAAATCATCGATAAGCACTCCTATGTATGCCTCACTACGTTTTAGTACCAATGGTTCTTGCTCTCTTATCTTCAAGACAGCATTTATTGCAGCCATCATTCCTTGACAAGCAGCTTCTTCATAACCTGTAGTACCATTTATCTGTCCTGCAAAATACAAGTTCTCTACTTGCTTTGTCTCTAGCGTTGGATGCAACTGTGTAGGAGGGAAATAATCGTATTCGATAGCATAACCTGGTCGCTGAATTATTGCATGTTCAAACCCTTTTATATTTCTAAGAGCTTCATACTGCACATCCAATGGAAGCGAAGAAGAAAAACCATTTATGTAGTACAGATTGGTCCAAAGAGATTCTGGCTCTACAAACAACTGATGATGATCCTTATCGGAAAATCTTTCTATCTTGTCTTCTATAGAAGGACAGTATCTTGGGCCTTTTCCTTGTATTCTTCCCTGAAACATTGGAGAATCCTTGAAACCTTTTCTCAGTATATCGTGAACATGTTCGTCTGTGTAGGCAAGAAAACAAGAATGCTGTTCCAAAGCTTTTCTTCTCTTGGTAAGATAAGAAAACTGCTGAGGTTTTTCATCGCCTTTCTGCTCTGTAAGAACTGAAAAATCTATGCTTTGTCCATCCACTCTCATAGGAGTTCCTGTCTTAAGTTTTGCAGAAACAAATCCAAGATTTTGCAGATTTTCTGTCAAGCCACAAGCAGCATCTTCTCCCAATCTTCCGCCTGCATAGTTAACTGTTCCAACGTGGATTCTTCCTGAAAGAAATGTTCCATTGGTAAGAACAACAGCCTTGCTATTGAAAGTCAATCCCAACTTGGTTTTTACACCTATGGCTTTATCGTTGTTTGTTAGAATACCAACAACCTCATCTTGCCAAAGATAAAGATTAGGCATCTGTTCCAAAGTCTGTCTCCAAGTAAGAGGAAAAGTAACATTATCCACCTGTGCTCGTGGGCTCCACATAGCAGGACCTTTTGAAGAGTTGAGCATACGAAACTGCAAGGTGTTTCTATCTGTGTTTATTCCACTATAGCCACCCATTGCATCTATTTCTCTAACTATTTGTCCTTTGGCAACTCCACCCATTGCAGGGTTGCATGATAAAGCAGCAATAGCAGTAAGATTTTGAGTTATAAGAAGGACTTTACTGCCCATCTTTGCAGCAGAGTACGCAGCTTCACAACCTGCGTGACCAGCTCCTGCAATAATTATATCGTATTTTTCAGTCATTTATTCCGAAATTGTAAACTATGAAAATAAGTCTTCGTTTCGCACGAACAACTCTTCGTCTTAGAAAATTAAAACGAAGTTTTATTTAAACATTTCCTTGTACAACGCAATTGCTTCGTTTTCTTTGCTACGCATAAGTTTTTCATCCTTTGGGTTGTGATCCTTATAACCCAACAAATGCAGAACTCCATGGATTATTACTCTATGAAGTTCATCTTCAAAACTTGCCTCAAACTGATTTGCGTTGTCCTTGACTCTGTCAACAGAAATATAGATGTCGCCGTTTATCTTTTCATCTTCCACATAGTCAAAAGTAATGATGTCTGTGTAGAAATCATGATTAAGAAACTGCTGATTGACTTCAAGAATCTTTTCGTCTGAACAAAAAACGTAAGAGATAGAACCTTGCTTTGAGCCTTCTTTTTCAATAACGGCTTTTATCCAAGCCTTAACCTTCAGTTTGTCTTTCAGGTTAAACTTTGTCTCAGATACAAAACTTACAGCCATACTATTTTACTAAAACTTCTTTTGATGAATATTGTCTTAGATATTCGCTTCTTTGCATTGCAAGCTCTGGAGCAATACCATTAACCAAGAAACTTATCTCTATGGTTCTGCCATTATCCATAATAGCTATACCATCACTAAGACTATCTACCAGAAACAGAGCATTTGTTGTATCCTCTCCAAGATGCTCAAAGTCCATATCTTTAAACACCTCATCCTTACCGCTTACAGAAAAGACAACTCCTCCTACACATTTTTCAAAACTTACAGATATTTTTCCGTTTAGCATACTTATTGCTGTAGAAAGAGCCATAGAGATGCTACCAAAGTAATTGTAAAGATGATTTCTGCTACAGATATCTTCAATAAACTCTTCCGCCTTGAAGACTTCTGTGCTTAAAATATTTATTTTTTCTATCTCTGTTCTCATGGTTTTGTAGTCTGTTTTTTGTTCTGCTTTGAATCTTCAAAATTATAAAAATATTCGCTAACTTTCAACTTATAATAGGAAGAATATACAGGAGGTATTTTCTTTATCAGTTCTAAATCTCTGTTTTTAAGTTTTTTGAATGCTTCAAAATTTTCTATATTTTCTTGTTTTCTATCTACTCCAGTTTGAGATTTTCTTTCCTTGTCTTTGTCTTTCTTTTTCTCGGCTCTCTCGCTCTCTAGCATACGGGTAAGTATCTCATTCTGACGCTTTATAGTGTTAGCATTTATCTTCTTATTTACTATTTCCTGCTCTGTCTGCTCCATCTGCTTCAAGGCTTTGCTTTCTCCTCCAGCTGACTTGGCATTTTCCTGCTTAAGCTGATTGACATACTCCTGCATCATCTTTCTTATCATTTCCTGTTGAGCAGCAGCTTTAGCTAATTCTTCGTTAAGTTTGGAGTTCTCCCCTATCTTGTGTTTTTGTGGAGTTCCTTGTTTTTCCAATTCCTTTTGCAATCTCTGGATTTCTTTGTTAAGAGCCTCCTGCATTTGTTTCATGCTCTTGATATTTGGTTTATTTCCCTGTCCAGGGTTCTTGCAACTCTTGCTTGGCTTTCCGTTTTTCTTGTTTGAGTTGGCTTGCTTCTGATTGTTCATATTGTTGAGCGATTCCGCCAAAAGCAAAGAAAGATTGTTCATAGAAGCCATAGCATATTGCTGGGAATTTGCCGCCTGATTGTTTCTGAAATTGTTGTAATGACTTTGGTTAAACTTCAGCAAAGTACTAAGGGATTTTTCTATGTTTTCCCTTACCTTGTAAGTTTCTTCAAATATAGTTTTACTTACCTGAGGTTGTCTTTTGCTAATATTGTAAAGAGAATCTGTAATATCTTTCATACTTTCCTTGATAGTGTTTTGCTTGTTTATAAGGTTTTGGTATGAAGGATCGCTTACAGCAGTTTTCTGAGAAAGATAGATTAAGTTTTCCTCCTCTTTAGAAAGAGTGACAAGATTTTTTAGAATTTGGCGAATATTATCAATATCTTCACCCAGTTGTTCATCTTCATTCTCTTGCTGATTCTGTTCCATAGAGTCTGCCATTTCCTGCATTTTTTGTGCAGCAGACTCTTGATTTTTTGCAGCATCTTTATTCTTTCCTTTGTCAAGATTTTCCTGTGCTTGCTGCAAGTCTTTCTTGATATTATTCTCTTTTTCCTTATCTATTTTGAAATTGAAAGAATCTTCCAACTGAGCATCTTTCTTTTTTATTTCTTCCATTTTCTTTTGAAGATCCTGGAATTGTTTATTTATCTCATCTTGCTTCTTCTGCAAAGCATCTTTGCTTGCTTTATCCTTCGCTTGTTTGGTCTCTTTTGCAAGTTCTTTTTCTTTTTTACTAAGTTCGTTAAGTTTGTCTATTGCGTTGTTTATATCCTTTTCTACATCCAGACGTTTGTAAAGTTCAAGATTTCTATCCAACTCCTTGCTTAACTCTTCATTCTTGTTCTTAATATCTTGCAAAGCCTCATTTACTTTGTCTTTGTTAAGATTTTTTTCTGTAAGTTCATTCAGTTGCTCTATGAGTTTGTTTAAGTCTTCATTTTCCAGTTGCTTGAAAAGTTTCTCTATCTCCATTTGTTTCTGAAGAAGCTCCTCATCTATGTTGGAATATTTTTCTTCCATCATAGAATTCTCCTGCATCTTCTGTTGAATGTCGGATACTTTTTCTTTGATTTGCTGTTGCTTTTCCTTCAACTGCTCCAAATCTTTCTTGTCCTGCCAAGAGAGTTCTTTCTTTTCTGCAAGTTTCTTTGTCAGTTCATTTATCTGTTGCTGAAGTTTTTTCAATTCGTTTATTGCCTTGTCTGCTTCCTGCTTTACATCTTTTGCATTGGATTGAATCTTTTCATCTATCTCTTGTTCTGTAGGAACGACAATATTGAATGATTGACTCTTGGTACTCTTTGCTCCGTTTATTCCGTCATTATCCCAAACTTCAAAATAATATTCTATTCTATCTCCAGGATTTATTTTATATTCACTAAGGTCTGTAAAATGATAGAATTCCTGAGCACTTTCACTTGTATTTAATGTCAGTTTCTTTTTATATACAGTTGTATTCTCGTTGCCTTTTGGGGTTACTTTTAGATGAAACTCCAGTTTGGTAAAACCATAATCATCTTTTATCTGACCACGGAAGAATATTCTATCTGTCAATGTGGAATCTTTTTCCTCTATTACAGCTATCTGAGGTCTTTCATCTTCTATCACATTTATAGAAAAAGTTATGCTGTCACTTGAAAGTGTGTAAGTATTCTTTGTTTTTATACAAATATTTTGAGAAGCAGTATAAGTGGAAACAAAATCACAACTTGCTCCCTTTGGAGAGATAGTTGTTAGATTGTTATTTGTTTGGAACAAGATTGTTTCTGTATCTTTAGTTTTCAAAAACCAATGAATCTTTGTCCCTTTTGGTAAGGATAGATTTGTGATATTATTTATTTCTTCTGGCTTTATCTGAGTGTAGGCTGGGTAAATTATCTTTGCTTTCAAATCTGTTAGAATTGGTTTAGGATTTACCTCAACTGTGTATGGTTTGCTCTTTACATCTGCTGCTTCAAACTGGACAATTGTTGTCTTCTGTATCTGATGAATAGTATATTTGTAATGAGATTTGTCTATTTTCTTCATTTCAAAACTCTGTCCATCTACCCAGATATTAGTCTTGTCTGGAAGCATCTTTCCCTCTATGGAAACTTCTATTGTGTAATCGCTCTGCTGTACAGCATGCATTCTTTCTTCTTTCAGTTTGAAAGTAAATGGAGCTGGTTTTTCATAGAAAGCATTATGATTTATGTATCTTGCGGTAGGTTCAAAAAGAAGTCTTGGAAATAGCATCAAAATTATTCCCAACAAAGCAACAAGAAATATAAGGTACTTTGAAAACTTCTTTGTTTTCTTTGTATCTATCGCCTTATTGAATGGAATAGGAGAAAGGTTTTCTGTCTTTTGCTCTATTGCTGCTTTCAAAAGAGAGTTTTCCTCTTCACTATACTGCTCTTGAAGTTGAAGAAAGTTCAGCAACTTGTCTTGTATATCTGGAAAATGGTCTCCAATAATCTTTGCTGCCTGAGAATATGACAAAGTTTTTCCTATGGAAAACAATTTACCAATAGGAATCACCACCCATATAAAAAGGACAAATATCGTAAGAACGATAAATGTGTAAAATATAATAGTTCTTATAATGGAAGATTGCCACCCAAAAAACTCTACAACATTAAGTCCGACAAAGCAGACAACTAGCAGAATTACAGAATAGATTATCCCCCTTAATACAAGGTTTTTGTAATAAGATTTTATGAATAAGTTTAACTTCTGTATTATTTCGTTATTCATGAGATTTTTCCCTTGCCATTCCTATATAGATAGCAGAAAGTAAAGTGAAGACGTAAGCCTGGATAAAAGCAACCAAGGCCTCTATCAGAGTCATAAATACAGAAAACAGAATGGATCCAACACTTACTCCGTATGCTGTTGTTGGACTGTTTGCTCCAAAGATAAATATTATACAAACAAATGAAAGCATTATCACGTGTCCTGCTGTAATATTAGCAAACAATCGCACACAAAGAGAGAAAGGTTTTGTAAATATCTCTATAAATTCCAAAGCTGGCATAAGAGGCACAGGCAGCTTCAACCAAGTTGGCACATTAGGATTGACAATATGTTTCCAATAGGTTTTTGTACTTGAGAACATCACAACAAAGAATGTAAACAAGGCTAGAGTAAGTGTAACTGCAATATTTCCTGTGATGTTTGCTCCACCAGGGAAGAATGGCATAAGTCCCATAATATTACAAAGGAAAATAAACAAGAAAGCAGACAAAAGGTAGTTCATATATTTACCATAAGCGTCCTTTCCTATGTTTGGAACAGCAATATCATCCTTTATAAACTCTATAAGAATCTCCAATAAAGTTTGGACACCTTGAGGGGCTTCTCCATTTCTTTTCTTTGCTTTTCTTGAAGCCGATAGAATAACACAACAAATAATTGTACAAACTATCATTATTCCAAAGACATTCTTTGTTATAGAGAAATCTAAAGGCTTTTTTCCTGTGTATATGTTTTGTGCATCTACACAAATTATCTTCCCTTCCAGATTCTCTCCATCATTCTTTGTACCAAGTCTGAAACCTTTATAAGTTTCTCCTTCATGAATCTTGCTAGACATAAAAATGGAAAGATGTCCATCATTCAACAAAATAACTGGCAAAGGAATGGCAACTTCATGACCTCTAAAGTTAAGAATTTCCCAAGAATGTTCATCGCCAAGATGCTTCATAATAACTTCACCTGGGTTAAACTCTTCCTTGGTTTTATTTGTCTCTTCGCAAGTTCCAGAAAATGGAAATGCAATGAAAATTATCAGAATTATCGTTATAAACTTTTTCACTTTTATCTCAGTTTTGAAGAAAGCAAAATTAAGAAAAAAAGACGAACAATTTGAATTTTTTAGGGAAAATATTTGTGAATACATAAAAATAAAACCCTAACAAGATTTTGCTAGGGTTTTACATTATTTGTATAGTAAAAGATCTATCTTTTATTTACCTAAATTAAACATTAAATCTAAAGTGCATAATGTCGCCATCTTGAACCAAGTATTCTTTACCTTCTATAGATATCTTACCTGCTTCTCTACAAGCTGCTTCACTTTTTAATGTAATGTAGTCTTGATACTTTATAACCTCTGCTCTAATGAATCCTTTCTCAAAATCTGAGTGAATTACACCAGCACATTGAGGAGCTTTATATCCTTTGTGGAATGTCCAAGCACGAGTTTCTTTTGGGCCTGTAGTAAGGAATGTTTCAAGGTTAAGCATTTTGTATGCAGCCTTGATAAGACGGTTTACACCACTTTCTTTCAATCCCAATTCTTCCAAGAACATCAGTTTCTCTTCGTATGTTTCCAATTCAGCAATATCCTCTTCAGTCTTCGCAGCTATTACAAGAGTTTCTGCGTGTTCTTTTTCTGCCATCTCTTTAACTCTGTCTATGTGTGTAGAGCCATTCTTGAAACCATCTTCATCTACGTTACAAACGTAAAGAATAGGTTTTGCTGTAAGAAGGGAAAGTTCTTTGGCGGCAAGTTGCAAGTCTTTGTTGTCAAAAGAAACTTCTCTGGCATTCTTTCCTTGTTCTAGGATTTCTTTGTAAGCCTTAATAACTTCAAAACTATCCTTTGCCTTTTTATCTCCCCCTACCTTTGCTATCTTTTCTGTCTTGGCATACCTTGCTTCTATAGTTTCAAGGTCTTTCATCTGAAGTTCCAAATCTATAACTTCTTTGTCTCTTATAGGATCTACACTACCATCAACGTGAGTAATGTTGTCATCTTCAAAACAACGCAAAACTTCTATGATAGCATCACACTCTCTAATGTTGCCAAGAAACTTATTTCCCAAACCTTCTCCTTTGCTTGCTCCTTTTACCAAACCAGCAATATCTACTATCTCTACTGTAGTTGGAACGATCTTTTCTGGGTGGTCTATTTCTGCCAATACGTTCAATCTTTCATCTGGAACTGTTATGATTCCAACATTAGGTTCTATTGTACAGAAAGGAAAATTTGCTGCTTGAGCCTTTGAATTAGACAGGCAATTAAACAAAGTTGATTTGCCTACATTAGGCAAACCAACTATTCCACATTTTAAAGACATAATTCTTTATCTTTAATTATTGTTATTTTTTAGCTGCTTTTTTTGTTGCTTTTTTTGCAGCTGCTTCGTTAGCTTTGTTAACCTCTTTAACAAATTCATCCATTGTCAAAGTCTTTGTTGTAACAGATGTATTGTCTTTTAGGCATTGTGTTAGCTGACGGTCAAGAAGGAAGTTGTAAACCTGACGAGTTTGCTCTCTTTCGTTAAGCATATCGTGAGCCATCTTATCCATTCTTTCGTCATTTTCTTTCTGTTGTTCTTCTGTCATTCCTGGCATCATTGGGAAGTAGTTAGGCAACAATTCGTTTTTGTAGTAATCTACAACGTCTTGTTCTTTTACTTCCAAAGAGTGAGCTTCTGCAAGCTTTCCTTCTATCAATTGCCATTTGATTCCGTCTGCGTAACGATCGAAGTTTTCTTCTACATCTTCTTTAGCAAGTTTGTCTTCGCTTGTTTCAACCATCCATCTCTTTAGGAATTCTTCTGGAAGATCTATCTTAACTTTGCTTACAAGTTCTTCGCTAGCTTTGTTTAGGAAGAAGTTGTCAGATTCTCTCTTGTATGTAGCGCACAAATCTTCTTTAGCTGCATTGCGGAATTCTTCTTCAGTCTTGATACCTTTATCTTTATATGCTCTATCAAAGAATTCTTGGTTCATTTCAGCCATATTCATTCTTTGGATAGTATCGATAGTGTATGAACAATCAGAAGTAAATTCTTTAACTTCTTCTACAGTCTTGTGAAGAACTGTTGCTAATTGTTGAGGATCTTTGAAAGCTTTGTGAGGTTGGAACTTGATAGTAGCACCTTTCTTCTTTCCTTCAAATTTCTTCTTTATAGTTGCAAGAGCTATACGGTCAACGAATATTGTTGCATTTGTGTCAACACCACCTTCTTTCTTTGTACCATCTTCATTCAACTCTTCCAAATGTCCATAAAGCATATCTTTATCTGCAACTGTTTCTGGATTTTCTAGTTTTCCATAACGCAAACGAATATCTTCTACGAATTTTTCCAAAGTTTCGTCTGTAGGTTGTACATCATAAAGAGTAGTCTTTATTTTCTTAAGATCTACGTCAAACTCTGGTTGAAGAGCTATGTCAAAATAGAAAGTATAAGATTTGTCTTTTTCCCAATCAATCTTTGGTGTCTTTTCATCGTTTGCCAATGGAGAACCAAGAACCTTAACCTTATTGTCATCAATATATTTGTAAAGGTTTTCAGACATCAATCTCTCAATTTCCTGAGCACGTACAGGAGTTTCATACATTTTCTTTACCATAGAAAAAGGAACTTGACCTGGACGGAATCCTGGAACGCTCATTCTTTTTCTCTGTTCTTTCAACTGTTTTTCAACTTTCTCTTGATAGTCGTTTTCTTCAATCTCTATCTTAATAAGAGCTGTCAAATCTCCTGTTTTTTCCTGACTTACTTTCATTGTGTTTTAAAAATTTACTAATTTCTATTTATTCTTATTTAATTTTTCAAAAAGATGTGCAAAATTACAAAGAATTATTCTTCTTGCAAAATTACTCTTTATATTTTTATTGGAATGTAATCACTCCATTAAGTTTTGTTCTAAGGTCTTGGTCTACTTGTGGAGTAGAATAACTTTTGGAAATATGTGTTCTTCTTGAAGCGAACAAACCAAATCCTCCGTTTATGTTGGTGTAAGATGGTTTGTAGTTCAAAGTATTTTCAACAGCATTGTTTATAGAAATATAATCAAACATTTCTCTATCACAAGCCAAGACATTTATCTCAAAAGGTGCTGGATCATACCAAGAAATTCCCTCAACTCCGTGTAGTTTTTCTCTTAGATAAGTAACAATATCGTTCTTGTTTACTGCTCCACTCATCTCAGCACTTGTATTTCTTTCATTAGTCTTTGCAACTACTGGAATATCCACATGATGAATTTGATAGTCTTTTCTGTAATTGAATCTTATATTCACTTGAAATCTCTTGGCTATCACATTCTCGTCAGCATTTGCAAGATCCATATTTGACCATCTCACACTCATACGATTACCAGAATTTTCGTTGAATGTAAAGTTATTTGTCTTAATACTATAATCTGTTATCAAGTATGTGGATGCTGTTACTTTTGTTCCAGTATTCTTATTGATTATCTCCAAACGGTAATATTTGTCTGCAGACAATCTGTTCTTGGTTACACAATAGTACAAAGGTACCATTCCGCCACAAAAATCTCCTTCGTCTTTTTGTACCATCTTGCAATCAAAGTTAAACACATCCACAACAGTATTTGTGTCGCTTATATAATATGAATACATCTTTACCTCTAAAGCATCTTCTGGATAATAAACGCTATCCTTATCCTTTGCATATTCCAAAGCATTGCCTGACCCTAGAAATACTTTCTGTATTCTAACAAAAGTAGTATCATCATCTTGGTCCAAAACACTATAGACCATCATCTGTTCAGACCATTCCTCATTTGGAGAAAACTCTACGTCACAAGCCACAAAACTTATAACGGAAATAAAAAGTCCTATAAGTAGAAAAAATTTCTTCATATCTTTATTCTTTTCTTTCTAGAGTAAAAAACACTCTTATGTGAAAACGAATTGCAAAGATACAAATTTTTATAATACAAACAAAATCAAAAGAAAGACTATTTCAAGCAAGGCTTTATTTCCACAAAATGCAGAGATTGTGGAATAAATCCTTTTTGAATGGAATCTTTTATCTCAAAACGATAACCCAAGGAGTTTTCTTTATGCTCTTCATTGAGTATAGATGCTCGTGAAACGGGCTTATCTTCCAAGACATCTGTATAAACACAAGTATTCTCCAGATCCTGCAAATCCTCTTTATTTAGTCTGTCATAACTGATAAGTCTTGGAGTATTTTTTCCATAGTAGTAGTTATACATATTTTCTATCTGAGGTTTTGATTTGAGGATATAGACCTCATTAGAATTGTTATGCACAAATTCCAGAATAATCCTATCTTTATTAAAATCCGTTTTGTGATAAGGAACCAAAGCAAAGAAAGTATTCCAGCACAACAAAGCAACTGCAAAGCAGAAAACGAACTGAATATTGTTAAAATAGTATGACAACAGAAGAATAACCACAAAAGGAACAAGAATCATAAACTCTGCATTTGCATTACTTAACAACGCAAACAAAAGATTTAAAATCATCAAACACCATACCAACCTCACAAAACGTCTTTCATGGAAAAGAACAAAATCTCTCTTTTTGATTGCACGAAATCTTGTCACCCCATAGACAAAGAAAAGCAGACTAACTCCTACAACCAGCGCACTACAAACAGGATACTCCTTTATGATGTCAAACATATACCCATGTATTTGAACAAAAGAGCGGACAATACTTATAGGTGCTAAAAGAAGTATAGTTTTTATCTGGGGAGGCTCTGCATAGCCTGTAAGATAATCATGAAGAACGAAAGAGTATAGAGAAAGAAGTGACGCATCTTGTGAGATAGAGTAGTTAACTAGCCAATACACCAAAGGAATACTTAAAGACACCAGGAAGAAATAAAGAAAATATCTTTTCTTTTCTACAAACAGCAAAGCAACAGCAAAACAAATCCAGGTAAGTATTACTATCTGATGGAACAAACAACCAAGAGAAAGAAACATTCCCATAAGAATAGTTTTGTATGCTTTGGTTTCCATCAAAAACGACTGCATAAAATACAATGCAGATAGATTAAAAAACAATGGGATAATATAACATTCATTGTCTGTAGCAAATCTCAAAAATCCAAAACTAGCACCCAAGAACAAAACTGCAGAAGTAATAAAATATTCCGTCTTATGTATTTTCTTCAACATAGCTCTCACAACAAACAAGCACAATATTGCAAAAATAGTATTGGAAAATTGCAAAAGAATGATAGGTTCTATATGCGTAAAAGCAAAGACTTTCAAAACCACATAACCAAAAGCCGAATACAAAAGATGATGTGGAGAAAACAAATCTGTGCCTGATGTAGCAGCATAAGCATAAGCCCACGCATCTGTAGAGGGATTCTGATTGTAAAAAACAATGTATAAGACAAATATTCCCAACAGAACAATAATAGAAGGAAACTTCCTGAAGAAAGAAGATATTGACACAAGGATTTTCATAACCACAATAAATTTAGTTTGCTATTATCCTTAACTCCTGAGCAATATTCATCTTGACTTGTCGAGCCATAGCAATACTATACAGCAGTTTTGTTGCTTGCTCCTCGTCTGCTGTCTGCTTTAGCTGGGTTTCCATCTGCTTTATCTGCGCCTCTATCTTGTGATATTTCAGCAAGAGTACAGTTTCTTTCACATCTTTGTCTATAGATACTTGGGATTCTGGTCCTGGAATGTATACGTTGTATTTATCTCCCCAACGGGAAGAAGTCTTGTAAGGAGAGACCAACGCATCGCATACAAAAGAGACTATATCCTGGTTTTCATGTTGGGTAAGTTCATCAAGTCTTGGCATCTCTCCCGTATTTATAAATGTATTGCAATAGATACTGAAAATCTCCTGACAGACAGAATCGTTGAACTGGATATTGTCTGCAAGCATTTCAGTAATTATGTATTCTGCTGCATTCATCTTCTTCAGCTCTGTCTTGTTGTCTTCATTGACCACCAGTTGTGTGGTGTTTTTGTCAAAATATGAAAGCAAGGCTTTTATCAAGGCTCTCTCCTGTTCTGCATCTGGATTGACAGGAGCAGCATGTGTAGGAGCTGATACCTCCAAAGACTGTTCTTCATTGGCTTCTAGAGTCTCTACAGCAGGGTTTTCCTGTTCTTGTCTAGATTGCTGTCTTTTGTTGTTCTCGTATGTATTCTTCCTGATCTGGTGAGAGAGTTCCTCTGTCAAGACCTGCTCACTCATATCAAAAATAGAAGAGCATTGCTGTATGTAAAGATTTCTTTCTATCAAGTCTGGCATAAGACTTATAGAGTGAACTATCTCTTTTATCAGTTGGGATTTCTGTATAGGGTCGTTCTTTATCTGGTCTCTTACAAGATTAGTCCTGTAGATGATAAAGTTCTGTGCATTTTCTTTAAGGAAAGAGTGAAACTCCTCCTGTGTATGTTTTCTGGAGTAAGAGTCTGGGTCGTCATCATCGGGAAACAGAATAGTTTTCACATGCATTCCTTCTTTCAAAAACAGGTCTGTCGCCCTTATCGTTGCTTTTATTCCAGCCTTGTCGCCGTCATACATAATGACAACATTTCTGGTGTAGCGCTTGATAAGTCTTACCTGGTCTTCCGTAAGAGCCGTACCAGAGGTAGCTACTACGTTCTTCACCTCGTTTTGATGCATCATCACGGCATCTACATTTCCTTCCACAAGGTAACATACGTCTTGTTTTGCTATCTCATTCTTAGCGAAGAAAAGTCCAAACAAGACCTTGCCTTTTGTGTATATGGCTGTCTCTGGAGAATTGACGTACTTGGCTACATTCTTGTCGGAGGTGAGGATACGAGCAGAGAATCCCAGCACTCTACCTGCCACGTTGTATATAGGGAATGTCACCCTGGAATGAAATCTGTCGTACAGTTCTCCCGTTCTCTCACTCTTAAGACTAAGTCCAGACTTGATAAGCAACTCCTCGGAGTAGCCGTTCTTCAAGGCATGCTTGGAAAAATCATCAGACTTTCTCATACAATAGCCCAAGCCCCATGTGTCAATAGTCTTTTGGGTTACCTCTCTCTCCATAAAATAAGACAGACCTATAGCCTTGCCTTCGTCGGTATTGAGAAGGTTGGAGTAAAAGTATTTCTGCGCAAACTCGTTGATGCTGTAGAGTTCATCTCTCTCATCTCTCTGCTGTCTCTCTTCTTCTGTCTCCTCTTTCTCGTGAATCTCTACCCCGTACCTGTGAGCCAGCCAGCGCAAAGCTTCTGGATAGGTGTAATGATTGTATTCCATAAGGAAAGCCACTGCATTTCCTGCCTTTCCACAACCAAAACATTTGAATATACCTCTGGCAGGATTGACCACAAAAGATGGTGTTTTCTCATCATGAAACGGACAGCAGCCCACATAGTTGGCTCCACGCCTTTTTAGAGGAACGAACTGCTCTACAACGTCCTCTATCCTTACGGCGTCCATTATCTTGTCTATATCCTGACGAGAAATCATGATGTTTTCCTGCTCTTTTTGTTTATATCTTTGCTTGTATTATTTCAAGGCGTCTCTCAGTAAGTCCTTGTCAACCTCAAGTACTGTATGCTTTTCGCTCTTGCAGTCTGAGGTAAGTATGTTGCTGTGACCACACACACAGCCCATTCTTTCTCCTGTGTATGGATCAACGGAAGAACAATGGCGTTTGAATTCACCATTCTTCTTTACCAGCATCTTGATACCTATAAATGCCAGACTGAAAGCTACCACTACCACACAGACAGCAAATATTGCTAAAAATGTTTTCATATAATATCGGTCTATATCAGTTAAGATAAATATTATTCTTTCAATTTTGTATCCATAATGATGGTTACAGGTCCATCGTTACACAATTCCACCCCCATATCTGCACCAAACTCTCCGTGAGGAATATTCTTCCCAAATTTATTCTGTAGGGTAAGTATAAACTTTTCATACATAGGCTTGCTAATCTCTGGCTTTGATGCTCTAAGGTATGAAGGTCTGTTGCCTTTCCTTGTACTTGCAAACAATGTAAATTGGCTTACAAGCATTATCTCCTGGTTTACCTCCATCACATTTTTGTTCATCACCCCGTTTTCATCGTCAAAGATTCTTAACTTAACGATTTTGTCGGTCAGCCATTCCACATCGTCCATAGTATCGCTATCTTCCACAGCCAAAAGGATTACCATACCTCTGCCTATCCTTGCTATCTCCTTTTCTCCTATGCAGACACTGCCATATTTTGCCCTTTGAATAACTACTCTCATAAGTTTACCAAATTTATATTACCTCTCCTATGTATAATAAAACAACAAAATTACTGAAAAATTGTATTATAAGAAAATCTTCTGGCAAGATTTTCTATTACAACTATGTTTTAATCAGATAAAACACCGTTTTATTTTCCTAACTCTTCGTTTTAATTTTCTAAAACTTCGTTTCGCTACACTAAAACGAGGTTTTATTTTTCTGCAAATCCGATTTAAAATATCTGCAAGTCCGACTTGTAATATTTGCAAGTCGGATTTGCAACCCTTGCAAGTCGGACTTG
>JAGHSX010000126.1 GCA_018065645.1 Candidatus Scybalousia scybalohippi
ATATTTTTTTAATTAGGGTTGAGATATTATATCTTAACCCTTTTTTAACAAAATTAAAATAATGATAAGGAGCAATATTTATGGCTTGTAAACATATGTATTACAAAGAAGATGAGACATATTATCCACGCTTGTATTGTAAAGTAAATAATAGATATTGTATATATGCTAAAAGATGTGAAAACAAGCAGAAGTACATACCAAATGATGATTTATGGAAGGAGTGCTATATAATGATTCAAGAAGAACAAAAAAATATTCCTATTGGCTCAAATTATGTGCAATTAAGTAGACCTAATAAAAAAGGTAATCTTTATTTATATGTAGTTATTAATGACAAAGTAGAAAGAATTTCTACTCAATTAAAATCAATTAACCAAAATTATGTTTATATCAAAAAGGAATTAGACGGAAGATACGAAGTTTCATTGACACCTTTTGTTGAAAAAGTCAATGTTGAAGTTGATAAGAATGATATTATTAAACAAAGTGAAACAGAGACAAAAAGTAAAACCAAAAGTAAATCAAAATCAAAGTCTAATTATAGCAAGAAATAAATAAATGGCAAAAAAAAGAGAAATTAAACAAGGCGATATTTTTATGGTAGACTTATCTTTTGGAAGTATAGACCACGAACAAAGAGGTCTTAGACCTTGTGTTGTTATGAGTACGGATATAAGAAATGAAAATAGTTCAAATATTTTTATATTTCCTATAACTCATTCTACAAATAAAAAATATCAGCCTTGTCATTATAAACTATATAAAGAAGATTATTCATTCTTTACATATAGAGAAAATACAGTATTGTGTGAAGAAGGTAGGTCTATTAGTAAAAGTAGATTAGAAAGAAAACTTGGCTCGATAACCAATGAAGATTTATACAAAATCTTGGAAGTGAAAGAATATATCTTTGTTGAAAAGTACATATGATTAAAATTAAAAATTGAAATACAAAGGAGAATAAAATATGACATTGCAAGATATTGTAAATCTAATAAGTGAAAATGGTGGGTCGATATGTGGCTTTATAGTTGTACTTTCATTATTTGTCGAAGTCTCACCTATCAAAGTTAATCCGTGGAGTTCTATTGCAAAATTTATAGGAAAGATTTTTAGTGCCTATACAAGTGAAAGAATTGATGCTATTGAAAGCAGAATGATAAAAAATGAAGAATTGCATAACGAATCTTTACATTCTTTAATTGAAAGTTTAGAAAATGTAAACAATAATATGATTGTTATGAACAAAGCAATTCAAACAATAGGTGATAAGCAAGAATTTACAGAGGCTATGACAAGCAGATATAGAATTATTCGTGGAGCAGATGAACTAAGAAACGGACAAGAATTGTCTGACGAGCATATTGAGCAATTAGGTGAAGATATTGAGACATATGATACTTATTGCAAAAATCATCCTAATTATAAAAATCATAAAGGTCAAGTATCTAAGAAGTTAATACTTGATTATGAACAAGAAAGATTAAAAAATAAGAATTAAAATCCTAAATGAAAGGAGAATGATACAATATGAATATTGTGCATATTGCTGGTGACAAACATAATAATGACTATACAGAGATTTGGGGTAGTCATACAGAAATGACAGAATTAGAAAACGACACAGACAAAATAAATGAATTAAGTAATCAACAAGCTGATACAATCTTTTTCGTAAAAGAAGAAGCAGAAGTTTATTATTTAGATAAAGAAACAAAGAAATTTAAGGTATTAGGAGAATAGGGGGTAAAATAGATTATGGATATTATAAGTTTAATCCTCTCTCGTAAATATACAGATAATTCTATTAAAGGTATTACTGGTACATTAGCTGGAAAGAATTGTACCATTAAAGATATTACAAAAGAAGGTGCTATCAACACAGTAGAATTTGAATGGACAGCAGACGATGGTACTAAAAGAACTTCTCAAATGCAAGTAGAAGATGGTGCTAAAGGGGAAGACGGTGTAGGAATTGAAAGTATTGATAAGATTTCTACATTGGGTCTTGTTGACACATATCAAATTCTTTATACGGATGGAAATACACAAAACTTTTCTGTAACAAATGGTAAAGATGGAGCAGAAAGAATTAGATTAACTTCTGATGGTGATACAATTGATTTAGACGGAGTTCCACAAACTTTTGAACAAATTAGAGATTTGATTATGGACAATACAAAACTTGTCACATTAAATCTTTGGGATAATGTTGCTTTCTTACCAAGTTCTTATAATGGAACAGCAATTTGGTTTGATAGTGGTTTCATTATGAACAACACTCCTACTCAAATGAGAGTTATTATCAATGACCAAGATGAAGTTAAAGTTGACCAAATTGATTTGGCTAAAAAGTCAGTAGTAGATGGTTTAACTTCAGATGTTGAAGAGTTACAAGACTTTTGTAAGATTAGTAAATCAACCGATAATGCACTAACTCAAAGTGCAGATGGATTATATGTAAAGAAAAGTGAAAGTGGTGAACCTTATGATGATACAGAGGTTCGTGGTTTAATTGCAACAAATACAGCAGATATTACAAGTCTTGGTGGCAGAGTAACTAACACAGAGGCAGACATTGTAAGTGTTGAAAGTGATATTGCTGACTTAGAATTGTTAGCACAAGATTTGACAGATAATAAAGTAGATAAAGTAGAAAATAAATCACTTGTATTAAATACTGATATTGAGCAAATTACAACAAATAAAGACAATATTGGTAATATGAATAGTCTTGTTGTAACAAGTTGGACAGACTTAGTATCTGCTATCAACGCACTTTATAATGGGTTTATGCAAGGTGTAAGTTATAAAGATAAGGTACTTACTATTACTTATCGTAGTGGTGCTTCTTTTGATATTAACTTATCACCTATTATAACCGATACAAACATTGGAGAACTTTCAAATGTTAATGATGAAGATATTACAAATGGTCAAGCACTTGTATATGATTTAGCAAGTAAGACTTATAAGCCACATACATTTGATTTAGAGCAAGTATTAACAGACGCACAAACATATACGGATAATCAATTGGCACAACACGAAAGAGATATTGCTGTCGCTTGTGACGAGAAACCTATTTATGATGATAGTGGAGAAAAGCCTATTATCAGATATAAACAAGGTGGAGAAGATAAAACTACTGAAAATGTTAATACTATCTTTTATTATAAAGTAGACCAAAACACAGTTCAAACTAGATGGATTAGTGGTGTAGAGTTTACTTTCAATGTTGGAGATGTTGATTTAAGTGAATATGTAGATTGGGATAGTGTAGTTGAAACTTACACTGGTGAAGAAACAGATAAGACTAAAGTTCCTAATCTAAAGGCTTTAGACGCACTTATGGGTATTGTAACTACTCAATTAAGCGATAAAATAAATTCAACTGACATTGTTGATAATTTACTTTCAGATGATGCAACAAAAGTATTATCAGCAAAGCAAGGTAAAGAACTTAAAACAGAAGTTGATAAGAAAGTTCAAATCATTAGAGTTACACAAGAATTTTATGACCAACTACCAGATGATTCAACTGGAAAACAAAATCCTAGTGTTATTTGGAGAGTTACCGATAGTGGTGTAAGTGTAAATCTTATCAATGATGAAAAGATTGAAAATACAAGCACTTGGTCTAGCAAGAAAGTAGACGAAGAAATAAATACTAAAGCTAATATTGATGACATTACCAGTTCACAAGGTAGAAATCTTATTCCTTATCCTTATTTAAGACCTAATAATTATTCACATAATGGTATTACTTATACTGTAAATAATGATGGAAGTATCACTTGTAATGGCACTGCTACTGGTACTGCTCAATTTAATTTGGCACTAAGGGGTTTAACTGACGGTGGACTATTCTTAAAGAAAAATACAAAATATAGTTTAAGCGGTTGTCCTAATGGTGGAGGAGTTAGTAGATTTAGATTACAAGTAACAATAAATACTTCAGAAGATGGTTCAGAAAGTGTATCATATCAAGATTATGGTAGTGGTGTTACATTTGATACAGAAGATTTTATTGATACTCAAACAATTTCTGTTGCTATATTATTTACAACTGGACAAGTAGCAAACAATTTAACATTCTATCCTATGCTTGAAGAAGGTTTAATTTCACATAGTTATGAATCTACTGTTAAAAGTAATGCGACTTTATCACAAGAAAAACTTTCGCAAGGAAGAAATCTACTACCATATCCTTATACTCACGGAAAAGAATTTACATCTAATGGTATTACATTTACCGTAGGAGATGATGGAAGTATTACTGCAAATGGAACTGCAAGTGCTGATGGAGACGCATATTTTAATATAACATCAAGAACTTCATCTAATTGGTATCTAAAAGCTGGAAAATACACATTAAGTGGAAACCCAAGTAAAGACAATAGCAAAATCAGATTGGTTATTGGTGGAAATAGTTCTACTGGCACTGGAGAAACTATTGCTATAGATTATGGAAAAGGTGTAACTTTTGAAATAACTGAAGAGTCTGCACAAAGAACAAAACAAGTATTGTTGATGATAGTTCGTGGTGAGACAGTTGAAAACTTAACATTCTACCCACAACTTGAAAAAGGAGTTTTGTCTCACGCATACGAACCAACGGTTGAGAGTAATGTTACACTTGCTAAGAATAAAGTAAATATTGATGATGTTAAATCTTTGCAAGGAAGAAATCTTATTCCATATCCTTATACAACTGCAAGTGGTTCAACATTAAATGGAATTACTTTTGATGTAAATAAAGATGGTGGTATTTATGCTCACGGAACAGATGTAAACTATTCTGCAAGATTTACAGTAACTAATAGTCTTAAACTAAAAGGTGGAATTACTTATACGATAAGTGACGATTTTGGACAAGTTAGTGCAAGACCTTATGTGTATATTACTTTTGACAATGGAGATAGCGACATTAGTTTAACTTCAATTCACACCAAAACATTTATACCATCAAGTGATACTATTGTCACAATACAATTAAGAGCAGAAGTTGGTTGGGTGGCTGATAGAACTATCAAGGTTATGCTTGAAGAAGGTACAATAGCTCACGCTTATGAACCTACTACTGAGAGTAATGTAAGTTTAAAGAAAAGTGTTGATAATAAATCGTTGAACATTCTTTGGAGCAACCCTAGTCCTAATACTAATTTTGCTTCTCAGTCTATTACATTAAATAATAATAATTACGATTATTTAATATTCCAATACAAATATAGAAGTGGTGCTAATTATATAGTTGGAAGTTTATTAGTGACAAAAGGAAATGGTCTTATATTATCTTATGCTAGTAATATAGCTGATAATGCACCAGTTAATTACAATAGAGTTGTAGATTATGTTGATGATACTCATTATTCTTTCGGTAATGCTAGTGCTCAAAGAACAAATGCAACAACAGTAGCAACTGATAATCAATGGTTAATACCTTTAGCAATTTATGGAGCAAAGTTTTAGAAAGGAGATTAAACACTTATGAGAGATATGTATATGGGAAGTGAAATGGGTGTTTCTCTCCCTATTATTGATAGTGCAGATACAGACAGAAATGTTTGGTCTGCACAAAAGACTAAAAATGAAATAGGAATTGTAGACGATAAAGTTAAAGAATTACAACTCTACAAATTTCCTAATGCTATTATTTATGGTCAACCTACTATTAACAATGGTCAAATTAGTGGTTTTTCAAGTGCTAATTATTTAGGTCTACCATTTGTATTTGATACAAAAGATAGGGGCTTTGAAATAAATGTAGCATTTACAACAAATAGCGATGTAACTATTGCTCAAAATATTTTTGGTAGTAAGTTCTGCATTGCTTTATATATTCAAAATGGACAGTTAGTGTTTAGGGCTGGAAATGGTTCTGATTGGTCTGTTGCAGATATTACAACTACATTATCAGTTCAAGCCAATACAACATATTATGTTAAGATTGTTTTTAATAAGTTAAATTATACTATTTCTTATTCAACAAATGGGGAAGATTATGAGTCTATTGGTTCAAAAGTAACAACTATTCCACCTACTGTTGGACAAGTTAATATTGGAATTGGTAATAATCAGCATAACCCATTTAACGGAATTATTAACCTTAATAAGACATTTATTAAGTTAAATAATACTGTTGTTTGGGAAGGTATGGACGATGTTGGTCTTGCAACAAGACTTGCTACTGATTTAGAAAATATTGATGAAGTTGGTATTGATAGAATTAGAGAAATTGCTGAAACCGAAGGATTAAAGAGTTCACAAGGAAGAAACTTAATCACTTATCCATATTGGAATCAAAGTGCGTTACTTCGTGGAATTGATTACACAGTAAACGATGATGGAAGTGTTAATTGTAATGGTACAGCTAGTGGTGGTGTTGCAAATTTTGTTTTCTTTGATAATAGAACGAGTGGCGAACCTAATTTGATAAAGAAAGATATTGAATATACACTATCTTCAACAAATCAATGTCCTACAAGAGTAAACTTTGCTATAAGAACATATGACAGTTCAAAAGCAGTATTGGAGCAATTCACAGTAACTAATGATTTGAACAATGTAAAAATCAAATTTACTAAAGATTTTGTTTATTCTACAATATATATTGCAATAGGCGAGGGTGTAACAGTAGATAACTTAGTTATTTACCCAATGCTTGAAGAAGGAAGTAGTGTTCATAGTTACGAACCTACAGTAGAAAGCAATGTAGGTATTCTTTCACAAGAGAAACTTACTCAAGGTAGGAACTTAATTCCTTATCCTTATTATAGGTCTAGTGGATATTCACATTATGGTATTACTTATACTGTAAATAATGATGGTCGTGTTGTTGCTAATGGAACTTGTACTGGTGCTACTTCATATTTTGCACTTTATTATGTTGAGTCGGCAGACGGAATATTAGAAAATGGAAAACAATACACACTTTCTTTTGAAGTAGAAAATGGGGATGTTAATATTTATATAAATAATGGTAACAAAGACGTATCATTTATAAAACATAATATAAACTCAAGAAAAACAGTTACATTCACATTTGAAAAAGGAACAAAACAAGTAATAGGACTTTATGTTACTACTGGTACTACGCTTACTGATTGCAAGATAAAAGTACAATTAGAAGAGGGTACTATTGCACACGCATATGAGCCTACTACAGAAAGTAATGTAACACTTGCTAATACTAAAGTAAGTATTGATGATATTAAAACTTCACAAGGCAGAAACTTAATTCCTTATCCTTATGCATATACATCTAGGAAAATGGCTGGGGTAGACTTTACTATATTAACAGATGGTGGAATAAAAATGCAAGGAGATTGTACTTCATCATCTTATTTCTATCTAGTAAATAGTGAACTTCCATTAAAGAGTGGAACATATAAATTAAGTGGATTTAATCAGCCACAAAGTACAGCAAAAGGTTATGTAAAGTTCAAAGACGGTACGAATAGATATTTTTCTGATAGTACAACATTAAATATTACAGAAGATAATCCTATTGTTCAAATTGCAATCAGACCAGAGGTAGGAACTTATGATGGATATGTGGTATATCCTATGTTTGAAGTTGGTAATATAATTCACGCATATGAACCTACTACGGAAAGTAATGTTACACTTGCCAATAGAGATACTTATACATCAGACGAGAAGATTGTCGGTACTTGGATAGGTGGAAAACCTATTTATAGAAAAACAGTTATAAATAATGGCACTATTGAAAATGGAACAACTACTATACTTGATAGTGTATTAAAATCAAATGTTGTAAGTAGAGTTATTTCTATTACAGGTTCTGTATACGGAAGTAATGGAACATTTTATGCTTTCCCACACACATCAAATGGAAGTGAATTTCATAGATGTTTGGTAAACAGTAGCGGAGTTTATTATCAGAATAATCTAAATATATCAGTAAGTAGAGTAGTTATAAATATTGAGTATGTTAAGATTGACTAGAACAAAATAACAACTTATATAGAGGACATCAATTCGGTGTCCTCTATTTTATAATTAAGAAAGGGTTGGTTAAAACAATGAGTGGCTATTATACTAAAATTAAAAAGATAAAGAATTATCTATATGATTTACAATACTCTACAATTGACTATGATTATGCCCTTGAATATTTCAAAAATCAATCAAACCCTATTAACTTAGGTGGTTGTTCTGCTATTAAGAACGGAGACTTTTATGGTAGAAATCTTGATTGGTTATATAATAACAATGCAGAATTTATAGTAAGAACACCTAGCACTAAAGATAGATATGGCTCTATTGGTATAAGTGGTGGTTTAGATAAATTAACTAATGAATTTGTTGAAAACGAAACATATAGTGAATTATATAAAATTGTACCATTTGTATTATATGATGGAATTAACTCTTGTGGTGTAGTTGCAAATATGAATGTAGTTCCTTTAGATAAGGGAGAGAATTTAGTAATTCCTACTGAAACGGAAGAAGTGGAATTATGTGCGTCTATGCTTGTTAGATATATTCTTGATAATTTTGCAAGTGCAAAAGATGCTGTTGAATATATTCAAAAACACGCAAAGATTTATTTTGCAAAACACACTCACGATATGGGATATGAATTACATTTTATGGTTGCAGACTCTAATGACTGCTATATTATTGAATTTGTAAATAATCAAACAGTTATTAAAGAAGCAAACTATATGACTAATTTCTATCTTGACGGTGTTGATTTTAATGAAGGTGGAAAGGTTTATACACCTTATACTCAAACAGAGACAGATAATTCTATTGATACAAACCATATTACACCAAACGGTAGTGGTCTTGAGCGTTGGAATATAATTGTTGATAAATATAATCTTACTAATTCAAAAGAAGGTATGAGAGATTTATTAAATGATTTAATTTATTCTAATGCTTATACTATTGAAGATGAAGATAAGGTTTGGAACACAGAGTTTGTTGGCAACGAA
>JAGHSX010000040.1 GCA_018065645.1 Candidatus Scybalousia scybalohippi
AAAATAAATAATGCTGCAATTAAACTAATAATAATATCACCAGGATATAATAAGGTATTAAAGATAGAAGCACTTAAAGAGAACATTTTTCCTATACCTGCAAGTAAACTGAGAATAAGTAAGGATCGATTTCCCTTTGATTTCATAATATCAGCAACTGAATGCAATGAGACTAACGATATACACAACATTATTAACAAAGAAATGATTGTGTAACTAAATTTATTGGAATATATTTTATAGAGAATATATACAATAATAAAAAGGAAATATAATACTATTCCAAGTTTTTCTAGTTTCCTCAAATTTTTAATTTGTGTTATCAATTTTATCATATTAACTAATCTTTAAAGGGTTTTTTATCTTGACAAATATCTTTATCTGGCTTAAATTCTGCCAAATATACACAATCTGCGACTAATTCAAGAAGAGAACCTGAATAACCTAAATAAAATATTTTTTCAACAAATGATTATTTACTATTAGTTGAATTGCAAATTTAGGAATTTTATAATAACTAACAAAATATTAGCCATTATTTCTTGCTTTTAAAACTATGAAACGAAGAAGTAAAGTTTTGCAAGTCCGATTTGCAAATATTACAAGTCGGACTTGCAGAAAAATAAAACCTCGTTTTACTGTAGCGAAACGAAGTTTTAGAAAATTAAAACGAGGAGTTACCAAAATAACTCCTCGTTTAGTTTAAAAGCGTTTAAAATATAGTTTAAAAGGTTATTGTTTTTTCAGTTTCAGCTGTACAACAACTGGGTTGTGGTCTGAAAGAAATCCTTTCTTTGCTTGCTGTGGTTCAATAGGAATGAAAGAAGAGCGCACATCTATTTTCTTGTTTACAAAGATAAAATCTATCTTGCCTCTCTTGTCCAGTTCTCTCTTGCCAAAATCGTGGAAAGTATAGGTATTTCCTGTTCTTTGCTTAGCTATCTTATGAGTATCTTTCAAACCATATGGGTGGTGTGTCATAATCTGGTAAGCTTGTGAAGTATCTGTAACGTTAA
Organism: Candidatus Scybalousia scybalohippi; assembly: GCA_018065645.1. Lineage (GTDB taxonomy): Bacteria > Bacteroidota > Bacteroidia > Bacteroidales > P3 > Scybalousia_A > Scybalousia_A scybalohippi. The sequence continues at coordinate 1,017 of JAGHSX010000040.1, forward strand.
AGTCTCCAGACATTATTACTGGCAATTCGCCTGCTATTGTCTTTATGCTATCCATGATAAGATTGGCAGAGTTCTTCTGAGCTACTGCTCCCACATGGTCGAAATGTGTGTTGAATACTACAAATACTTCTCCAGATTTCTTGTCCTGGAATTTGCCCCAAGTAACAATTCTTGGGCAGGCAGCATCCCATCCTATCATACCAGCTTTATTAGGTTCTTGAGAAAGCCAGAAGTTACCATTATCTACCAGTTGAAATTTTTTCTTGTTGTAGAATATAGGAGTATGTTCTCCTTTTTTCTTTCCGTCTTCTCTACCCACACCTATGTAGGCATAGTTTTTCTTAAGATGTCTTTTTAGGAACTTCAATGGTTTTGGTAATACCTCTTGCATACCAACGATATCTACCTGTTGAGCGTTGATAAAGGAAACTACGCTGTCTTTTCTGTATTTCCAGTTGTTTTCTCCGTCCCATTTTGCGTCTAGACGTATGTTGAATGTTGCGTATCTAACATCTACTACGTTTTCTTCTTGTTGAGCTGTTGCAGTAAAAGATACAAGTGAAAGTAGCATCAGGACTGCTAGTGATAAAAATGTTTTTTTCATATTTTTAATGTGTTTAAGAAATTTATCTTGCTTTGTTTTCCAACATAGGTACAAAGGTATAATCTCCAAAGACCTCTTTGTGAAAATCTGTTTCTGTTACTCTAGTAAGGCGCAACATCTTCTGTACTTTGTCTCCTACTGGGATAACCATTATACCACCCACCTTCAGTTGTGTAAGTAAAGCCTCTGGTATTTGTGGAGCGCCACAAGTTACAAGTATTCTGTCAAAAGGAGCATAACCTTCCAATCCTTTGTAACCATCTCCATAGAAACATTGTGGATGAATATTCAAAGTAGCAAATGTCTTCTGTGCCTTATCATATAAGTCTTTCTGTCTCTCTACTGTAAACAGTTTTAAATCATAAGCATTAAGTACAGCAGTTTGATAACCACTTCCAGTACCTATTTCCAGAACTCTCATTCTGGGCTCCAGTTTCAGCAGTTGTGTTTGAAAGGCTACAGTAGAGGGTTGGGATATAGTCTGATTGCAAAGAATGGATATGGCTCTATCTTCGTATGCAATATTGGCAAAAGAAGAATCCAGAAAACAATGACGTGGAACTTTATTCATTACTTCCAAGACTTTGGAATCTGTTATCCCTTTTTGTTGGAGGGCACTAACCATTCTCTTTCTCAATCCTTTGTGTATGTATGTATCTTCAAACATTTCTCTACTTTCTATTAAATGTTTTGCAAAGATACAATAAATTTATGGGACTGGGTCGTATCCGCTACCTCCCCAAGGGTTGCAACGCAGAATTCTTTTAAATGCTAGCCAGCCTCCCTTAAAAGGACCATATTTCTTTATTGCCTCCAGAGCATATTGGGAACATGTAGGAGTAAACCTACAGGCAGCAGGCGTGTGGGGAGAGATACAATTTCTATAGAAATTTATCAGAACTATAAATATAAATTGTAAAAACTTGGAAGGGAAAGAAAGTATTTTCCTGAGTATTTTCATCTATCTGTTTTCTTGTTCCATGATTTTAGCCTCTATATTTGCTAAAACCTCTTTCATTTTCTCTTCCAAATGATGATAGTCAAATATATTCTTTGCCACATAAGAAAGAGCAAAATCTATATTACAACCTTTTTCTTTCAAAGCAGACTTCATATCAGCATTATTCAGCCTATAGGCTTCACGCATTCTTCTTTTGGTAAGGTTTCTGTTTACCGCCAAGCGCTGATACCTCTTTGGGCAGACTATCATTACTCTAGCCTTACCCTCACCCTCCTGGTCTATCATGTAACGAACGCTGAAAGGATAGACCAAAAACGCATCCCCTTTCGCAAACAATTCCTGTATGCGAGAATACGAACAAAGTCTTTCTTTCTTCGGGAAGGAAAACATTATTCCTTGGTTGTTTTTTTAGTTTTTGCTGTAGTGGTTTTCTTGGTAGTTGTTGTTGCTTTCTTTGCTGTAGCAGTCTTTTTTGCAACAGTTTTTTTCTCAGCAGTTGTTGCTGTTGTCTTAGATTTTGTTGTTGCAGTTTTAGTAGTTGATGTTTTCTTTGGTTTTTCTTCCTTTATAGTGGTTGCAGTTTTTGATGTAGTTGTCTTCTTGGTTGTAGAAGATTTCTTTTCTGTTCCTGCTTCCATATTTGCTGCAAGATAGTTGTCCAACGCCATAACCATAGAAGGAGCTTTTGCTGTTGGTGCCTGTATTGCAACCTTTATCTTAGCTTTCTTCAAAGCTGCTAAAGTGGATGGGCCAAATGCTCCAAAGACTACATTGTCTGATGTTGTTTTTGGGAAGTTCATTATAAAAGACTTAACACCTATAGGAGAGAAAAGAACAACCATATCAAATTTCTTGATATCTATTTCTTTTCTTACGTCTTTTGGTTCTGAACGATACATAACTACTTTTGTGTAGTCTATGCCAAGAGTTTCCAGTTTCTTGAAGTTCTCTGGACGAGCATCTTCTGCACAAGGGAATAAGAACTTTTCGTCTGAATGTTTTAGTATTATCTCTGTAAGGTCATCAAAAGTAATCTTTCCAGGGAATATTTTTCTCTTTCTGTATTGAATGTAGTTCTGCAAGTAGTTTGCTACAGTCTCTGTGATACAGAAAAACTTCATATCATCTGGAATCTTCAATCTCTCAACCCCTGCAAAATGGAAATAATTATCTACGGCTAGAGTGCTAGTCATAATAACTGCGCTATAGTCCAGAATATTTATTCTTTCTGCACGAAACTCTTTGTTGGAAATACTTACAACGTCAAAAAACTTATTGAAAGTCAGATTGACATCATATTTTTCTATAATATTTTTATACTGAGAATTCTCCAAATTTGCTGGAGCTGGCTGAGATATTAGAATGTTCTTAATCTTGTTATCTGTTGTCATACTCTTCAATTAGAAAAATAATAGTTTGCCCACGATTATTATCGGTAACAATTCAATGGTGCAAAGATAGAAAAAAAGATAGAGATGAGAAAATTTAAAAGCCCCTATAATTACTAAAAAAGTTCTTATCAAACGTATAACCATCTCTAATACAACAATAAGCAAAGAGATAAAAAGAAATGTTTCCTTGTAGAAAGAATCAACATAAAAAGCGCAAAAAACAGGCAAAATAAGCAATAATCCTAGGAAAAAATTGAAATTAAAATGTAATTGTACATAATAATTTGCCACCTTCAGACTCCTGAATACCCACCCAAAGAATTTTATAAACAATATCTTTACGGAATACACTACTACCGATGCCACATACAAGGCTAAGAATAGAGTGTATTGCTGCAGATTATATGGTTTAAACAAAAATTCATAATCAAAATAAGAGATAGCAGAATACAATAGTAAAGCTATAACTGGAAGGAATATAAACAAAACAGGAATTACAGACAAAGGATGAACTCTGTCTCCATCTTTAGCAGATATTCCCAATGGTGTTTTATAGAAACAACCAGATAGAAATTCTATAACATTTCCTCTGGAAAATTTAAATTCCAATGCTGTTATGAATAGTATAAAAGAAAATACAAGAAATATCCAGTTGGTAGAACTGGTAACTGGTCTTTCTTGCATAGATATTGTTTTGTATCCTGTACCCTCTCTTTCCAAAAACATGGTTGGAGATTGTTTTGGCATAGGATATGAATCTTGCAAAATATTTATTATATAGTTTTTGCAGGAAATATTGGCTACACTATCGGAAACATCCATAGGATTTCTTTCCAGATAGGTAGGTATAAAGACTGTGTCCTTTACTATTGTCTGCGTAAGATTGGTACTATCTTGCAACATCTTGTATAGTCTATTTATTTACTTATCAATATTTTATTTTTTGAAACTGCGTTAGAATTTCTTACAATAAGGTAATAAACTCCTGTTGTCAAAGAAGAAATATCTATAATCTCATTTTGTTTATTGGCCTTACGTACATAGACAACTCTTCCCACTTGATCGCATATTTCTAATGTTGTATTTGTTTCTAAACCCTCTATATTTATTAGGTCTGTAGCAGGATTTGGATATACTCTTACATCTGTTTGTTGAATATCTTCCAAAGCTACTACCACTTCCTGTGAGCCAGATACTGGTAGTTTTATATTATCTACCCATACAGCATCTTCTCCAGAAGTAGTTACTCCATTTTTCTGGTATGCCCACTTGATAGTGTGTTCTCCTTTTGCTATAGGAATAGATTTGTATATCCAGTCAAATTCTCCTGAAGTAGAATAACGAGTTATACCATCTATAGTAAAATACAAAATATCATAATATCTTTGAGTGGAAGTCTTAACATAGAAACTTATGCTATCATCTTCCATAATATTAAGATTCAAAGACAGAGAAGATGTAGCACTATGGTCTAAACCTTTTTTAGAACGAGCAGAAGCTACACCCTCATAAGATATTACAGTATCTATCTCCCAAGGATTATCACTATCCATTATCCAGTTAAGCTTGGAGAAATCTTTAGTCTCAAAGTCTTCCAGTTTTTCTTTTAGGCTTAGACATACATTATCCTTTACTTGATAGTTTCCTGCTGTATAAACTATCTCAAAGTTTAGTGTATCCAAATCCTCCGTGTTAACATATGAAAAACCTTTTGTAAGAGATTCCATAGGATTTATTACTCCTACTTGTTCAGCTGATACAAGGTCATTTATTTCCAGCAAACCATTCTGTGTTGGATAGCTGCCATTGTTTTGCAAATCAAATGTGATATCTATTTTATCATTTCTTCTGTAAAGTTCCAAATTGTCTATATTCAAAACAGGAGCGACAACATCAAAAGAGCGATATTTTGTTCTTGTGTAACCATCTCCATTTACTGACACAGAAAAGCAGAATCGGCTTCCATCAGCAAGACATTTCGCTGTAGTGAAGGAGAATGTGTAATAAGCACTTTGATTTCCTGCACCCAAAGGAGTCAAAGCAAGAAATGTGTCACAACTTTCAATCATATTGGAAGAAGAATCCAGTAAGGTGAGAGAAAGAGTCTCATTGCTAGAAACGAAGTCTATTGCTCCCTCATTCTTTATCTTCACAACTATATTATAAGATGTGTTTTCTTTTATTACTGATACGTTTTCCTCGCTTCCATTTTCTCGCACCTTTATATCATTTATTACTATGAATGGTTCTGCTGAACTAATGAATAGTATAGTATCTATCACAGGTTTAAAAAATTGAGCAGTCATTACCAGTATTAGATCAGAAGGTTCTGTAACTCCTGAAACATCCAAAGTTACCAATCCATTTTCATCTGCTTCTTTCACATCTATAAGGCTGTCTGCCATAGTTAGAGATACATAAGCGTATGGCTCTGTAATTATATCCAATGAAGTAGTTCCAAGCACATTTGTATGGGAATACTCTGCTCTCATCTCCTGTCCTTTGCCTATATATGGAAGAAGTGTTGGGTCTCCTTGCAGATTATACACTTCCCAATAATATTCTGTCAAGGAAGATCCACTTTCTGCTACAGCAAGATTTCCTCCTACGAATATCTGTCCAGCAGTAGTATATTGCTGATTCCTTGCTTCAGAATGAGTGTGGAACAATCTGTCGTAAGCGCCAAGATGATTAGACATATACTGGGGAGTTGTTGTTGCAGACTTATTCCCTACTGCCCAATAATAATCTTCATCCCAATAAGTATAGTCACTAGCTGCTATGGAAGCAACAGCACCTTTGTTCTCTGCCTTAAGAAGTTTCTCGGAGAAAGTCTCATAAGCGTCAAACTTCCCTGCCAAACAACAATTGTTTACAAATACTCCATACATTCCAGTATTTGTAAACTGAGAGATAGTGCTAGTCCTTATGGCAGGGCTATACCAACCCGTAGTATCACAATGTGCTGTGTAGTTTACCCAACCCTGACCTTGGTTTATCTTTGCTAATACAGTACCTGCCTGATTACCTGATGCTGGATTGTAGTAAACATTTGTGTCTGCATAATCTGCTATATATTCTTTTGCATAGTTTACTTGTCCATTGGTAACAGTAGGAGCGGGAGAGCTAGTTTCTTTTCCTGCAACCAATAAAGTTCTGTTTAGATAGGAGTCATCGGACATTAGATACTTTTCATAGGTTATTGTCTTGTTCAAGATACTTGCCAATGTGTTTGTATCTCTTGCTGACATTCTGCCAAAGAAAACATCTGGTATAAGGTCTGAAGTGTAATCTGCATAATACAAATCAGTATAGTGAGTGTAGTATCCACCATATCTACCTTTAAATGTTGGTATTTGTGGAGTATCTCCACAGATTAGAAGATAATCTGGAGTAGGTGTGGACTGATCATTGTACAGGTTTCTAAGATAGTTGCGTATGGACGTTGTGTCGCTTCCAATTTGTGAGGTGTATGCTTCTATAACCAAGAAACCTTGTTGCTTCTTCCAAGAAATGAAAGGTTGCAAAGTATTTCCAAACTCATCTGGTGCAAGTACTACGAGAACATACGGAGTGGTGTTTGAACCAGCTATCTTTTCAGTAGTTTTATTCAAAAGTTTATTTCCAAGAAATTCCTCAACTGCTTTTCCTCCTTGAAAAGAGGCTGTTGGTTCTATGTTTCTAAATTTTATGTTTACTTTTATCTTTCTTACTACTTTTATTGTGTTGCTGCTTGGATCGTATTTTATAGGGCAGACTTCTAGACGAGCTAGTCTTGTCCCTCCCATAAACCCAAGAACATTTACCTTTGTGTACAGTTCTTCTGAAAAACCAGTCTGAGAATAATATCTTTCATCAATTGTAAAAGGAACTTCTTCATTCTGCTTTGATTGTGAAGCTTGACAAGGTGCAATAGGAATATTGTTTTTCAGCTGTATTGTTTCTGTTTCCAAAACATCTTCTTCTATTTCTATTGCTTCACAAACTGGTATTGAAATCAAAGAATTGTATTGAGGTAAATTTGCTTTGCCTATTTGGTTAGAGGAAGAAAAACCTTCTCCCATAGATATTTGATAATAAGTAGAATTATTCAGGAATGTCTTTTCTATACTTAGATAATCAAAATCTTGAGTAATCTCTATAGTGTTTTCTGTTTGAATAAGAGAAATGGAAGTGTTTTTTTCAGCACTACCAGTAAGTATATTTTGAGCAAAGGATGTAAGCGCAAAAACTATTGTAAGGACTATAGATAGTATTCTCTTTTTCATTATTGCCTATTATTGGATAATCCAACTTGCAAAGATAATAAAAAAGTATGAAGGCTTTTGTCTTCATACTTAAAAAGATGTAATATTTCTAAAATATTATTCCAAATTAAATGCCTTCAAAGCATTCTGTGTAGTTTGCTCTGCAACCTGCTCCACGCTTATCTCTTTTATCTCAGCTATTTTTTCAGCAATTATTTCTATGTAAGCAGACTCATTTCTTTTTCCTCTGTGAGGAACTGGAGTAAGATATGGAGCATCTGTCTCAAGAACTATATGTTGCAAAGGAATTTCTTTTACAACTTCTGCAAGATGAGCATTTTTAAAGGTAAGCACACCACCTATTCCCAGAAAGAAACCCATTTCTATTACCTTTTCTGCCTGACGTTTATCTCCTGCAAAACAATGAAAAACGCCATTAAACTTTGGACGATTGTCTTGTTTCAAACATTTTAGAGTTTCATCAAAAGCTTTTCTGCAATGAATGGAAAAAGGCATATTGTTTCTTTCCTTGCTCCAAAGCAATTGTGTCTGAAAGGCATGAATCTGTTCTTGTTCAAACTCTCTATCCCAATAAAAATCCAAACCTATTTCTCCTATAGCACAAACACCAGGACGCTCAATCCACTCAAGAGTTTCTTTTAACTCATTCTCCACATCACTTGTCACAGAGCCAGGATACAAACCCATCATAGGATAAAAGGTTTCTTTGTCTGTTTCATACAAATTCCACACCCTATCCACAGATGTTTTGTCTATGTTTGGCAAAAAGATCTTATAAATTCCTCTTCCCTTTGCCCTATCAACCACCTGCTGAATATCTTCATCAAACTCTTCTCCGTAAATGTGAGTATGTGTATCTATCAATTTCATACCTAAGTCTTAATTTTTGTACAATAAAAAAGCCTCACCTTTGTTGGTGAAGCTTCCTTTATATTCTTTAGCCGAAAGATTAAAGAGTTGCAACTCTTTTTGCGCATTTAGATTTAAGGTTAGCAGCTTTGTTTTTGTGAATCATTCCACGTTGAGCCAAACGATCAATGCATGAAATTATCTTTGGTAAATTTTCTTCTGCTGCTTTCTTATCCTCTATTGCTCTAAAATCTCTCAAAGCGTGTCTCATAGTCTTTGAATAATAGCGATTCAATAGTTTTCTCTTCTCGCTTTGACGAATTCTTTTTAATGCACTCTTATGATTTGCCATTTTTTTTCCTTTTCTATTTTTCTTTAACCTAAGTAGTCCGTACGAGACTCGAACTCGTGATTTCAAGAATGAAAATCTTGCGTCCTAACCAACTAGACGAACGGACCATCGTGTGTTTTATTTTCGAGTTGCAAAATTATAACATTTCTTAATACCCACCAAATTTTTCAGCAAAAAAATGTTAATAATTTTCTATTTTACTCTTTATCTTGTTGAAATTCAAATCCTAATCTTTTTGCAGTAAAATGGCTTTTTGAGGCTACTGTTGATAGTATTTCGCCTACAGTTATGGCTTTTACCTCGTCAAATGGTGGAGTTAACAAGTCAAAATTGTTTGCATACTCCATAGATGACTTGATAATACTCTCCACAGATTCCCTATTTATTATAGATGTATTGAAACTAGAATACAACATACCAACTTCTCTCTTACCCTCTATGAAGTAGTGATTCTCTTTGTTTATAAATACTCTGCCTATCAAATAACCCAAATCATAATCTCTATTGTAGTCAAAAGAATCTGTAAGGAAATTGTAGATACTAATCATACCTGAGAAGGAACGTTCCTTGTCTTGCATAATATAAGGTGTTCTCATCACTTCGTGATTTCTTGAGAACTCAAAGACATTTGTGTGCATCATAAACACCAAAATATCTGAACCGAAACGTATCTCAAACTCTCTTTCGCTCTTGTTAGTAAAGACAAACTCCTTAGGATACTCTTTGTGCATATAATCCATTATCTCTTTTGCACAATCTCTCATAAGGTTAAACGCTACAGTAGTATTTTCTATTACTGTATTGAGCAGTTGTGTTTTTTTATAAATCTGTTTCCCTAATTCCTCTGTTGTCATAATGTATCTGGTGTTTTGTATTCCTGAAAAAATACCCTGCAAAAGAAAACTTCTCTGCAGGGTTATTCATTGTCATTTTTCACTTGTGCTTAGTCTTCTGGTTGGATAGCTTCCATAGGACATACGTCTGCACATGTTCCACAATCAACGCATTGAGCTGGGTCTATTTTGTAGATTGGTCCTTCAGAGATAGCTCCGTTTGGACATTCATCTATACAAGTACCGCATGCTGCACAGCTGTCTGAAATTTTATAAGCCATTTTTTAATAATTTATTAAGGTTAATAACTTCTGCAAAATTATGAACTTTTTTTTGTTTCAAAGTATTTATTTACAAAAAATTTTATTTTATTTTCCGCTTACCAAT
>JAGHSX010000069.1 GCA_018065645.1 Candidatus Scybalousia scybalohippi
ATGGAATACTTGAAAATATTTATTTTTGCGATATTCGTAAGCAACGTAGTATTAAGCCAATTCTTAGGTATTTGTCCTTTCCTTGGCGTTTCAAACAAAGTTAGTACTGCTAGTGGTATGGGAATGGCAGTTGTATTCGTTATGACTCTTTCAACTCTTGTTACATTCCTTCTACAAAACTACTTATTGGTGCCACTTCACTTGGAATTTTTGCAAACCATTATGTTCATTTTGGTTATTGCAGCATTGGTACAGATGGTTGAAATCATACTTAAGAAAATCAGCCCTGCTCTTTACCAATCTCTAGGAGTATTCCTACCTCTTATCACTACAAATTGTGCAGTTCTTGGTATTGCAATCTCAGTTATTCAGAAAAATTTCAACCTTCTTCAAGGTCTTACTTATAGCATCAGTACAGCATTAGGTTTCACACTTGCATTGGTATTGTTTGCAGGTATTCGTGAACACCTAGAACTTATGGAAATGCCTAAAGGTGTAAAGGGAATGCCTATTGCTCTTATTTCAGCTGGTATTCTTGCTATGGCATTTATGGGATTTGCTGGATTGGTAAAACTATAAAAATTGACTCTTTTAAAACGCAAAGTTATTTATTATGATAGATAAAAAAGCTAACAAACAGCTTGCAAAAGGGTTGAAGGAAAAGAAAAGAAAACCATCTTGGTTTGCCCGTCACAGTAGAAAAAAACTTGTGGCAACATTGATTGAAGCTTTAAAGGAAGAAAAAGTCGTTCACGCTTGGGCACACCAAGAATTTGTTTCAGCAATAGAAAAAAAGACTCAAACGATAGTTATTTATGCTGAGTTTGCAAAGAATTCTGAAGAAGGCATAGCTAATAGCGCAGACGGCAGAATGACTGAAAAATTCCCTAAATACAACGTAAACATTATTGATGTAAAGACTCTTTTACCTGCTATCAAAGAAAGCATATTTAAAGAGGTGTCTCAAATAATGTAATCGTGACAAAAATTTCTGCAACTATCATTACTCTCAACGAGGAGAAAAATATTTCCAGATGTCTTGCATCTTTGCAAGACGTAGTGGATGAGATAGTTGTTGTCGATAGTCTTTCCACAGATAAGACAGAAGAAATCTGCAAAAAATATCAGGTTAGATTTATTCCACAAGCGTTCCTTGGCTATGTTGGACAGAAGAACTTTGCTGCACAACAGGCAAGCAACGATTTTGTCTTCAATATTGATGCAGACGAATGCCTTAGTGAAGGACTAAAAGCTGAGATTCTTAAAATAAGATCCTTGGACAATCCTGCCCCAGCTTACACAATGAACAGACTAAACAACTACTGGGGTTCATGGATAAAACATTGTGGATTGTATCCTGACCGAAAGCTCCGTATTTACGACAGAAGGAAAGGCGAGTTTCAAGGAAAATATGTTCACGAAAAAGTTGTAATGAAACAAGATTGTGAAACGCAACATTTAAAGGGCGATTTGCTCCATTACGCTTATACTAGCGAGCAAGCGCTTATACAACAACTGGACAAGTTCTCCACTCTAAGAGCCAAAGAATATGCAGAACGTGGAAAGCAAGTATCTTCCGTGAAAGTATATTTAAAAACTGCTTGGAAATTCTTTAGAGATTACGTGATATTATTAGGTTTTCTAGATGGAAGAAAAGGGTTCCGACTTTGCAGAATCTATGCAAACTACGAATATCAAAAATATTCCAAAACAAAATCAATCATCAAATCTGCAAAATAAAGTCTTTGTAAAATAACTCTTCGTATTATAAAAATAAAACGCCGTTTTAGAAAATTAAAACGAAGAGTTACGCCAGCGAAACGAAGAGTTAGAAAAATAAAACGGCGTTTTATTTTTCCGAACCTTTAAGTAAAAATTTCAGGGACTGAATACTCGTATTTTTCTTTATAATCAGCTCAAGTATGATTTTTCAATAGTTTCTTTATTGAAAGAGAACAATGAAAGAATGAAAGCATAAAACATCATTCCTGAAACCATACGAAGAGCACTCTCACTAAGCATGTAGCAGATAAAGAGAACAAAAAACGTCAAGTAGTATGGATTGTGCCAAAGTCTCTTTTTAAATGGAATATAAAGCAAAGAAAAAACAAATATTGCAAGACCAAACAAACCCATTCCCGCAAATGTGTACACAAATTGATTGTGTGGATCAACATCTACCTTACTCAATCCAGGATAATCTCTATCCAGCTGTGTCTTTAGAGCTTTCTGCTCATCTCCTATACCTGTACCAAAGACAAAGTTTTGGGAAATGACCTTGCAAGCATTCTTAGTCCAAACAAATCTTTGCACCAAAGACATTTCTGACACTTCTCCACTATTAGCAAAGCGTTCCAATTCATAGAAAGTCTGGTACAAACGAGGTTTTATAGAGAATCTTTCTGCATAAACCACATTTGCATAACCCTGATTGATGTTTTCCAAATCTCTATCGGTAAGTTGCCATACAGATTCTTTATCCTTGCGCAGTCCTTTGGAATTCATATATCTGTAAATCACTTCGCCGTATGTATAAGGTGCATTCTCACATTTGTCACTTGTCTTCTTTCCTGTCCTTCTCTCCCATTCCACTTCTACCTCTTCCTTACATAAGTATTTATTTACATAATAACCATTCTCCACAAAACCGTCATCATAATTTATGTACTTGTTTCCGCTCTTGGTTTCAGCATCCAAATTCTTGGCATATTCTTCCTTAGGAAAGAAATAGCTATGATATTGTTTTACAATCCAAACACCAGCTCCACATAAAGCTAAAACAAGCAACAAAGACAAAACTTTAGTATATACTGTCTTCTTTTTAAGCAAGAAATAGAATAAAGCAACAAAAGTAAATAAAACAAGGGTAATCAAACCACTCATCATTTGTGTTGCCAACAAAAAAGCAAGAAAACAAAGAGAAAGTCCTATGCATTTCTTTTTGTGTCTGCGTGTAAGGTAAGCATAAATACAAAGAATAATAATTGCAAAGGCAGTCTTCATAGAATAAGCAATATTCCTTGCACCAAGTATGAGTTTTCTACTATCTGCATATTCATCCATAAGATAGACTGTTGAACCCCACACTATTCCCCATATTATTCCGACAATATAACCCAGAACGACAAGGTCAAGAAGTTCTTTCTTAAATGGAGAAATCACACAAAACAAAAGAGGAATAACAAATAAAGGAGCCTGATGCCAAACTATTGACCAAGCTTCACTTTTATCAGTACTCCAGCCTACAGATAGGATATCTAATACAACAAGGATTGCTATACAAAAAATGTATGGCAATCCTTGTCTTATTTTATTAAGTACAGGTTTAAATCCTATAGCCACTATTTCCCAAACTATGGAAAATAATGATAATGCAAAACCAAGAGTGACCAGGAATGGTGAATACATCATTCCTGCAATAAGAACCAAAATAACTAATAAATTGTAGTAATCTTTAATCCTTAAGTTTTCTTTCAAGCTCTGCAATTCGTTTTTCAAGCTCTGGAAGTTTTTTAAAGTATACAAAACTCTTCATATAATCTCTTGCTTTTATGGCTGGATGTCCCATCAATTCTGCATCATCAGGAACATTATTGTTTACCCCTGTCTTAGCCCCCATCTTTACTCTGTCGCCAACTTTCAAGTGACCTATTATTCCACATTGTCCGCCTATAAAGCAATTTGCACCCAATGATGTAGAACCAGCAATACCTGTCTGACCTGCAATTACTGTATCATGATCTATAGTTACATTGTGAGCAACCTGGCAAAGATTATCCAGTTTTGCACCTTTCTTGATGATAGTTGAACCCATAGTAGAACGGTCCACACAAGTATTGGCACCTATTTCTACATTATCTTCAAGGACAACATTTCCTGTTTGAGGAATTTTTTTGAATGTTCCGTCTTCCAATGGAGCGAATCCAAAACCATCAGCACCCAAAACAGCTCCAGAATGTATTATACAATTATCTCCTACAACACAATCATGATAAATTCTCACGCCTGGATTAAGTACAACATTCTTTCCTATCTTCACATTTTCTCCAACGAAAACCTGAGGATATATTTGTGTTCCTTCTCCAACCTGTGCACCTCTTTCTATTACTGCGAACTCTCCCACGTAAACATTTTCTGCGACCTTAGCATCTTTGTTTACAAAAGCAAGAGATGATATTCCTTGTCTTGCAGGATTCATAGAATTGTATAACTCCAACAATGTAGCAAAAGCAGAATATGCATCCTTAACTCTTACTAGTGTTGCTTTTGTTGGATGTTCCAGTTGGAAATCTTCGTTAATTATGACTACAGAAGCTTCTGTGTCATAGATATATTTAGAATATTTTGGATTTGCAAGAAATGCCAAAGCGCCATTGACGCCTTCTTCTATCCTGCAAACATTGTTTACTTTTATATTTTCATCGCCCTCTACTCTTCCTTGAAGAAATTGAGCTATTTGTTGTGCACTAAATTCCATAATAAGTTGTTTTGTTTGCAAAGTTACGCAAAATGTCGATATTTCATCCCTATGAGCAAGGAAAACTTTAGTCTATTTTTCTTAAAAACTACACCAATTTTCATTTAACCTCTAAATATGGAATGATTTTTTTATAGGTTTCGTCATCCAACAAGTGAACTTTTCTTAAATCTTCCACTTGCTGAAATGCGCCATAGTCTTTGTGAAAAGAAATAATTGCTTTAGCTAAATAGAAATCAATATAAGGATGAGCCATCAATTCTTTTATGTTTTCCGTATTTAGATTCAGTTTTCTCAACTGAGGATTCTTTATTACAAGGTGAGGAGCTATTTGAGCATAAAGTTCTTTGGTCATACCATACACTTCTTTTAACTGCTCAACATTTGTATAACCACCAAGTTTATTTCTATATGCAACTATTCTTCTTGCATACGAAGGCCCTACTCCTCTCAACGCCTGCAAATCCAAAGTATCTGCCTTATTCAGGTCAAAGATTAAATCTTCCTGCTCCTCGACTGGATAGAATGTTCTCTCCTGCTGATTTGATAAAACGGGAAAAGATTTTCCTGAATCTTCGTTTGACTGATAATAACTCTTCGTGTTATTGTAGCGAAACGAAGAATTATTGTAATTTTTCTTCGTTTGCCTGTAATCTTTTCTGGTCTTATAGTCTTTCTTAATAACCTGCTCGTTTGGAGTATAGACTACAACATTAAACCTGGAAGCAATAGAAAAACCTATCAAAACTGCCAACACACAAATAATCATTGTGATGATAATCCACAAAGGTTTTCTGTGCTGTGGAGCTATGATAGGTTTTCGTGTTTTATTTTTCAAGACTTTGTATTATACCTGGTTCCAATGATTCGATAACATTTGACTTGGAAACTATCTGTCCTTCCTTGTCAAACAACATGTAGAATGGAATATCGTTGAAACTATATCTTTGTGTCAATATTGTTCCATCTCCCAACAAATTATACCAAGAAAGATTGTTTGTCTTGTTCCACTCTATCCATGTATTGATTTTTGGGTCTATACAAATACTTACGATTTCCAATCCTTTTGAATGATATTTATCATAAATGTTTTTAATATTTGCAAATACTTCCAAACACTTAGGACTCTGTACCGCCCAGAAATGAAGCAAGGTTACCTTACCTTTAAAATCTCTTTCTGAAAAATCTTTTCCGTCTTTATCCTTGGCAGCAAAGACCATTTTCTTTGCAAATGCTTCCTTAGTCATTCTATCTTTGTAGGCTGTAATAAGGAAATTATGCCATTTGTTATCGGACTCTTGTGTAGAAAGTTCCTCACAATATTTCATCAAAGGATTATTCACATCAGACATACTGCTTATCTGTCCTATGATAACTGTATATGGATAAGCAGAGTCAGGATATTTCTTCAAGAAATCCTTACAAACAGCAACCTGTTTCTCACTTATGGATTTCAAATCTCCACCTTTAGCAATCTCAAGAAAAGAGTCATTGATGGATTTCCAAAACTCTGAAAAAGCTTCTGCATGTTTGCTTCCAGAATATGAAACTCTAAGAGCATCTTTACTTTCCAAATATTCTTTAATACCTGTAACAGTCATGGCTATTGTCTTTCCTTTCTCTATAGGTAAAGGAAGATTACAAGCAAAACGGCGTTCCTCGTTTACAATAGTTATTGTACAATCTTTTATCTTTTTTGTAAAAGTAACAGAATCCAATGATAACTCTACCTTACCTTCTTTTATGTCTGCCTCTGCAATATTTTCTTGCTGACGAGAAGAAATCTGGTCAGGGTCTGCATAAACTATGTAAACTTTTCCAGTACTTAGTTCTGGAATATCTATATTTATAGCACTATGACGGCCACATGAACTCATCACAAGACTCATGATAACCGTCAAAGCAATTAACAATCTCTTCATTTACTTATCTAGTGTTGTTTCTTTTTGTCTTTCCAAAATCTCATCAATCATTCCATATTCCAAAGCCTCAGCAGATGTAAGCCAATGGTCTCTGTCTGCATCCTGCTCTATCTTTTCTATTGGCTGTCCACTATGTTGTGAGATGATAGAATAAAGTTCTTGTTTTGTTTTAAGGATTTCTTCCACAGCAATTGCCATATCTGAAGCCTGACCTTGTGCTCCACCCATTGGCTGATGAATCATAACTCTTGAGTGTTTAAGAGCTGTACGTTTTTTTGGAGCTCCAGCACACAAAAGAACAGAAGCCATACTTGCAGCCAAGCCTGTACATATTGTAGCTACGTCTGGAGTGATGTATTGCATTACGTCATAGATACCCAAACCTGCCTGTACATATCCGCCAGGAGAGTTCAAGTAAATCTGAATATCTGCTGTCTGGTTTACACTTTCAAGGAAAAGAAGCTGCGCTTGTATGATATTAGCAACATCATCATCTATAGCTGTACCAAGAAAGATAATTCTATCCATCATAAGACGTGAGAAAACATCCATCTGAGCTACGTTAAGAGCTCTTTCTTCTATAATAGTAGGATTTATGTATGAATCTCTAGTTTGAGTAGCTATCCCACTCATTCCATAATATTTTTTATAGCGGTCAAGAGTAAGACTATTGATTCCTTTTCCTTTGGTTGCGTAAAGGTTAAATTCTTTATTTAAATCTATCATAATTTATATATTGTTTTCTTGTTAATATTCTTGTCTTTCAGTTTATAAACACAAATGTTTGAATTTTATTGTATATTTTTTCTTACATAGTTTCAATGTAGTGCTGCAATATAGTCTTAAGACCTATCAATATAAGGATTATTCCGCCTAGGTTAAGAGCAAAACGAGGTTTTATGAAATAAACCTTTTCTCCCATAATTACGCCTATTATTGACATTATGAAAGTAACAATGAAGATAATGATAACTCCAACTATCTGCTCACCAACAAGCCAACCCATACCAGAGAAACTCATTCCTACAGCCATAGCATCTATACTTGTAGCAATACTAAGAAGAAGAATTACTTTCAAAGAAGATACATCAAAGACCTTAGACTTCAAGGAGAAATTTTTTGCTTCCATCATCATCTTCAATCCTATCACAAACAGCAAGGCAAAAGCCACCCAAGCAGCAATACTTTCTATGATACTATAAAACATTGTTCCAAGGAAAGAACCTATAAAAGGCATAAAAGCTTGGAAAAATGCAAAAGAGAATGCAAGAAACAGACTTCTAGGTCTAGACATTGTCTTTTGTAGGCCACAAGTTATGGAGACAGTAAAACAATCCATAGCAAGTGCCAATCCAAGAAATATTGCTTCAATAAAATATCCTACACTAAACATTATATATAGAATTTGTTAATTTAATAAAATCTTGTGTTGAAAGCTGTTCTGCTCGTTTTGTAAGCAAATCTGCATCTACATTTTCCAGGTTTTGTCCCAATGGTTTCAAACTCTGGCGCAACATTTTTCTTCTCTGGTTAAATGCAGTCTTTACAACTCTAAGAAATTTTTCCTCATCACAATCCAAAGTCTTCACATCATTTCTCACAAGACGGATAACAGCAGATTGCACCTGAGGCATAGGATCAAATACTGTATTTGGGACAGTAAAGAGATAAGAAATATCATAATAAGCAGACAAAAGGACTGAAAGAATACCGTATGTCTTAGAACCTTCCTTTGCGCAAACTCTGTCTGCTACTTCTTTCTGAAACATTCCCACAACTTCTTTAACAAGATCTCGGTTTTCATAAACCTTGAAAAGAATAGGGTTTGAAATATTGTATGGGAAGTTTCCTATAAGAGAAAATTGCTCCTTATTGAAAGTCTCAGACAAATCTGTCTGAAGAAAGTCTCCTTCAATGATTCTATCTCTTAACACCTTGTAGTGTTCCTTTAGATAGACAACACTTTCTGTATCTATCTCCACTATACGAAAGTCAGGGATATTTTCATTGATAAGGTATTTGGAAAGAACACCCATTCCTGCTCCTATTTCCAAGACATTTTTCTTGTCCTGCAAGGCAAGAACTATGTCCTGAGCAATAGACTCATCTGTCAGAAAATGCTGTCCTAAAAATTTCTTTGCTCTTACTTGTTTCATTTTGCAAAGGTAATAATTTTTCTCTAAAAGGTGGCTGTAAACCAAGAAAGAAAACCTATAAAAGAAAAATATAGGATACGTTTCCAAGAAACATATCCTATATTATATTGTATGAATTATTATCTATGTATTAAGCACCAAGTTCTAGTCTTGCGAAAGCTGTAACTGTAAGTT
Source organism: Candidatus Scybalousia scybalohippi (assembly GCA_018065645.1). GTDB lineage: Bacteria > Bacteroidota > Bacteroidia > Bacteroidales > P3 > Scybalousia_A > Scybalousia_A scybalohippi. Next base: position 8,730 of record JAGHSX010000069.1, read on the forward strand.
CAGCATCTTGTGCTTTAAGATAACCTTGAACATTTTGCTTGTTGTCTGCGAAGTATTCTTGTGAAAGAAGAGTATTTTCTTTGAAGAATTTTTCTACTCTACCCTTAGCAATGTTCAAAATCATATTTTCGTCCAAAGAAGCTCTCTTTTCTTCTCCAACTGTTGCCATGATTTCTTTTGCCTTAGCGATATCCTCGTCAGTAATCCAACCTTTTGACTTGTTGCTTTCCATGTGTTCTTCTGAATCAACGTGAGCAGGGTTTATACCAGCTTTCTTCAATGCAGCATTAACGGCTTTGTCAACAAGTTCTTGTTTTGACTTTTCAACATTAACCTTTAATTCTTCATCTATCACGTTTTGAGGAACAGATTCTTTTGAAAGAGCTGTTGGACGCATAGAAACAACTTGCATTGTCATATTCTTACCAGCTTCGTCAAAACCAGCTTTGTTCATAGCGATGATAGAAGCCATTCTGTTTCCTGGGTGAATGTATGAATAAACCATACCACCTTCTACAACTTTGTATTCAGAAAGAGTGATTTTTTCACCTATCTTAGCAAGTTGGTCAAGAACAAGTGTTTCAACTTTTGTTCCTTCTATTTCAAGAGCGTTAACTTCTTCGATAGTCTTAGCTTTTGCAGCTACGGCTGTATCAAGTACGCTTTGAACGAAAGCAACGAAAGCTTCATTCTTACCTACGAAGTCTGTTTCACAGTTGATCATTATAACTGCTGCAAAAGTCTTGTCATCGCTAACTTTTGAAAGAACTACACCTTCATTAGCTGCTCTGTCAGCTCTCTTTGCTGCAAGTTTTTGACCTCTTTCTCTTAGGTATGATATAGCTTTGTCAAAATCTCCGTCGTTTTCTACAAGAGCTTTTTTACAATCCATCATACCAACTCCTGTCATCTGACGAAGTTTGTTTATATCTTGAACTGTTACTGCCATTGTCTATTCTCCTTAAAAATTATTTTTCGTTAACAGGTTTCTTTGATACAGCTCTACGAGGACGTGTAGCTTTCTTTACTTCGCCTTCTTGGTTTTCAGCTGCTTCTTGATTTCTTTCTTCTTGTTGAGCATCTTTATCAAGTTTTCTTTCCTGCATACCTTCTTCTATTGCAGAACACATGTATTGTAGGATAAGTTCGATTGATTTTGAAGCGTCATCATTTGCTGGGATTGGGAAATCAATAAGATCTGGGTTACAGTTTGTATCAACGATAGCAAATGTAGGTATGTTCAATCTACGAGCTTCAGCAACTGCTATGTGTTCTTTGTTGATATCAACTACGAACAATGCAGCAGGAAGACGGTTAAGGTTAGCTATAGAACCAAGGTTCTTTTCTAGTTTAGCCTTTTCACGAGAGATTTGCAAACGTTCACGTTTAGAAATCATGTTTGTCTCTTTATTGTTCAACAATTTTTCAAGAGCACCCATTTTCTTAACGGCTTTACGAATTGTAAAGAAGTTTGTCAACATACCACCAGGCCAACGTTCTGTAACGAAAGGCATATTTACCTGTTTAACTGTATTGGCAACAACATCTTTAGCCTGTTTTTTAGTAGCAACGAAAAGGATTTGTTTTCCTGATTTTGCTATTTGTTTCAAAGCTGCTGCTGCTTCGTCAGCTTTAGCTGCAGTTTTGTAAAGGTCTATGATGTGAATACCATTGCGCTCCATGAAGATATAAGGAGCCATTTTTGGATTCCATTTTCTTTTCAAGTGTCCAAAGTGAACACCTGCGTCAAGCATTTTGTCAAATTCTAACATTTTTCTTTCTTTTTTGTTTACTTTCCTAAAATTACTTTAAATCAATTGGCAAGTAGTTGCCTTAGGAAAAACAAATCTTGCCAATTTGGATACTAAACAGTGTAAATCCAATATCCTAACGTTTGCTGAACTGGAAGCGTTTTCTTGCTTTCTTTTGTCCAGGTTTCTTTCTTTCAACCATACGAGAATCTCTTCTCAACAAACCTTTAGCCTTAAGAGCTGTACGGTCTTCTGCATTTGCTTCACACAAAGCTCTTGCTATACCCATTCTCAAAGCTTCTGCTTGTCCTGAAACTCCACCACCGTCAAGGTTAGCCTTAACATCAAACTTACCCATTGCATCTATAGTTTCAAAAGCTTGGCAAACTATGTACTGCAAAGGAGCTGTAGTGAAATATTCTTTGTAATCTTTTCCGTTAACAACGATGTTGCCATTACCTGGTTTCATATAAACTCTTGCAACAGCAGTTTTTCTTCTTCCTATTGTATTGATTACTTCCATGATGATTATCTAATTGAATTAAGTTCTACAACTTCCGGTTTTTGTGCTTCAAATTTGTGTTCCGGACCAACAACAACGTGAAGATGAGTGAACAATCTTGCACCCAATTTGTTCTTTGGTAACATTCCCTTTACAGCATGTTCCATAACTCTTGCAGGGAAGTTATTCAACAAATGTTGAGGTGTAGAAAATCTTTGACCACCAGGATAACCAGTGTGACGTGTATATACTTTATCAGTATATTTTTTTCCCGTAAATCTTGCTTTTTCAGCATTGATTATAATAACGTTATCACCACAATCTACGTGAGGAGTGAAACAAGGTTTATGTTTGCCTCTAAGGATGTTGGCAGCTCTTGTAGCAACACGACCAACAACTTGATTTTCGGCATCAATAACTATCCATTTCTTTTCAACATCAGCAGGTTTAACTGCTTGTGTCTTATAGCTCAATGTGCTCATTGTTTGTCTTTTAATAAATTAAACTCTTTTTCTTTATTCTTTTTACTTGAAAAACGGCTATTTTAAAGGTTTCAAAGGCCAATAAGAAACACTTTCTACCCCATTTTTCGCTTTCAAAAGCCTGTCATGTAAGGGATTAACGGGACTTACCAACACACTTTTTGAGTTTGCAAAGATACGATAACTTATTGAACTACAAAAATTTTTTCAAAGAAAAATGCAACTCTTCAACAATTTTATGTTAAAAAGTTGCATTCAAACACCTATTTTTAAGTTTATCTGCCTAGCGTTTATAGAGTTTCTTTCTTTTCTTTATGTCTTTACCTTCATTGGTTTTTCTCTCCCTAGGGACTCTAATCTCATTATCCACCACTTTCAATGAAGCATTACCAAGTTCTATTCTTAATTCTTTTGATGGACGAAATATGCAAGAAACTCTTTTTATAGTCTTTAACAATACATCATCAGACTTATCTACTGTCTTAGCATTTATAGTTGGATAGAAAGAACCTAAAATGCCAAGCTTAACACTATGGCCTTGAGTCAAAGATTCAGAAATATTCTTTTCAAGTGCTTTCAACACCAAAAGAACATCGGCTTCTGTAGCAGATGTTTGTTTTTCAATCTTTTTTGCCATTGCTTCCAAGGTAACAGGACTTTCCAAAACCAATTTTGCCATATACTTTTCCTGTGTCTCTCCATTTTTGTTTACCTTCCTCTTATACTTTGTATATCTCATTGTTTTACGTTTTAAAAATTTGAAACTATTTTTCTAAAATCAAGACCTAAATATTTGCAAGTCGGATTTGCAAGCGTTGCAAGTCGGACTTGCAGACCTTACAAGTCGGATTTGCAAATATTGCAAGTCCGATTTGTAAACGATTAAAACAAAGTTTTATTTTATTATTTCTTGACAATAAATCTCCAATTTCAAAAAAATATTTATACTTTTGCAAAAACTACGAAGAATCGTCTTCGATACATTATTTTAAATGAAGCGTTATGCTTATCATTTGTTACAGAGAACCTGAGAAATTCTTGATACACACAAATGAAGTATGATAGCTCAGTCGCGTTAGCGTGGACTGACTTGTTGTTATATCTTTGTGTATGGGCAATCTCAGGGCCTTCTGTAAGAGATATAAGTTTTCAGTTCCACGTTTCTTATTTATAAAAAGGCTATTGGGAGCTGGCAGCCACAAAAAACAAATAAAAACTTGCATATAGGAAGTCGCATAAAAGAGGTTTGCGAACAAAAGAACGTCACAGCGCAAGAGTTATCAAAACTTATTCATTGTGACCGTTCCAACGTGTACTATATTTTCAAAAGAGATAATATAGACATAAAACTATTGCAAGAAATAGGTAAAGCTCTAAATCACGATTTCTTCCAAGACCTTTCCAACGAAAACAAAACCCAATCCAGTTTCTGGACAACAAACTACACATTTGAATAACCTCGATAGGAAAATCTTTCCACAACAATAGGAAAAACCTTCCACAGGTTCGCAAAAAGTTTCTTTGCGAATATAAATAACTTTGCGAATCAAAACAACATAATTTTAAACTTTCAACAAATTCAAGAATTACATAAATGAGTTCCTATACAAAAATTCACGACCATAGACTTGATTATATACGCACTCTTGCAACTTTGATGATAATAATGGTACATACTTGGTCATTAGCAAATATTCCTACAAAACAATACCCACTTCTCTATGACTGCTACCATATAGTGTGTGATTGTGGAGTACCTTTATTTGTTATGATTTCTGGAGCTTTACTATTAGGAGGTAATCCCATATCAGTAAAAAGTTTCTTTCGCAAACGATACACCCGTTTATTTATCCCTTTTATTATATGGGCTACCATTGCATATCTGCTGAGTATATTAGTAGGATTATATCCAATACATTCAATTAACTCAGCTATTATAAACTTTATTCCTTATTTGTTAGAAAATAAAGTCAATTGTGCCTATTGGTATGTCCCTATGATAGCAATGTTGTACCTCATAACCCCTATACTGAACAGAGCATTACAAAGAACAAGTCGAAGGACAATTGAAGGTTATTTATGTTTAGGAGTAACACTAATAATACTGAAAGATATTTGGAGTGATATTTATGTAATTCACTTCACTTCAGAATTATTACCTTATCTAGAATATTATACTTTTGGGTACTATGCTTATAATTACTTTCAAAAAAAGAACAAATATTCAATTTTAGCAAGTGGTACAATCTTCCTAATCGGCGCAATATGTTATTCATATGCTTTTGTTTCACCCGTTGGTTGCAAGGTGTTGATGGTTATGGGATTGTTTATATGCCTGCTTATGCTTCCAAATCGTGAGAACCTTTGTATAAAATTAGTAGCAAGATGCAGTTATACTATATACCTTATGCATTTTATGCTAATAAAACCAATTTATCTCACTCTACATTTTAATGGAGCAAATTATTCACCTTTTATGTGTGGAATAGTTACTTACGGAACAGCCGTAGCTATACTGATAATATGCACCTTCTTCTGCCTAGTAAGCAAACGCATTTTAAGTAAAAGCAATTGGCTTGGTATTGCTTAACTACATAAAAAGAATGTTATCTGTTTAAATCAAGCTAGAAGATAGTAAATATTAGAAAGGAGCAGATCATTTTTTAAATTGTCTCCATTACGAAAAATTTCGTAACGAAAAAATTCGTAATATTTTTAGTATTTCAAAAAAAACTTTGTACTTTTGCGAAAGTATAATAAAGCAATAAGAACTTTTGGATTTTCAGAAGTTGAGTTTAACAACATAAAAACACGTTTACACAATATGGAAAGCAACAAAATAGACCTTTTCCTTGCACAGAATGGAAAGATGTTTACTCCAATGCAGTTGGTTGAAATTCGTAGCAAGCTACAGAATATTCCTGATGAAAAAGCATCAATAATTATGGGTATGGAATTCAAAGACCCTACATTACTTTTAATAATCTCCGTACTTATAGGAGAATTGGGCGTAGATAGATTTATGCTTGGAAACGTAGGTATGGGAGTTTTGAAACTTCTTACTGGTGGTCTTTGTGGCATTCTTTGGATTATAGACATCATCAACATACAAAAGATGACCAAAGAATACAATTACAGAACTCTTAATGAATTATTGATGATAATGTAATGCTTTGGCATTGTCCATTTAAATACATTACAAATATACCATGCCCTGGTTGTGGAACGACCAGGGCTGTTTCTTTGTTGCTTCACGGAGAAATCTCTCAAGCTCTTTACACCAATCCTCTTGGAATTATCCTTACGTTTATCATTCTTCTTGGAATATTCGCCAAAGGAATAGATTTATTGTTCAAGACTGATTACTTCAATAGATTTTTTATTTCTCCTTTCAACAATTTAAAAGCAAAGCATAAAATTCTCTACATTTGCTTTCTAACATTATGCGTTGCTTTATGTGTTGGCAATAGTTACTGGAATTATTGCAAAGGTCTTTAGAAAAGAATGTATTTAGATTTACGCAAGATGAAGATTTAGATTTCTAAGTCTTCATTTTATTTTACTAACTCCTCGTTTCATAGATTTAAAACGAAGACTTATTTCAACAAAACTTCAAAAGGAAAAAACTTTACTGAAAATAAAACAAAAAAAGAGAGAATTTTAAAAACTCTCTCTTTTGGTGCGGATGGGGAGACTCGAACTCCCACCCCTCTCGGGACTAGATCCTAAGTCTAGCGCGGCTACCAATTACGCCACATCCGCAATTGCGTTTGCAAAAGTACGACGATTTTTCATACCTGCAAAATTTTTTCGCAATTTTTTTTGAAAAATTTTAAGATTTTTCTTTATTTAATTCCTAATTGTTTTTCTATCAATGAAGTAACATCATCACTGTCTGATGTGTACCAAAGCATACCTGCATTAGGATTTGACTCAATAATGTAGTCATATTTGTTTGCTTTTGCTACTTCTGTTACAGCTGCCTTTACTTTATCGTAGATTCCTTTCATCAAATCCTCTTGTTTTGTCTGCATTTCTATTTGAGAATTTTGACGGAAAGTCTGGTAACGATTGTAAGCATCTTGTATTTCTTTTTCTTTGCTTTGTTTCAAAAGGTCTGAAAGCTGATCTTGTTTTGCCTGGTATTCGCTTTGCAGTCTTTCAACTTCTTTTCCCATCAATTCCAAATCTGCTTGCAATTGTTCTGCATAGTTTTTGAATTCAGCTTGTGCTTTTTCATAATCTGGCAATTTAGGAATAACTTCTGAAGAGTTGAAATGTCCAAGTTTTAATGCTCTTTGAGCAAATGAAGTGTTAACAGAGAAAGCTAACACGATAGCTAACGCTACTAATTGTATTGTTCTTTTCATCTAATTATTGTGTGTTTTGATTTCTAAAATAATTTGCAAAGATACAAAAATATCTTATCTATTCTATCTTTTTGAAGAATTATTGCCGTTTACCTTGTAACCAAGTTCTGCAAGTACAAGATCACTTATATCTGTTTTGCCTTCAACATAAAGAATTGTTGCACCGCTACCTTTATCAAATACCATAGCATAATTCTTTTCCTGTGCTATCTTTTCAATAGCATTGTAGATTCTGTCTTGTATAGGTTTGATAAGTTCAGAACGTTTCTTTGACAAATCACCTTCGTTGCCAAATCTTTGCTTTTGAAGATTCTTTGCTTCCTTTTCTGCTGCAACTATTTCATTTTCTTTCTTTGATTTCAACTGTTCTGGAAGCAACAAAGCCTCTGCTTGATAAGATTTGTACATCTTGTCAACTTCTGCCAACTTGTTTTCTATTTCTTTTTGCCATTGAAGAGAAACATCTTCTAATTCTTTTTGTGCTTGTTTGTATTCAGGCATGTTGCTTAGAATGTAGTCTGAATCTACACAAGCAAACTTCTGAGCGTATGTGAAAACTGAACAAAGCAATAATGCTACTAAAACCAATGTCTTTTTCATATTCTTTTCTTTTTTATTTATCCTAAATATGATTTCTTCAAATCTTGTACCAAAACTAAAGATTAGTCTATAGAATTTTGCAATGAGATATGGAAGTGTCCACCTGAACGAGAAGTTTCTCCGTATGCTGGATCGAAACCATAACCCCAGTCAAGACCAATCAAACCAAACATTTGCATAAATATTCTTACACCTACACCTGCTGAACGATACATATTGAATGGAGCAAAGCTCTTCAGTGTACTCCAAGAATTACCACCTTCAACAAATGCCAATACATAGATAGAAGCAGCAGGGTTAAGAGTGATAGGATAACGCAGATCCATAGTAAATTTATCAAATACTGTTGCTCCGTTATCTCCTGTAAGGGCTGCAAATTCATAACCTCTCAATGAAACCAATTCTCTACCATCAAGGGCATAGCCTGTTATACCATCACCTCCGACATAGTATCTCTCAAATGGAGAATAGCTTGTCTTGTCTGAATATCTACCCAAGAAACCAAAACGGCTCCTTGCAGAGAATACCAATTCATCGACAACATTGAAATACCAAGCTGTTCTAAAGTTAATCTTGTAATATTCCAACCATTTGTACTGGTCTTCTATACTCATAGAATTGTAATCCTTTCCATTAACCAATGAATAAGGGAATGTAAAAGCAGATTCCAATACAACTTCTGAACCTGTACGAGGATAAATAAGCTGGTCAACAGAGTTACGGGCAAGAGTCAAAGTATAGGCCATATCGTTAGAAGTACCTGTTGGCATTACAAAAGAAGTCCAGTTCTTAACGTGGTAACGTTTGTATCTCAAACCTTGAGCCAATGTAAAGTAATCATCAGGCCATTTCAAACGCTTTCCTATTGTTGCACTTGCACCTAAAATACTTAGATAGAAGTTTCTTAAATCTGAAGTATTATAATAAGATTCATCTTGATAAGAATAATAAACTCCGACAGAAAGCGCAGTAGGTTTCTTTCCACCTAGCCATGGTTCTGTGAAAGAAAGTGAAGCTGAGTGATAATAATCTCCGTTTGTATTGATTCGTAAAGAAACCTTTTGACCTTCTCCCATTGGAAATGGTTGCCATGCTTTACGTTGGAAGACTTTGCTTGCTGCAAAGTTATCCAAAGCAAGACCTGCTGTGAAAACAACTCTACTGTAGCCACCCCAACCTCCTTGAAGTTCTATACGAGAAGAGTTTGCTTCTTCCAACATATATTTAATATCTACAGTTCCGTTCTCTACATTAGGTTCTATCTTTGGTTCTATTTTTTCTGGATTAAAGAATCCCAACTGCTGAAGTTCACGAACAGAACGTATAACATTATCACGACTGAACAACTCTCCTGGCAATGTTTTCAATTCTCTCATGACTACATAGTCATTTGTTCTGGTGTTTCCTGCGATGGAAACATTACCAATTCTGGCTTGAGTACCTTCAAAGATTCTCATCTCTATATCTATGGAGTCATTTTCTATATTAAGTTCTGTTGGTATAACTCTAAAGAATAGATAGCCATCATCAAGATACAATGAAGAAATATCTTTTCCTGTTGGGTCGTAACTTACATTTTTATCCAACAATTCCTTGTTGTAAGCATCACCTTTGTTGATACGAAGGAGTTTTGTAAGTTCATCAGAAGTATATTTTGTATTACCTACCCAAGTTATGTTTCTAAAATAGAACTTGTGACCCTCATAAATCTTCATATTTATGTTCATCTCGTCTTTATCCTTGTTTGATTTTGCAATAAAGACTGTGTCCCAAGTTATTCTAGCATCACGATAACCTTCATTATTGTATTTTTCTATTACAAGATCTTTGTCTTTCTTGAAATCGGATTCTTGATAACGAGAAGACTTCCAAAATCTCCACCATTTCTTTTCTTTGGTATCTTTCATCTGGCGTTTAACCTTACTATCTGTAAGGAATTCATTGCCTTCTACTGTTATCTTTCCTATCTTTATCTTCTTACCTTTATCTACTACAAAAGTAAGGTGGCATTCTTTTCTCTTGCTTAAGGAATCTCTTTCTTCCAAGACTTCAGTCTTAGTCAAATAAAAACCTTTGTCTATAAAGTAATCGTTTATAATGTTAGAACAATTACTTTTCATATTCTCGGTAACAACATCACCTAGAGCAATATGCATTCTCTCTTTCAGTTTATCTGCTTCTGAACGAGTAATACCTTTAAATGTAAAGTAAGAAAGTCTTGGTTTTGTCTTAAGATTGTATTCAAGAAATATAGTTCTTCCCTCTACCTTGGTTATATTTATATGAATCTCATCAAATATTCCTTGCTTCCACAATTTATCTATTGCAGTAGAAAACTTATCTGAAGGGACCATTACCTTTTGTCCAACAGATATTCCAGAAAGAAGTATTACAGAGTTTTCATCTAGATTCTCTGCTCCAGTAATCTTTATTTCTCCAACCTCATATTCCTTTGGAGAATAGTAATCTATGTCTATAACACTTTTGTTTTCCTGTGCTGATACAATGTTTGAAAGAACAAACATCATCAGCAACATTAAAACACTCTTACTATATTTCTTTATTTTCATATTCTTTTATTTTCATGTTAGCGCCAAAATGTGCCAATATAGATAACGCAAATATTTAGATTTTATTGAGACTAAGTTTATTTACCTCATCTATTTTACAAGTTGCTCACTTGTCTTTCCAAATCTTCTTTCTCTATGCTGATAGTCGAAGATTGCTTTATACAATTCTTCTTTTGTAAATTCTGGCCAAAGTACTGGTGTAAAGTATAGTTCAGAATAAGCTATCTGCCAAAGCAAGAAGTTGCTTATTCTCAATTCCCCTGAAGTTCTTATAAGCAAATCCACGTCAGGAATACCTTGTGTAGAAAGATTATCACTTACAAGTTTTTCATCTATGTCTGAGATTTCTATATTCCCTTGCTTTGCTTTTTCAGCAATCCTTTTTGCCATTTCTATTATCTCCCACCTTGCGCTATAGTTAAGGGCAAGCACAAGTGTCATTCGTTTGTTACTCTTTGTCTTTTCTATCATTTGGCAAAGAGCTTCTCTAGTTTCTTCTGCAAGTTCTTGCATGTCTCCGATAGCTGTCAGTCTAATATCATTATCCATAAGAGTTTTTTCTTCCTGGGCAATGGTATAAACCAACATCTTCATCAAAGCATCAACTTCTTCTTTTGGTCTGTTCCAGTTTTCTTTTGAAAAAGTATAAAGTGTCAAATATTTAATACCCAATTCAGCAGAAGCTTCACAAGCATTTCTTACAGATTCCACTCCGTGCTGATGACCATAGATTCTTTCCTGATTTTGTTTTTTCGCCCAACGACCATTGCCATCCATAATGATTGCAACGTGTTGAGGAATGTTGTTTTTATCAAATTGTGATTTATATTCTGAATTCATAATGAATGTTTTTGTTTCTTTTCTTAATCGCTCATCTCGCCAATATTAAAACTGCAACCCATACCTACAAAATAATATTGGTCTGGACCAGACCGCCCATCTGTAAATCCATCAATATCATCGGAGAATGCAAATCTTAGAGAACCTTCTATCCACATAGTGATTCCTGAAGCAATAGCTGCTTTTCCTCCCATAGAGAACAAAACTCCAGGAGCGATTTGCAATCCGTCATAAAGGTTTTCTCCAGTAAACATATCCTTAACATTAAACATTGCTAAGGACATTCCTGCAGCTGCAAACGGAGTAACAAAATAACCATTATATTTTCTGTCTCTGGATGTATTGAGTTTAATAAAATTGTATTCTGCAACAAGTGATAATTCATTTATATTGCTGGAGTGAACCCTTGTTTCTCCACAACGGGAATCAAATCCTTCACTCTTTGGAGAAAAATGAATAAAGCTTAATCTAAAAGAGATCTTCTTGTCAAACTTTCTATTCCACTTGCTTACAACATAATCATAATTAAAAGTCTTTCTAACTGTTATGCCATAAGCAAAAGAATAAGTCCAGTTTTCAAAAGCATCTTGAAAGCCTGTATGATCTCCCCTTGTTTGAGAGAAACCTCCCAAAACACCAAAATCATAGCAAGAGAATCTGTCATCTACATGACCAAATCTCTGTGCCTTCACTCCCACGCAAAGCAATAAAAATAGAATTACTAAACAATATCTGCCTCTCATCTCACTTTCTTGATATTTTAACTTGCAAAGATAGTAAATTTTTGTCTTTCCTATGCGGAAAGTCTTAATTTTTCGTTACTTCCCTCTCTTTTTTGAAAACAGAAAACTAAAACTTCGTTTTAGGAAATTATTTCTTCGTTTTACTGGAACAACTCTTCGTTTTATTTTTCTAAAACGAAGTTTTTTTTAAGCAATTCTGTATTCTAAAAAAATAAAGGGCAGTAAAACTACCCTTTACTTTAGATGTAAGATTTTAAAGTTCTATCTTTTCTCCTAAGGAGTTAAGAATTGTGTACTGAGTTATTGCTAAATCACTAGAATGTTCTATCTTTAGCTTAACACCATAATCTTTTTGCCATTTGTGATAAGGTTTTCTTATCAAACCTTTTGTAAGGTATGCGTGAACAAAAGGATGTGTTACTATGGTAAGTTTTTTCTCATTTTGCTCCTGAGAAAGGAATTTAACATCGTTACGAATATCACTTATGACATTTATAGAAGATTTTATCTTTCCACTTCCAGAACAAGTAGGACAAAGTTCTGAGACTTCAACGTCAACCACTGGACGTATTCTTTGTCGTGTTATCTGCATAAGACAGAATTTACTCAACGGCAATACAGTATGTCTAGCCTTGTCACGCTTCATTTCTTCGCATAAGGTATCGTAAAGTTTCTTGCGGTTTATACTTTGCGCCATATCTATAAAGTCTATGACAATTATACCGCCCATATCTCTTAATCTAAGCTGTCTTGCTATCTCTATGGCAGCTTCTGTATTTACCATAAGAGCATTTTCTTCCTGGTCTTGTGAAGACTTGGTTCTATTACCGCTGTTAACGTCTATTACAGCCATTGCTTCAGTCTGTTCTATCACAAGATAAATTCCACTTCTTATGGTAACGACCTTACCAAATGCATTACGTATTTGATTTTCTACTCCAAACTGGTCGAATATTGGTGTCTGTAATTTATACAGCTTTATAATATCTTCTTTTTGGGGGTAGATTTGCTTTACGTAATCCTTAAGTTCTTCGTACAAACTCTCACTATTGACATAAACATTATTGAATTCTTCGCTTAGCATATCTCTAAGCATAACAGTTGAGGCACTTGCTTCAGATGCCATCTTTGCTGGAGGCAAAGCTTTGCTTAATCCGCTTACTATGGATTCCCATTTAGCATACAAAGCCTTTACATCTGCATCCAATTCTGCAACAGACTTTCCTTCAGCTGCTGTACGAATAATCAAGCCTACATTATCTGGCTTTATACTTACAAGCAACCTTCTTAAACGTTTTCTTTCATCAAGACTCTTTATCTTTTGTGAAACAGAAATCTTCTTTCCAAAAGGGACAAGTACAACATATCTTCCTGCAAAAGAAATTTCTCCGCTAAGTCTTGGTCCTTTAGTAGAAATCGGCTCTTTGGTTATTTGCACCAAAGCCAACTGTCCTTGTTTCAAGACATCACTAATAAGTCCATTCTTTGGAAGTTCTGGAAACTGCTTCTTTGTACCAACAGCTCCATCAATATTCCCAGAAATACACTTAGAAACAAAATTCTGCAACTGAAGATAGTTGTGTCCTAAATCTAAGTAATGAAGAAAACCATCCTTGCCTGCTCCTACATCAACAAAAGCAGCATTCAGCCCAGCCATGATTTTTTTAACTTGGCCCAGGTAAATGTCGCCTGCAGTATAGGAAGCATCTGATTGTTCTCTATGAAGCTCTACTAGCTTCTTATCTTCCAATAATGCTATTTCAACTCCAGACTCTCTTACATCTATAATTAAATCTTTGTTCATTTGGAGTTTGTTTTTATTGGTTTATTCCAAAAAATATTGCGAAACCATTTTACTTTAGTTCCGCAATACTCTTGTTCTTAGTGAAGACTTAATAAAAAAACAAGTCTTCTTTCCTAAAACATAAGACTATTTATTCTTATGTCTATTCTTACGCAAACGTTTTTTACG
>JAGHSX010000075.1 GCA_018065645.1 Candidatus Scybalousia scybalohippi
TGTTATAGAATCGGTTTTCTCTAAATACAAAGACGAGATAGAATCTGTTACAAACAGAATAAAAACAAGAGTGTCAATGTTAGATGACATATTAGAAAAGCTTAAACAAGAGTGAGATAGAGTCAATGTGTCTCAAATCCTTTGCTTGAAAAAATTTGCGATCTATAGGCATTTCTTTACTCACATATAAATACAATGTACCAAAATTGAGGTTATCCACCAGACATAACCTCAATTCTTATTGATTTACGACTTTTAATGTAGGGTTGATTCTTGGCTTCAATGTGATGCGATCAACGCTCTGGCGCTTTGTCTCATCTACCATGTCAGCGTATATCTGTGTCGTGGCAACATTCTTGTGACCGAGCATGTGCTGAACGGCATAAATGCTTGTTCCTGCGTCAACCTGCAATGAACCGAAGGTATGACGCGAACAATGGTAGCTGATGCTCTTGGTCACTCCACTTGTGTCAAGCCACTTCTTCAGTGGCTTCTGTGTCATATAGTTCTTGAGACCAGCAAACACCTTATCTCTAAGCTTACGATTCTCATCTTTATTATAGAAACCTATCAGTTCAAGAGCCTCTTCACTAATAGGATTGTTGATGATCTGCTGAGTCTTCTGCATTCGGACTGATACATATATGCCTCCATCACCATATGGTTGAAGCTTGTTCCATGTGAGTGCCATGATGTCACTTTTGCGAAGTCCTGTAAGGCAAGAGAATAGAAAGGCAATCTTCAACACATCAAATTTGCAAGGTGTCTCTGCAAGTGTGATAAGCTTCTGTTGTGACAGAGGTTCCTTTTCTGTTAGCATCACCTCTATTTTGTCAAGGATGCCATTCAGATTCTCTTTAATTTTGTGATTACGATAGCTGTGTGAAGCACTGCGCGTAAGGCAGACTAGTAACCTAAAGCGATGTTGATGTGCAACTTCTGCTATGTATTACCATTATCTCTAACTCCTCGTTTTATTATATCTAAAGCAAGAAAGATATTATAAACAAAAAGGAAGATCAAAATTGATCTTCCTTTTAAAGTATTATGTTTATGTGGTTGCTAAAGATTATTCAGCTTTTTCTTCTGTTGCTGGAGTTTCAGCAGCAGCTTCTACAGTTTCAGCAGCTTTTTTCTTACCACCTCTACGAGTAGTTTTAGCTTTCTTAGCTGTAGTGTCTTTAAGCATGTTTTCGTTGTAATCTACAAGCTCCATCATAGCCATTTCTGCTCCGTCACCAAGACGACGTCCTAGTTTAAGGATACGAGTGTAACCACCGTTACGGTTTGCTATCTTTTGAGATACTTCACGGAACAATTCTGTTACAGCTTCTTTATCTCTCAATTCAGCAAATACCAAACGTCTTTGGTGTGTTGAATCTTCTTTAGATTTTGTGATCAATGGCTCAACATATTTTCTCAAAGCTTTAGCCTTAGCTAAAGTTGTTTCTATTCTTTTATGCTTTATCAAAGAAGAGGCCATATTTGAAAGCATGGCATCTCTGTGTGCAGTCTTTCTTGATAAGTGATTTACTTTACAACCGTGTCTCATTTTCTTTACTCTTTTTCTTCTAATTTATACTTTGAAATATCCATTCCGAATTCAAGATTCTTAGATTTAACAAGATTCTCCAATTCTGTCAAAGACTTTCTTCCGAAATTTCTGAACTTCAACAAGTCTGCTTTTGCAAATTGAACAAGTTCTCCAAGTGTCTCTACTTCTGCAGATTTCAAGCAGTTAAGTGCTCTAACTGACAAGTCCATATCAACCAACTTAGTCTTAAGTAACTGGCGAATGTGTAGAGTTTCTTCGTCAAACTCGTTAGTTTGATTCTTAACCTCTGTTTGAATGTCTATCTTTTCATCAGAGAACAGTACCAAATGCTGAATTAGAATAAGGGCTGCCTCTTTTAGAGCATTCTTTGGAGTGATAGAACCGTCTGATTCAATTTCAAAAACAAGCTTTTCATAGTCTGTTCTCTGCTCCACACGATAGTTTTCAACGGAATACTTAACATTCTTGATTGGAGTAAAGATAGAATCTATTGCTATTGTTCCTATCGGATCATTAGATTTAACATTCTCTTCTGAAGGCACATATCCTCTTCCTTTTTCGATACGCATTGTAATGTTTAAGCAAACATCGCTTGTCATGTGACAGATTTCAACATCCTTGTTCAATACTTGGAAAGCATTCAAGTGTTTGTTGATTTCCTCAGCCATGAATACTGTTTTTCCTTCTACCTTGAAAGTAACTTCTTCACTTTCTTCTGTCTCTATCTGACGTTTGAAGGCTAAACGTTTTAGGTTAAGGATTATTTCTGTCATATCCTCTGTTACGCCATGAATAGTGTCGAACTCGTGATCTACACCATCTATACGTATTGATGTGATTGCAAAACCTTCCAATGAAGATAACAATACTCTACGCAATGCGTTTCCTATTGTCATTCCATAGCCTGGTTCAAGTGGACGGAATTCAAACTTACCTCTGCATTCGTCCGACTCTATCATTATAACCTTGTCAGGTTGTTGAAAAGCTAATATGGCCATATATTTAATTTAAATTATTTTATTATTTAGAATACAATTCGACGATAGCTTGCTCGTTAATGTTTTCAGGGATATCTGCTCTTTGTGGATAGTTCATGAATTTACCTTCCATTTTAGCTTCGTCCCATTCCAACCATGAGTAAGAAACCTTTGATGCTAAAGAGTCTGTTACAACTTCCAAAGATTTTGATCTTTCTCTAACACCTACTCTATCGCCTTCCTTCAATAGGTAAGAAGGAATGTTAACTACTGAACCGTTAACTGTTATATGTTTGTGAGATACCAACTGACGAGCTTGGTTACGTGTCTTTGCTATACCTAGACGATAAACTACGTTATCAAGTCTTGATTCTATGATTTGCAAAAGAACTTCACCTGTAATACCACCCTTACGAGAAGCCATATCAAACAATTTACGGAATTGTCTTTCCAAAATACCATATGTGTATTTAGCTTTTTGTTTTTCCATCAACTGAGCACCGTACTCACTTTGTTTGCCTCTTCTCTTGTTGCCATGTTGTCCTGGTGCGTAAGGTCTCTTATCGTAAGACTTATCAGCTCCATATATTGGCTCTCTGAATTTTCTTGCTATTTTGGTTTTAGGTCCTGTATATCTTGCCATTTTTCTTTTTCCTCTTTTAAATTATTCTAACTAATTCTAATCTGTTCAAAATTATACACGTCTTCTCTTAGGTGGACGGCAGCCGTTGTGTGGCAATGGTGTAACATCAGTAATCTCCATTACTTCTATACCACATGTGTTAATGGCTCTGATAGCTGCTTCACGTCCTGCTCCAGGACCCTTTACGAACACTTTAACTTTTCTTAGACCATAGTCATAAGCAGCTTTTGAACAATCTTCTGCTGCCATTTGTGATGCATATGGTGTGTTCTTCTTTGAACCCTTGAAACCCATCTTTCCTGCTGAAGACCATGAAATAACTTGTCCTGCATTATTGGTCAAGGAAATAATGCAATTGTTGAAAGATGCAAAGATAAATGCTTTGCCTTGTGGTTCAACTTTTACTACTCTTTTTCTTGTTGGTTTTGAATTTTTTGCCATTTTTCTTTTTCGTAGTTTTCCGAATGCTCCAAAATTTATTTTATTGTTCTTTTATCAGGTAATCCGCATCCGGTGTTTTTTTTAACTTTTTTTTACTCTAATTACTTAGTTGCTTTCTTCTTGTTTGCAACAGTTTTCTTTCTACCCTTACGTGTACGTGCATTGTTCTTTGTGCTTTGTCCACGAACTGGTAATCCTGAACGGTGACGTATACCTCTGTAGCAACCAACATCCATCAATCTCTTTATGTTCATTTGTACTTCTGAACGAAGGTCACCTTCTACTTTGTACTTTTCGCTAATGATGTTACGGATAGCATTTTGTTCGTCATCGCTCCATTCACTTACCTTCTTTTGCTCATCGATTCCTGCTTCTGCAAGGATTTTTGAAGCGGCACTTCTTCCTATACCATAAATGTAAGTAAGGCCTATCACACCACTTTTTGTTCTTGGTAAGTCTATACCTGCAATTCTTGCCATAAACTAATTACTTTGTTTTTAAATTTTTTGTGTTTTTAATTTTTTAGTTATCTGTTTTTACACAAAGAATCATCCTTGTCTTTGTTTGAATTTAGGATTCTTCTTATTTATAACATAAACAACTCCCTTTCTGCGAACAACTATACATTCAGGAGATCTTTTCTTTACTGATGTTTTAACTTTCATTTTATTTATATTATTTTAAAGTGTGTTCTTCCTTATTTATGTCTGTAAGTTATCCTTCCTTTGGTCAAATCGTATGGAGACATCTCCACTTGAACTTTATCTCCAGGTAATATTTTTATGTAGTGCATTCTCATTTTTCCTGAGATAGAAGCAGTGATAACGTGACCACTCTCCAGTTCTACTCTAAACATTGCATTACCTAAAGACTCTGTTACTATACCGTCTAATTGGATAGGTTCTTGTTTTGACATACGCGCTTTATTAAATTAGTTCCAAATTATCGTTTGTTTTTATAGCTTCTTCAATGGCTTTGTAGCTTGACAAAATCACTGGTCCTTCTTTTGTTATAGCAACATCATGCTCAAAATGGGCTGCAGTTGAGCAATCAACTGTGGTGCATGTCCATCCATCATTATGGAAAACGATTTCTTTGTTTCCCAAAGTTATCATAGGTTCTATTGCAATAGTCATTCCTTCACGGAATTTTGCTCCAGTACCTTTTCTTCCATAATTAAGGACATTAGGTTCTTCGTGCATAACATGACCTAAGCCATGTCCACACAACTCCCTAACAACACCATAGCCAAAAGATTCACAATATGACTGAATAGCATATCCTAAATCTCCCAATCTACGACCTATTTGGCATTCCTTTATACCAAGGTACAAAGATTCTTTTGTCACTTTAAGTAACTTTTTATCCTCTTCTTTTGCTCCTTTTACAGCAAAAGTATAGGCAGAATCTCCTACCCAACCATTAAAAGTACATCCACAATCAATAGATATGATATCCCCTTCCTTTATCTCTCTACTGCTTGGAAAGCCGTGAACCACAGCCTCATTGATAGAAATACAAAGAGAAGCAGGGAATCCACCATATCCTTTGAATGTTGGAACTGCTCCTTTAGAACGAATAAATTCTTCTGCTATTGTGTCAAGCTCTAAAGTTTTTACACCTGGCTTGATAAATTTTGATACTTCAGCCAGTGTATCGCCTACCATTAGAGCCGCAGGCTTCATTTGTTCTATCTCTTCTAGAGTCTTTACTTTTATCATTTGTCAACAACTAAAAACAGCAGTATCAAGGCTTGTGCCTTAATACTGCTTTTATCTACTAATAATTTCCACCTCTACCTTTGATTCTACCAGTTTTGGTTAGACCGTCATAGTGTCTCATCAATAGATGACTCTCGATTTGTTGTAATGTATCAAGTACAACACCTACAAGAATCAATAATGATGTTCCACCATAGAATTGTGCAAATTGTGAGTTAACCCCAAATAGTCTTATTATTGCAGGAAGAATAGCTATGGCAGCTAGGAATATTGATCCAGGAAGAGTTACCTTTGAAAGAATATTATCAAAGAATTCTTCTGTCTTCTTTCCAGGTTTAACACCAGGAACGAAACCACCATTTCTCTTCATATCATCTGCCATCTGTTTAGGATTAACAGCAACAGCTGTATAGAAATATGTGAAAATTATAACCATAAATCCGAAGATTAGGTTGTACCATATGCCATCAAAGTTGGTAAGAGCTTGAGCAAATTTGCCTGAAGCATTACCACTGAAACCCATAATTGTTACAGGTATAAACATGATTGCTTGAGCAAAGATGATAGGCATAACACCAGCAGCATTAACCTTGATAGGAATGTACTGACGAGCACCACCATATTGTTTATTACCTACAATTCTTTTTGCATATTGTACAGGGATTCTTCTTGTTCCTTGAACCAAAAGAATACAAAGCATAATAACAACAAGCCATATTATCAATTCTACGAATAACATAACCAATTGTCCACCTTGATCTTCCATTCTTGAAGCGAATTCAGCAAACAAAGCGAATGGTAAACGAGCTATGATACCTATCATAATCAACAATGAGATACCATTTCCTATACCTTTGTCTGTGATTCTTTCTCCAAGCCACATTACGAACATAGTACCACATGTCAACAATATAGAGATAGGCAATACCCAGTTCATGAAAGTAATGTCGTTACCTCCAAATATATTGAATACATGAGCACCTTGAAGTTGATTTCTTAGATTTGCCAAATATGCAAAAGATTGGAAAATTGTAACTATTACAGTAAGCCAACGAGTTATCTGGTTAATTTTATTTCTACCACTTTCTCCTTCTCTTTGCATCTTCATGAAATAAGGTACAACCATTGTCAACAACTGTATAACAATTGATGCAGTGATGTATGGCATAATACCCAATGCAAATATTGATGCATTAGAGAAAGCACCACCTGAGAACATATTCAACAAACCAAGGACACCATCTTGTGTCTGGCTTTGCAATGCGCCCAAGTCTGAAGGATTAATACCTGGAATAATGACATAAGAACCGATTCTGTACACTAGGATTAAACCTAATGTGTACAGAATTCTGTCTCTTAAATCTTTTATACCCCAAATATTTTTGATTGTATTGATAAATCGTTTCATTATGTAAGGGTTTAGATTATTGTTACAACGCCACCTTTAGCTTCGATAGCTGCTTTTGCAGATTTAGATGCTGCATTAACAGTTACGTTTATAGCACTCTTTAATTCACCTCTTCCTAATACTTTTACTATTTCGTTTTTAGAAACGATATGATTAGCTTGTAATAGTTCAAGAGTGATATCTTTTGTATTTAATTTTTCTGCTATTTGTTCTAGAGTATCAAGGTTAATACCTACATATTCTACTCTATTGATATTATGGAAACCAAATTTAGGCAACAATCTATACAAAGGCATTTGACCACCTTCAAAACCAACCTTACGGCTGTAACCTGAACGTGATTTAGCACCCTTGTGTCCTCTTGTAGATGTTCCACCATAGCCAGAACCTTGTCCTCTACCTATTCTTTTGCGACTTTTTGTTGCGCCTAATGCAGGTTTTAAACTACTTAAATCCATACTAATTACTAATTTTATGGTTAATTAATTTCTTCAACTTTAACTAAATGGCTGACTTTATTTATCATACCCTGTATCTGTGGATTAAGTTCATGCTCCTTTGATTGGTGCATTCTTCTTAAACCCAATGATTTCAAAGTTTGTTTTTGACGTAGTGGATAGCCTATTCCACTCTTAACTTGTGTTACTCTTACTTTCATCTTTCTTTGATTTTATCCGTTAAAGACTCTATCCATTTCGATGCCTCTTAGCTTAGCAACTGTATATGGATCCTTCATTTTCAACAAAGCTGCTATAGTTGCCTTAACAACGCTATGTGGATTTGATGAACCTTTTGATTTAGCTAACACATCCTTTACACCAACGCTTTCCAATACAGCACGCATCGCACCACCGGCGATAACACCTGTACCAGGAGCTGCAGGTTTCAAGAAAACTTTTGCACCACTATATTTACCAACTTGTTCATGAGGAATAGTACCCTTCAAAATAGGAACTTTTATAAGGTTTTTCTTAGCATCTTCAGAACCCTTTGTAATTGCAGCAGCAACTTCCTTAGCTTTTCCTAGTCCGTAGCCTACTATACCGTTTCCATTTCCAACAACAACTATGGCAGAAAAACTGAATGTTCTACCTCCCTTTGTTACCTTAGTAACTCTGTTTATACTAACAAGCTTATCGTTGAATTCGATTTCACCTGATTTTACTCTTTTTATATTTAGTTCTGCCATGCCGATTAGAATTTTAAACCATTTTCTCTAGCAGCATCTGCTAAAGCTTTTACTCTACCATGATACAAATATCCGTTTCTATCAAAAACAACTGTTTCAACGCCTGCTGCTTTAGCTCTCTCAGCTATAGACTTTCCAACTAAAGTTGCTACGTCTGTTTTTGTTCCTTGTTTTTGGAAACCTTTTTCCATAGATGAAGCTGATGCCAAAGTTCTACCTGCAACATCATCTATAAGTTGTGCATAGATTTCTTTATTGCTTCTAAATACTGTAAGACGAGGTTTTTCTGCTGTACCGTTTATTTTTTTACGGATTCTCATCTTAATTTTTAATCTTCTGATATCTTTCTTCGTTGCCATCGTATTTATCCTCAGATTTTATTATTCTTACCTAAATTACTTAGCAGCTGCTTTACCAGCTTTCTTGCGGATAACTTCACCTTCAAAACGAATACCTTTACCTTTGTAAGGTTCTGGTTTACGTAATGAACGAATCTTTGAAGCAACTTGGCCTAACAATTGCTTGTCACAACAAGTCATCTTAATCAAAGGATTCTTACCTTTTTCAGTAATAGTTTCCACCTTTATTTCTTCAGGCAATACCATGAAAATGCTGTGAGAATATCCCAAAGCAAGTTCTAGAACCTGACCTTGTGCTTGAGCTTTGTAACCAACACCGATAACTTCTTGTGTTGTATGGAAACCAGTTGAAACACCTGTTACCATATTATTTACTAATGCTCTGTACAATCCGTGTAAAGATTTTTCACGTTTGCTTTCACCTGCTCTTTCAAGGTGCAAAACGCCATCTTCTACATTCAATTTGATACAAGGATCTACTGCCTGCTGCAAAGTCCCAAGTTTTCCTTTTACAGTAACAACATTATTGTTATCTACTTTTATTTCGACTCCCTCAGGAATGCTTATCGGTAATTTACCTATTCTTGACATCTTAAATTCTCTCCGTTTTAGCTAATATAACAAATTACTTCACCACCTATTTTCAAAGCTCTTGCTTCTTTATCAGTCATCAAACCTCTTGATGTTGATATAATAGCAATACCCAAGCCATTTAAAACTCTTGGTAAGTCTTTTACACCTACATATTTTCTTAGACCAGGAGTACTAATTCTTGTTAAATTAGAAATAGCTGACTCTTTAGTCTGTGGGTGATACTTCAATGCTATTTTGATTGTTTTTGGGAATATATCATCTTCAAATTTGTAATTCAAGATATAACCTTTATCAAAAAGAATCTTAGTTATTTCTTTTTTCAATTTTGAAGAAGGTATTTCTACCATTCTATGCTTTGCCATTGAAGCATTTCTAATACGTGTCAAATAATCTGCAATTGGATCTGTTAACATTTCTTTTTCTTTTTTTAATCTTTTTCTAATTTTAATTTTTACTGGTGGTATTCTACCATGAAGCTTTCTTAACTCCAGGGATCAAACCTGCCAATGCCATTTCTCTGAAATTGATTCTTGAAATGCCAAATTGTCTCATATATCCTTTTGGACGACCTGTCAATTTACAACGATTGTGCAATCTTACAGGTGATGCATTCTTAGGAAGCTTTTGCAATCCTTCATAGTCGCCTGCCTTTAAAAGAGCTTCACGCTTTGCTGCATATTTTGCTACTAGACGTTCTCTTTTTCTTTCACGTGCTTTTATTGATTCTTTTGCCATTTTGTTTCTCTTATTTATTTATCTGATTCATTTTTAAATGGGAAACCAAATGCTTTCAATAATGAAAGAGCTTCCTTATCTGTATTAGCTGAAGTAACAAAAGTAATATCCATACCATTGATGTGGTCGATCTTATCGATATCAATTTCTGGGAATATTATTTGTTCTTGAATACCAAATGTGTAGTTTCCTTTTCCGTCAAAACCTTTAACGTCGATACCTCTAAAGTCTCTGATACGAGGTATTGATGTAGAGATAAGTCTATCAAGGAATTCGTACATTCTATCTCCTCTCAAAGTAACTCTTACTCCAACAGGCATACCTTTTCTAAGTTTGAAGTTAGAGATATCTTTCTTTGATTTTGTAGCAACAGCTTTTTGACCAGCTATGATAGTCATTTCATCAACGCCCTTATCGATAACTTTCTTGTCAGCCAAAGCTAATTTACCCAAACCTTGATTAAGAGATATTTTCAAAAGACGAGGAACTTGCATAATAGTACTATAATTGTACTCTTTTCTAAGAGAGTCTATTATTTCGTCTTTATACTTGTTTTTTAATCTTGGACTGTATTCCATATTATTTTATTACCTCCCCTGTCTTTTTTGAATAACGAACTAATTTATTTGTCTTTTCATCAAGGCGTCTTCCTATTCTTGTTGCATTGCCTTTTCCGTCAACTAGCATAAGATTGGAAATGTGTATAGGGGCCTCTTTTTCTATTATACCTCCCTGAGTATTCTTAGGATTAGGTTTTGTGTGTTTTTTTATCTTATTAACACCTTCTACAATAGCACGATTATCTTTTGGATAAACAACCAAAACCTTTCCTGTACTGCCTTTTGAATTTCCTGCTATAACTTTAACAGTATCTCCTTTTTTTATGTGCAATTTCATATCTATAATATTTTTTTGCGTTTTAGTACTATAGTACTTCAGGAGCCAATGAAACGATCTTCATGAATTGTTTCTCACGTAGCTCTCTAGCTACTGGTCCAAAAATACGTGTTCCTCTTAATTCGTCAGTGGCTGTTAACAACACACATGCGTTGTCATCAAAACGAATGTAAGAACCATCTTGTCTTCTTACTTCTTTCTTTGTACGAACAACTACAGCTTTTGATACTGAACCCTTCTTAACGTTTCCTGAAGGTAGAGCATCTTTCACAGCGATAACGATTTTGTCTCCAACGGATGCATATCTAGCCTTTGTGCCACCAAGAACTCTGATGCACAATGCACTTTTCGCTCCGCTATTATCTGCGACAACCAGTCTTGTTTCCTGTTGTATCATCTTTTATTTAGCTTTTTCTATTATTTCAACTAATCTCCAACGTTTGTTCTTGCTTAATGGTCTTGTTTCCATTATACGAACGGTATCACCCATACCTGCTTCGCTATTTTCGTCGTGTGCCATAAACTTGTTACTTTTTTTCAAGAACTTACCATATTTTGGGTGTTTTACTCTTCTTTCAACCAAAACAGTGATAGATCTATCCATTTTATTGCTTACAACAACACCAACTTTTTCTTTTCTTAAATTTCTTTCCATCTCTTATGCAGATTTCATTTAATTTCACTTGTTAGAACCATTCCCTTAAGCCTTCTTACGAAGAGAAATCTCAGTATTGATTCTTGCGATATTCTTACGAGTGGTTCTCAAAAGATTAGGATTCTCCAATGGAGATACTGCATGGTTTATCTTCATTTTAACCAATTGCATTTGCTCAGCCTCAAGTCTTTCCTGTAATTCTTTATCTGAAAGCTCTTTTAAACCTAAGTTATTTTTCATATTCTATCTCCTTAAATTTTATTCTTCAACATAGTCTCTACGAACCACAAACTTTGTAATAACAGGTAACTTTTGAGCGCCCAATCTCATAGCTTCCTTAGCAATAGCCATAGGAACACCTTCTGCTTCAAACAAAATTGTTCCAGGTTTTACTCTTGCTACGAAATATTCAGGAGCACCCTTACCTTTACCCATACGTACTTCATTTGGTTTCTTTGTGATAGGTTTGTCAGGGAAGATTCTAATCCATAGCTGACCTTCACGTTTCATGTAACGAGTAATAGCCTGACGAGCAGCCTCTATCTGACGTCCTGTAATAAAAGATGTATTTAAAGACTTGATTCCAAATGTTCCAAAAGCCAACTCATGACCTCTGAAAGCAAGTCCTTTCATCTTACCTTTCTGTTGTTTTCTGTATTTTGTCTTATTTGGCTGTAACATATCACCTTATTATTTAAAATCTCTACTATTATTTTTACGGCGTGAACGAGGTCCCATATTTGAACGTTGACCGCCTCTATTACCCTCTTTTGCTCCGCCTACTGTTGATGGTACAAGTTCTACTTTGTTGTAAACTATACCTCTACAGATCCATACCTTAACACCTATACGGCCATAAGTTGTATGAGCTTCTGCTTGTGCATAATCGATATCTGCACGCAATGTGTGCAATGGAGTTCTACCTTCTTTGTAGTGTTCAGTTCTTGCCATTTCAGCTCCACCGATACGACCAGATATAGAAACCTTGATACCTTCTGCACCAACTCTCATAGTTGAAGTGATAGCCATTTTTATAGCTTTTCTGTAAGAAACTCTACCTTCAATTTGACGAGCTATGCTTTCTGCAACCAATCTTGCATCCATTTCAGGACGTTTAACTTCAGAAATATTGATTTGAACTTCTTTTTCAGTAAGTTTCTTTAATTCTTCCTTGATCTTGTCAACTTCCTGTCCACCTTTTCCTATTATGAAACCAGGTTTTGCAGTATTGATTGTAACAGTGATACGTTTTAGTGTACGCTCAATATATATTTTTGAAATTTCTGCTTTACTTAAGCGGGCATTAAGATATTTTCTTATCTTATCATCCTCAACCAACTTGGATTCGAAATTTCTTCCACCATACCAGTTTGAATCCCAACCTCTGATGATTCCAAGTCTGTTACCTATTGGATTTGTTTTTTGTCCCATCCTATTTTCTCTTTTTAATTTACAAACTATTATTTTTCTGAATCATTTGTTGATGTAGTAGCAACGTTTTCTTCTACCCTACTACCTAACTCAAGTATGATGTGATTTGAACGTTTTCTCATTCTGTAACCACGACCTTGTGGTGCAGTACGAAGACGTTTCAATTGTCTGCCTCCGTTTACACAGATTTGTTTGATATACAAACCACTTTCTTCCATTGCTTGTCCTGGGTTCTTAACTTGCCAGTTAGCCATAGCTGAAAGTAAAAGTTTTCTCAACTTAGGTGCAGACTCTCTATGAGAATATTGTAGGATGCCTAATGCCTTATCCACGTCAAGTCCTCTAATAGCATTAGCCATAAGACGTGTTTTTCTTGGAGATGTAGGATTGTTGTTCAATCTAGCAACATATCTACTCTTTCTAGCCTCTTTATATGCTTCTGCACATTTATGTTTTCTTGATCCCATCTTCTATCTCGTTTTATTTCTTACCTTTATCTTTTTGACCTGCGTGTCCTCTAAATATTCTTGTTGGAGCAAATTCTCCCAATTTATGTCCTACCATGTTTTCTGTAACATAAACAGGAATAAATTTATTTCCGTTGTGAACAGCTATTGTCAAACCAACGAAATCAGGAGAAATCATAGAGGCTCTTGACCATGTTTTGATGGTGTTCTTGCTGTTTTTAGACTGTGCTTCCAACACCTTTTTTTCTAACTTATAATAAATATAAGGTCCTTTTTTTAATGAACGGCTCATGTCTTTCTCTGATTTAATTATTTCTTACGTCTTTCTATAATGTACTTACTTGTAGTCTTCTTAGGAGCTCTTGTCTTGTAACCCTTAGCTGGCATACCCTTACGTGAACGTGGGTGTCCACCTGAAGCTCTACCTTCACCACCACCCATAGGGTGATCAACAGGGTTCATAACAACGCCTCTAACTCGAGGTCTTCTACCTAACCAACGAGAACGACCAGCTTTACCTGAAACTTCTAGGTTGTGTTCTGTGTTAGAAACAACACCTACAGTAGCACGACAAGCTTGAAGTATCATTCTTGTTTCACCAGAAGGCATCTTGATGATAGCATATTTACCATCTCTTGACATAAGCTGTGCATAAGAACCAGCACTTCTTACCAATTTAGCACCTTCGCCTGGGCGTAATTCTATGTTGTGAATCATTGTACCAAAAGGTATTTCACTTAGGAACAATGTGTTACCAATCTCAGGGGCAACTCCTTTACCTGACATAATTGTCTGTCCGACTTGTAATCCATTAGGAGAAACAATGTATCTCTTTTCACCATCAGCGTAGCAAACTAATGCGATACGAGCTGTACGATTTGGGTCGTATTCTATAGTCTTTACAACTGCTGGAATTCCATCCTTATTTCTAAGGAAGTCAATGAAACGGTATAATTTCTTATGACCACCACCTATGTATCTCATGGTCATTTTACCTTGATTGTTTCTACCACCACTCTTACGGACACCATAAACTAAACTCTTCTCAGGTTTAGTAGCTGTAATTTCATCAAATGAACTTGCTATTTTATGTCTTTGTCCTGGTGTTGTCGGTTTTAATTTTTTTAAAGCCATCTCTTTAT
This sequence comes from Candidatus Scybalousia scybalohippi, assembly GCA_018065645.1. Taxonomy (GTDB): domain Bacteria; phylum Bacteroidota; class Bacteroidia; order Bacteroidales; family P3; genus Scybalousia_A; species Scybalousia_A scybalohippi. The sequence continues at coordinate 14,215 of JAGHSX010000075.1, forward strand.
TTAAATATTGCTAAAAAAGTCTATTGAATCACCTTCGGCTAATGTTACCATTGCCTTTTTGAAAGCATTTGTTCTGCCTTGTATATAACCAGCTTTTGTATATCTAGCTTTTCTTTTTCCGCTATAGTTAATAGTGTTTACACTTTCAACCTTAACGCTATACAAGTCTTCAATCGCTTGTTTTATTTCTATTTTATTTGCCCTTCTATCAACAACAAAAGCACAACGAGAATTATCTTTCTCATTGATTTTTGTCATCTTTTCTGTAATAATCGGCTTTACTATGATACTCATTTTATCTTTTGTTTTTTATTCTACACCTTTTGAATATTAAGCATTAGCATGCATAGCATCCAATGTTTTTAAAGCTGATTCACTAAATACCAAAGTATTTGCGTGCAATATTTCGTATGTATTTAGTGTATGAGCACTCATTACTCTAACATTCTTAAGGTTTCTAGCTGACAAAGATACAAAATTTTCTTTACCTGGCTGCAAAATAAACAAAGATTTTTTGTCCTTAAGTTGTAAAGCATCCAAAACTTGAACCATTTGTTTAGTTTTTGGAGTTTCAAATGAGAAATCTTCAACAACTTTAATTTGTTCATCCTTAGCTTTATAAGACAAAGCTGAAAGTCTAGCTAAAACTTTTACTTTTCTATTAAGCTTGAATCTATAATCACGAGGTCTTGGTCCAAAAGCACGACCACCACCAATCATTACTGGGCTATTGATATCACCTGATCTAGCGCCACCAGTACCTTTTTGTCTTTTAAGTTTTCTTGTTGAGCCTGAAACTTCAGAACGTTCTTTTGATTTGTGAGTTCCTTGTCTCTGATCAGCCAAAAACTGTTTAACATTCAACCACATTACGTGATCATTAGGTTCTGTCTGAAACAATGAATCACTGACAACGATAGTTTTACCAGTGTCTTCTCCTTTAATGTTATATATTTTTAGCTCCATCTCTCAAGTTTTAAAATTGAACCCTTTGGACCTGGAACAGATCCTTTAACTAATATCAAATTCTTTTCTTCAAAAATCTTAAGTATTCTAAGATTTTGAACTTTTACTCTATGGTTACCCATTTGACCTGCCATTCTCATACCCTTGAAAACTCTTGATGGATATGAAGAAGCTCCTACAGAACCTGGAGCACGCAATCTATCGTCCTGACCGTGAGTTTGGTCGCCTACACCACCAAATCCGTGACGACGAACAACACCTTGGAAACCTTTACCTTTTGAAATACCCACAACGTCAACATATTCACCTTCTGAGAATACATTGCAAGTAAGAACTTCACCGTAAGATTTTTGTTCGCCCTCTTCAAAACGAGAGAATTCAGCAAGGTGTCTTTTTGGAGTTGTTTGAGCTTTTGCAAAGTGACCTTTCATAGGTTTTGTTGCTTTAGTCTCTTTCATCTCCTCAAATGCTAATTGAATAGCACTGTAACCATCTTTTTCAGGTGTTTTGATCTGTGTTACTACACATGGACCAGCTTCTATAACTGTGCATGGTTGTTGTTTACCAGAGGCATCAAAAATACTGGTCATTCCAATCTTTTTTCCTATTAATCCTGACATTTTTTAATTTTGTTTTTTTCTTTCTCTCCAGCTTGAGGTCTTCACGACTTTTCAGCGGCTGGACTAACTAATTTCCGTTTGAATCTAAATTTGTCTTAAAACCTTTGTTTGATCGAGATCAGACTTTGATTTCTACTTCTACTCCAGAAGGAAGTTCAAGTTTCATCAAAGCATCTATTGTTTGAGCAGATGTGCTGTCAATGTCCAATAAACGTTTGTATGAGTTCAACTCAAACTGTTCTCTAGACTTTTTGTTTACGAAAGTAGAACGGTTAACTGTAAAGATTTTCTTGTTTGTTGGCAAAGGAATAGGTCCTTGTACGTGTGCACCTGTCATCTTTACAGTCTTAACGATCTTTTCAGCTGACTTGTCAACCAAATTGTGGTCGTATGACTTTAATTTGATTCTGATTTTTTGTTTTTCTTGGCTCACAATTGTAATTATTTAGTTGTTTAACTATTAATTGTTTTCTTTTAATACTTCTTCTGTAACATCCTTAGGAGCTTGAGCATAGTGTGAAAATTCCATAGTTGAATTTGCACGGCCTGAAGTAATAGTTCTAAGAGCAGTCACATAACCAAACATCTGGCTTAGTGGAACTTTTGCTTTTACTGCTTGAACACCAACTTTAGCTGTTATGCTTTCTAGTATAGCTCTTCTTCTATTAAGGTCTCCTGTAACATCACCAAGATATGCATCTGGAGTATTTACCTCTACAGACATAATTGGTTCCATAAGAACAGGCAAAGCTTTCTTAGCTGCTGCCTTGAATCCAATCTTAGCACATAGTTCAAATGAAAGTGCATCAGAGTCTACAGGGTGGTATGAACCATCTGTTACAGTCACTTTCATACTTTCCATTGGATATCCTGCAAGAACACCATTTGCCATTGCATCTTTGAAGCCTTTTTCTATAGCAGGGATAAATTCTTTTGGAATATTACCACCTCTTACTTCATTGACAAACTGCAAACCTTTGAATCCTTCATCTGCTGGACCCAATGTAAATATGATATCAGCAAATTTACCTCTACCACCAGTCTGTTTCTTATAAACTTCACGGTGTTCAACTGAACCTGTAATAGCTTCTTTGTATGCAACCTGAGGTTTACCTTCATTACATTCTACGTTGAATTCTCTCTTGATACGATCAATAATGATATCTAAGTGAAGCTCGCCCATACCCTTTAGGATAGTTTGGCCAGAACCTTCATCTGTTTCAACTTGTAATGTTGGGTCTTCTTCTGTAAGTTTTGTCAACGCATTATTGAATTTGTCAACATCTGACTGTTGTTTTGGTTCAATAGCAATTGAGATAACTGGTTCAGGGAAAGTCATAGACTCTAAGATGATAGGATGAGCTTCATCACATAGAGTATTTCCTGTCTTTATATCCTTGAAACCAACTGCAGCACCTATATCTCCAGCTTCTATACGTTCAAGAGGGTTCTGGTGATTTGCATGCATCTGCATGATTCTAGAAATTCTCTCTTTCTTGCCAGTATTAGCATTATAAACATAAGAACCTGAATCAAGAGCTCCAGAGTAAACTCTGAAGAAACATATTCTTCCTACATAAGGGTCTGTCGCAATCTTGAAAGCCAATGCACTGAATGGTTCTTTTACATTAACTTTTCTTACAACTTCTTCTTCTGTCTTTGGATTGATACCTGCTATTTCTGGAACATCCATTGGGCTTGGAAGATATTCACAAACTGCATCAATAAGGTTTTGGATACCCTTGTTTTTGAAAGCAGAACCGCATAATACAGGAACTATTCTTTGTTCACAAGTAGCTTTTCTAACATACTTGATAATTTCAGCTTCTGTAATGCTGTTTTCATCTTCCATATATCTTTCCAATAAAGCGTCATCTTCTTCAGCAACACCTTCTATAAGTTCTTTACGGTATTTTGCTGCGATTTCTTTAAGGTCTTCTGGCATTGGGACTTCATAAGTCTTTGTACCATTTGATGCTTCATCATACATCAAAGCCTTGTTTCTCACAAGGTCTATAACACCCTTAAACATATCCTCTTGACCAATTGGAATTTCCAATGGAATTGGATTTGCTCCAAGTTTTTCTTTAATTTCGTTTAATACATTAAAGAAGTCTGCACCAGCTCTGTCCATTTTATTTACAAAGCCGATACGTGGTACGTTATATTTATCAGCTTGTCTCCATACTGTTTCACTTTGAGGTTCAACACCACCCACAGCACAGAACAAAGCGATTGCACCGTCTAAGACACGCAAAGAACGTTCAACTTCAACAGTAAAGTCAACGTGTCCAGGAGTGTCTATAATGTTTATTTTATAATCTCTGTTTTGGTATTTCCAGAATACTGTAGTAGCAGCAGAAGTAATAGTAATACCTCTTTCTTGCTCCTGTTCCATCCAGTCCATAGTAGCAGAACCATCGTGGGTTTCACCTATTTTATGATTCTTACCAGTATAGTACAATATACGCTCAGTAGTTGTAGTTTTACCAGCGTCTATATGGGCCATGATGCCAATATTCCTTGTAAAGTGTAAATCTGCCATTTAAATTTATTTCTTCGTTTTGTAATCAGGGATTAAGCTCTAAAGTGTGAGAATGCCTTGTTAGCTTCAGCCATTCTGTGGATATCCTCTTTTCTCTTGAATGCTGCACCTTCTTCTTTAGATGCTGCAATAATCTCTGCTGCAAGACGCATTGCCATAGTCTTTTCAGAACGTTTTCTTGCAAAACCTATAAGATTCTTCATACCCATAGACATTTTTCTATCAGGACGAATTTCTGTAGGGATTTGGAATGTAGCACCACCAATACGACGGCTTCTAACCTCTACATTAGGTGTAACATTTGCAAGTCCTTTTTTCCAAACGTCAAGACCATTTTCTTTAGTCTTTTCGCTTACTATATCTATAGCATCATAGAAAATTTTGTATGCTATAGTCTTCTTTCCTTTCAACATTATGTTGTTAACGAATTTTGTTACAAGAACTTCGTTAAATTTTGGATCTGGAAGTATTATTCTTTTTCTTGGTCTAGCTTTTCTCATTTTATTTTATCTGCCTTAAATGTTTAACCTATTAATTATTTAGCATCTTTAGGTCTCTTTGCGCCGTATTTTGAACGTCTTTGTTTTCTACCATCAACGCCTGCTGTATCCAAAGCACCTCTAATGATGTGATATCTTACACCTGGAAGATCCTTTACTCTACCTCCTCTAATCATAACGATTGAGTGTTCTTGTAGGTTGTGTCCTTCACCTGGTATGTAAGCATTAACTTCCTTACCATTTGTCAATTTTACTCTGGCAACCTTTCTCATAGCTGAGTTAGGTTTCTTAGGTGTTGTAGTGTACACTCTTGTGCAAACTCCTCTACGCTGTGGGCAAGAATCCAATGCTGGAGACTTACTCTTATACTCTGCTGTTTGACGTCCTTTACGAACTAATTGTTGAATTGTTGGCATATCTAAAATATGTTCCTTTTTTAATTTTATTTTTATTTATTGTTTTCTAAATAAGCCTTTACACAAACAAATATTATGTGCTAAAGGTACGCATAATTTCCATACAAATTTAGTTTAATTTTTCCTCATTTTTTTGAAAAATTAGCCTAAATAATTAGAAATTATATCATTTAAAAGCCTTTCTCAACGTCACCCCAACTGCAGCCAACAATCCTGAGTGATTAATCCCCTCTAGGTGCACAACCCACACAGGATCAACAAGTTCACCTGTTTAACACACCCCTTCTAAGGACGCCTTCTAACTTTCAATTTGCAAAGATACAACTATTTACACAACCTTCCAAATATTTTTTCAAAAAAATGCATAACAAAATTTTCTCTGCCTCACTCATTTACAGCTCTTTTTAAGTTTTAATTTTCCTATCTAGAATACAGGAATAACACTTAAATTTTCACAAAAAAGAATTAGGTGTTTTTATAAAAACTCTTCGTTTTATTTTTCCAACTCTTCGTTTTGCTGCGCTAACTCTTCGTTTTATTTTTTTGAAACGACGTTTTATTTTTATAATCCTCAAAAAAACAAAAAAAAGAGGATAGATAAAAATCCATCCTCTTATATTATAATAATGTATTAGACTATTCTACCACCATTTTTGGATTGCTGCTTGAGCGGCTGCAAGTCTTGCCAATGGCACACGGAAAGGTGAACAAGAAACGTAGTCTATACCACATTCGTAGAAGAATTTAACACTTTGTGCATCTCCACCATGTTCTCCACAAACACCTATTCTCAAATCTGGATTTGTTTTTCTACCGCTTTCTACAGCAAGTTTTATCAAACGACCAACACCTGAAAGATCTATTGATTGGAATGGGTCGTAACGAAGAATCTTTTGAGAAGTATACTCTGAAAGGATAGAGTTTACATCATCTCTTGAGAAACCAAATGTCATCTGAGTAAGGTCATTTGTTCCGAATGAGAAGAAGTCTACAACTTCAGCTATCTTATCGGCAATCATAGTTGCTCTAGGTATCTCTATCATAGTACCATATCTAAAGTTGATTTTAGACTTAGTTTGTTTTTCAACTTCTTCATGAACTCTGTCACAAATAGCTCTCTGATGTTTCAACTCACGAACAGAAACTGTCAAAGGAATCATAATCTCTAGATGAGGATCAAATCCTTCAGCTCTTGCTTCTGCTTCTGCTTCAAACAAAGCTCTAAATTGAACTTCTGAGATTTCTGGATAAAGGATACCCAAACGAACACCTCTAACACCCATCATAGGATTAACTTCTTGTAAAGCTTCAACTCTTTCTTTGATTTGTTCAAGAGTAAGTCCCATTTCTTTTGCAAGAGCTGCTTGTTGTTTTTCATCATGAGGAGCAAATTCGTGAAGAGGTGGATCCATCAAACGGATAGTTACAGGATTTCCACTCATAATCTTCAATGTACTCTTAACAGATTCCTTCATATAAGGAAGCAATTCATTAAGGAACTGTTTTCTTTCACCTTCACTATCTGAAAGAATCATCTTACGCATAAGAGCAAGAGGAGTTTCAGAATTCTTTCCATAGAACATGTGTTCTATACGGAACAAACCTGTTCCCTTAGCTCCGAAATCAAGAGCCTGTTGTGTATCTGTTGGGTTGTCAGCATTTGTTTCAACATTGATTGTTGGATATTTGCTAACAAGTTCCATAAATTCTTTGAATACTGGATTGTCTGTTGGAGAAACCATCTTGATAGCTCCTTCGTAAACACATCCTTTTGTTCCATTCAAGCTGATAACATCACCTTCCTTAAATGTTTTGTCACCAATATGAATTTCTTTTGTGTTCATGTCGATAGAAAGATCTTCACTACCTACTATACAACATTTACCCCAACCTCTAGCTACAAGAGCTGCGTGAGAAGTCATACCACCTCTAGCTGTAAAGATACCATCAGCAGCACGCATACCTTCTACATCTTCAGGGTTGGTTTCTTCACGAACAAGGATACAATTTTCTTTCTTTACATTGTAAGCCATAGCTTGTTTGCTAGAAAGAGCGATTCTACCAAAAGCAGCACCAGGACCTGCTGGAAGACCTTTACCAATTACAGTGAAGTTAGCTTCATCTGCAGCATCAAAGATAGGGTGAAGCAATTCATCAAGTTGTGTAGGAGAAACTCTCAAGACAACAGTCTTTTCGTTGATAAGTCCTTCGTGGAACATATCCATAGCCATTTTAACGGCTGCATTACCTGTTCTCTTACCTACACGACATTGTAGCATATAAAGTTTCTTGTGTTGGATAGTAAATTCTATATCCAACATATCGTGATACCAGTTTTCAAGAATATCTCTAACATCACAAAGTTCTTTGTAAACCTGTGGCATAGCTTCTTCCAATGAAAGCATATGTTCATTGTGAGCATTCTTTGTAGCATTGTTCAATGGATTTGGTGTACGGATACCTGCAACAACATCTTCACCTTGTGCATTTATCAACCATTCACCATAAAATTTATTATCACCATTAGCAGGGTTACGAGTGAAAGCAACACCTGTTGCAGAATCTTCGCCCATATTACCGAATACCATAGCTTGAACATTTACAGCTGTTCCCCAATCTTCTGGTATTTTTTCAATTCTACGATAAGAAACTGCTTTGTCTCCCATCCAAGATTTGAATACGGCCTTGATACTTCCTATCAATTGTTCCTTTGCATCATCAGGAAAAGCAACTTTAAGTTTTTCAGCAATAATTTTCTTAAAGTCTTCTGCAAGTGTCTTAAGATCGTCTGTAGTTAAATCTGTATCTGATTTATATGAATGAGCTTTCTTATATTCGTCAAGTCTATTATCCAATAATTTTCTAATACCAACACCTTCTGCAGGAGCCAAACCTTCAGCCTTTTCCATAACAACGTCTGCATACATCATTATCAAACGACGATAAGAGTCATAAACAAAACGCTCGTTATTTGTCTGCTTAATCAATCCAGGAATAGTTTCTGAACAAAGACCTATATTAAGAACTGTGTCCATCATACCTGGCATAGATATTCTTGCACCAGAACGACAAGAAACCAACAATGGATTTTCTTTATCGCCATATTTTGCACCCATTATAGATGCAATATTTTCCATACCTGCCCATACTTGATCCATAAGTTCTACAGGCAATTCACAACCTCTGCGATAGTAATCACTACAACATTCTGTTGTAATTGTAAATCCTGCTGGAACTGGGAGTTTAAGTAAAGACATTTGTGCAAGATTAGCACCTTTTCCGCCCAAAAGATTCTTCATCGCGGCATCACCTTCAGCTACCATATTACCAAAGGTATAAACATACTTTTTCGCCATAATATTAAAT
>JAGHSX010000186.1 GCA_018065645.1 Candidatus Scybalousia scybalohippi
GTGTAATTCAACTATGCTTTTCAGAAAAATCTGCACAGATATAGAGACACATTTACGCTCTGGCAATGACAAAATAATGGTCGTAGAAGGCGCCAGACAGATAGGTAAATCATACATAATCCGGGAAGTCGGCAATAGACTTTACAAGAACTTCATAGAAATAAACTTTGTCAAGGATGATGAAACGGATGGTCTGTTCCGTGACATACATGGGTTGGACGAGTTCTATATAACCCTCAGTATGGTTGCAGGTGGAAAGTTAGGAAACAAGTCAGACACACTAGTCTTTCTTGACGAGATACAGCACTACCCACAGTATCTTACTATGCTGAAATTTATGCGTGAGGAGGGCAAGTTTACCTACATAGCCAGTGGTAGTTTGCTTGGCATTGCCCTTAGCAATACTGCATCCATACCTGTCGGCAGTATTATTCGCAAACGTATGTATCAGCTTGATTTCGAAGAATGGCTTATGGCGGAAGGTTGGGGGAAAGAAGCCCTCGACCATGTGCGTGATTGCTACAAACGACAAGTTTCACTTACTGAGGCTCAGCATGAGAATCTGTTGGGCGAGTTTAGAAAGTATCTGTTGGTAGGCGGTATGCCAGATGCAGTCAATACCTACATGGAAACCCACAATATTGTTCGAGTTAGAGAAGTTCAAGAGTCTATCCGCAACTTGTACAAGGAAGATGCAGCAAAATACGAAAAAGAGTCAAGCAAGAAATTACTTATCCGTCGTATCTATGATATGATTGTGTCCCAGATGGAGAACAAAAAGAAGCGTATTGTAGCCAAGGATATCCGTGACAAGAAAGGAGATAGGTTCGAATGGTATGCTGAAGAGTTTGAATACCTCATATCTTCAGGCATCGCCATTGATGTACATGCTATTTCCAACCCAAAATATCCTCTGTCAGAGTCAGTTCATAAGAACTTGCTAAAACTGTATCTAAATGATGTAGGAATGCTTACAAGCCGATTGTACGAGTACAATATCGCTCCAGTGATGAAGGATGAACGAAGCATAAATCTCGGCTCGGTTTATGAGAGTGTGGTTGCTCAGGAATTGAAGGCTCACGGACATGATCTCTTTTATTATGACAATGCAAAGAAAGGCGAGGTCGATTATCTTGTAAACAATGTGGCAGAAATGACAGTCTTGCCTATAGAGGTAAAATCAGGCAAAGATTATACTTCGCATAAGGCACTTGATAGGCTTCTTACAGACAAAGAGTATAATATTCCATCTGGTATTGTACTTGATAATGAGCGAGAAGTATATACAAAGGGCAATGTTACCTACATGCCAATTTATTATGTAATGTGTATAGAGCGAGCCGAAATCCCAGAAAATAACTATATTTTCTAATCTTCAAAGTAATGAATAATCGGCAATATAACAGCACGTCAAAATAAGACGTGCTGTTATTTTTCAATGTTATTGCATCGCCGAAATAACATTATCAACCCTTTGTCTCAGATTACTGATTTAAGTGAGAAAACGGATAAGGTATTTCGTCTAATGGTCTAATTCGCTCCTATAGGGAGCGATTAGACTATTAGATGGAATCCTGTCACAAAAATAGAAAATTAGAAATACATTGAAGAAAAAGTTTTTTAGCCTTTTCTTCTGAAACGAATAGTTTTTTTCAAGGTTTATTTTGTAGGTATGTAAAAGTTTGGTATTTTTGCACCCACTAATGAAGTAGTTCATTAGTACATAACAAATACGAAGCGTTGTGCTTATTCTTTTGTATTGAGAAACCTGAGAAATTTCTTATAACAACTAAGAGAGAATACACGACGGTCTATCGCTAAAGTCTTTTAGCGTGGATTGTTGTCCACATCTATTTTAGTTGGGTTTTCTCAGGACCTTCAATACAGAAATGTGGTACTTGCAGTTCCACGCTTCTTTTATTAAAATTATTCCCTATAGGAACTGCGAGGAATAAACTTAATATTATTTTTATGGAGAACAAAGAATTATCTAATGTCAGTAACAACAATGAAGTTTTAGATTTGTCTTCTGAAACAAAAGAAATCAACAAGAAAAAAAGTAACAAGAAGAAATGGTTAATACTTTCTGCAATCATTCTTGGTTTGATATTGGTAGGTGGAGCAGTTTATTATTTTGTTCTAGGAAAATCTAATACATCAAATAAATTAAAGATTGAATATCTTCCTTTTAAATCTGAAAAAGATGAGAATTGGGGAATGATAGGTGCTGATGGGAAGGTTCTTTTCAAAGATGAATTTGATAAAAACTACTCTGTTAGTTCAGTAATAAATGGTGTGTTTAATGTTACTAACAAGAAAGGTCTTGTTTCTGTCTATACTGCCACAGAAAAGCCTCAAATTATAAATGGATGTGAAGACTTAAAGGATGCAGGAGTAATGTCTGAGGGAATAATTCCTATAGTAAGAAAGGGCGAAAGAATAAAATATGTAAATGGAAATGGAAAAGAATATTTCACTCTAACTCCTTACAAAGGACACGAAATTGAAGAAGTATCTCCTGTATTTCATGATAAGCTAGCGTATATTAAAACAGATGAAGGGAAATATGGATTTATAAATACATCTGGGAAAGTAGTTATAGGACCTAAATATGATGAGGTTTCAGTTTTCAATGGCGGCTATGCTTGGGCTGTAAAAAAGGTTAAAAATAAAGACAATAAAGAGGAAGATATCTATTACATCATAAACAAGTCTGGCAAAGAAATAAAAAAACTTAAAAAAGACATAAATATAGAAAGCCGTTATTATAACAATTACTTTCTAGCAAGTATGGGTGAAAAAGATAAACAACTGGTTTTATTAGATAAGAATGGTAATATTTTTAAGAAATTCCCATCAAAAATTACAAATATTAATGATTATGATAATAAGACTTACATTTACAAGAACAAAGAAGACAAATGGGGTATCAACACAATGAAAGATGATAAAACCATTATTCGCGCAAAATATGATGTCATATATAAAACCGACAATGGATACCTTGCTAAAAAGAATGATAAGTTCTTATTGATTGATGAAAAAGACAATAAAATAAAAGAACTTGATGAATCCTATGAATATGTTTTTTACCTAGATGATTGGAAGAACCTTATTGCTATAGATAAAGATGAGAAATGTGAATTACTTAACTTAAAGGGTGAAGAAATATCAAAAGACTCTTATATATTAGGACTAGATGGTCTCTCAGTTGGCGCCGTAACATCTGATTACTTTGATGCGACAAGTGTTGCAAAACTAATAACTGATAAAATCACTGACACTGGTATAGGAAATATTCACTTTAATGATAATGTATTCTCTTTACTTCCGGAATATGCTTCTCCTTATTCTTATAGTAATAAAAATACTTTCCAAGTTTATGGTAGTGAGTGCGGATTACCTTCAGGAAACAAATACTCTACAGCTTTAAGTATCATTACAAACAAAGCCATCGCTCAAGAGCATTATAGTTATGAAACATACTATTATTGGACATACAAGAGCTATGAAGGCACTTACTTCAATAAAGATATTAAAGCAGAAGCGTTTATGTTACCAGTAAGCGTGGAAACTTCCAATGCAATAAAGGACTTAGAAACTTTAGCAAAAAACATCTACTCAAATATGAAAGCAAAAGGCTTCAAAGTTATTGTATCAGAAAGTGGTATTGCGTCTAAATTATCAAAAAATGGAACTTTCCTTTACATCGTTCCTCTTGTAGATGAAAATTCAACAATTCTAGAAATAGTCTTGGCGAAAAAAGATAATCTTGTTGATATAAAAGAAAAGTTCAAAGAATATCAAAAAGAAAAAGAAAAATATATACCTGAGGAAGAAAGAGATTACGATATTAACGTAACAGATTCAGCAACTGAGGTTGCTGTAGAATCAGCGACTACATGGTACTAAATAAAATAAAATAAATAAAAACAATAAAGCCTCAAGGTCGGAAGATTTTGAGGCTTTATTTTATTCTTTATATTTAATTCCTTATCTTTGCAAAATAAAAAAATAACAAACAAATAATATTCTGTGAAAAACTTTTTGGCATACATTGTTTTGGCCTTGGTTGTTGTAGGATTGTGTGTTCTTGCCTGTATGGTAGGTGCTGTAGATATTAGCGCAATGACTGAGCAAGACATGTACATATTACACAAGATTAGAATACCAAGAGCACTTATGTGCGTAGCAGGAGGCGCATGCCTTGCTGTATGTGGTGCTGCTTACCAATCTGTTTTTCGCAATCCTTTGTCAGACCCTTACATTCTTGGCGTAAGTTCTGGAGCTTCCTTGGGAGCTTCTCTTGCTATAGTCTTAGGTCTTGACGCAATACTTGTGGGAGTGCCAGCCTTGGCATTTATCTTTGCCTTGCTGACAGTCTTTCTTATCATGAAACTGTCACAAGTAGGCAACAAGATGCACATTACAACCTTGCTGTTGGCAGGTATAAGCATCAACTTCCTTTTTTCTGCCATTATTTCTATTATAATGTTTATTGACAGAGAAGATATGCAGAAAATCTATTTCTGGACTATGGGCTCTTTGTCTGGAACAAGATATTCTGATGTAGGGGTTGTAGTTTTCTTTGCTTTGATTGGTTGCGTTATTCTGTTTGTTTTGGCAAAGAAGATGAACGCTCTTCTTTTGGGAGATGCTTCCGCTCAAAGTATAGGAGTAAATGTAGAAAAGACAAAAAGAATAATTCTCATAACTGCCACCTTGATGACTGCTAGCGTAGTAAGTTATTGTGGCGTGATAGGATTTATAGGCTTGGTTGTTCCACATATTGTGAGATTGATAGTTGGACAAGACAATAGAAAGATTATTCCTTTCTCTATATTTGGAGGTGCAATCTTTATGCTTCTGGCAGACATTATCGCCAGAACAGCTACTTCCTACAGCGAACTACCAATAGGAACTATCACCTCTCTAGTTGGTGCGCCTTTCTTTATTTACTTGCTTTTTAAAGCAAAACAAAATCTTCATTTTTAATCTATGGAAATCATTAAAGCGGAAAATATAAGTGTAAGCGTAAAAGAAAAAGACATCATAAAAGATGTAAATTTTTCTTTGGAGAAAGGTGATTTCTGTTGCGTAGTAGGAGTAAATGGTTCTGGAAAGTCAACTCTTTTGAAGACACTTTGCCGAACAATTCCTTCCACAAGTGGAGAAGTTTTCATAGAAGAGGAAAATATCAAAGCTCTATCTGTGAAGAATCTTGCAAAGAAAGTTTCCGTTGTCTTCCAATCTGCAGATATTGACTTGGATTTTTCTGCCCTACAGATAGTTCTTATGGGGAGAATGCCTTATCAAAGAATCCTACAACAAGATAAAAAAGAAGACTTATTATTGGCAGAAGAAGCAATGAGAAGAACTAACACATGGGAACTGAAAGACAGATCCTTCCCTACTCTTTCTGGTGGCGAAAAGCAGAGAGTTATGATTGCCCGTTCCTTGTGCCAGAATACTTCAATAATGTTGCTTGACGAACCCATTGCAAGTCTTGACGTAAAACACCAGTTTGAAATCATGGAACTCTTGAAGCAAATCAACAAGGAGAATAAAGTAAGTATTTTCATGATTCTTCACGATTTGTCTTTAGCGTTGCAATATGCCAATAAAATTTTGGCAATGAAAGACGGCAGAATGAAGTATTTTGGAGTGACAAAAGAGGTTTTGACCAAAGAAAACATAGAGACTTTGTTTGAAGTAAAAGCAGAAATAATAAATAACAACAACATAATTCTCAAAAAGTAACAACTATGAAAACAAAACGAAGAAATGTTTCAGTAAAACTTGTTCATGTTTTTCTGATTCTTCTTTCCATTTGCCTCTTTTCTGCTTGCAGTAAAGACAAATCAAATCTCCTTGGAGGAGAAAACTATGTGGTTTCACAAAAGAATCCTATAAAGAAAGAAAACAAAAGAATCGTCTCTGTTTCTACTCAGGTTACAGAAATCATCTGTGACTTGGGCTGTATGAACAGACTTGTGGCAAGAACAGATTTTTGTGTCTTTCCAAAGGAAGTAACAAAGATTCTTTCTATTGGAGGAGTGAACAATCCCAATATAGAAAAGATTATAAGTCTTAATCCAGACATTGTAATTACTTCTTCCATGCTTCCAAAGAGATTGTTTTCCAGTATAGAGCAGGCAGGTCTGTCAATCATTTCTTTCAAGGAAACTCCAACAATAGAAGGAATGTATGACGTTATTTCTATTCTTGGAACCATAGTACAGAAAGAAAATGTTGCAGACAGTATCATAAACGATTGCAAACAAAGACTGGAACAGGTAAAAACAAATTGTGAAAAACTGCAAAAAGAAAAACACATTTCAAAACCAAAGGTCTATTATGTAGTTGGCTTTGGCAATGGTGGAGATTTTTCTGCTGGCAAGGACACCTACATAAACGAAATATTCACTTTGGCGGGTGGAGATAATATTGCAAAAGAATGTGTAAACTGGACTTTTTCTCAGGAACTGCTATTCAAAAATCAGCCTGAGTATATTTTCATTCGCCCAGAAGATGTTTCCTCTTTCTGCTCTATGTATCCTTATTCTGAACTTACAGCAGTAAAACAAGGTAGAGTATTTGGAATAAGTGGGCTGGATGCTCAGACACCTCGCAGTATTTCCGCAATAGAATTTATATCCAAAACCATTTACCAGAACTAGAAAAGAAGTTTAGGTGTTTTAAATTTGTTTATTTAAGAATTTCTTTATAACTTTGCGCTTTCAATCCTTGTATGGATTGTTTAGGAGCAAATAATTATAAAATAAAAATTATGGATAAATTACTTTTATTGGGTGACGAGGCTATAGCTCAAGCTGCTATTGACGCTGGTCTTTCTGGTGTCTTCGCCTATCCAGGTACACCCTCTACAGAAATAACAGAATATATACAAGATTCAAAAGAAGCTAAGGCTAGAGGCGTAAGAAGCAACTGGTCTTGCAACGAAAAGACAGCTATGGAAGCTGCTATCGGTATGAGTTACGCAGGTAAGAGAGCTATGTTCTGCTGCAAACACGTAGGTATGAACGTTGCTGCTGACCCATTTATGAACTCTGCTATTACTGGTGCTAATGGTGGTTTGGTTTACATCGCTGCTGATGACCCATCAATGCACTCATCTCAAGATGAACAAGACTCTCGTCAATATGCAGATTTCGCTTTGATTCCTTGTATGGAACCATCTAACCAACAAGAAGCATACGATATGATTCACTATGCTTTCGATTTCTCTGAAAGATATCATACTCCTGTAATGGTTAGAGTGACTACACGTCTTGCACACTCTCGTGCTGCTGTAGAAAGAAGAGATGTTGTTAGAGAACAAAACAACCTTACTCTTCCAGAAGATAAACGTCAGTATATTCTTCTTCCTGCTAATGCAAAAAGACATTACAAAAACCTTATAAAGAAACAAGATGACTTTGTTGTTGAGAGTGAAAATTCTCAATTCAATCATTTGTATGAAGGTAAAGATCATAAACTTGGTATAGTTGCTTGCGGTTTGGCTTACAACTACCTTATGGAAAACTTCCAAAACCAAGAATGTCCTTACTCAGTATTGAAAGTTTCTCAATACCCAATGCCTGACAAACTATTGAAAAAACTTTACAACGAAAGTGAAGAATTGTTGGTATTGGAAGAAGGACAACCTATCTACGAAAGACTTATCAAAGGTATCCTTGACGTAACAAAACCTATCCACGGACGTCTTGACGGAACTATCCAAAGAGATGGCGAACTTTCTCCAAACGCTGTTGGTAAAGCAGTAGGCGTAAAAGTTCCAGAAGGTTTTGAAGTTCCTGCTATCGTTGCTGTCCGTCCACCAAAGCTATGCGATGGATGTCCTCACAGAGATTCTTACCTAGCATTGAACGAAGCTATGAAAGAATTTGGTGGTAGTAGAGTATTCTCAGATATAGGTTGCTACACATTGGGAGCTCTTCCTCCATTTGAAGCTATCTACACTACAGTAGATATGGGTGCTTCTATCACTATGGCTAAAGGTGCTGCAGAAGCTTCTTTGAAACCTACAGTAGCTGTTATCGGTGATAGTACTTTCACTCACAGTGGTATGACAGGTTTGCTTGACTGTTGCGTTGACCAGATTCCTGTAACTATCATCATCCTTGACAACGACATTACTGCTATGACTGGTGCACAGAAGAGTTCTGCAACTGGCAGAATCGAAAGCATCTGTAAAGGTATAGGTGTTGAAGAATCTCACATTAGAGTTTTGAACCCATTGGCTAAGAACTTTGAAGAAAATGTACAGATCATGAAGGAAGAAATCGCTTACAAAGGTGTCAGCGTAATCATACCTAGAAGAGATTGTATCGTTTGGGGTCAAAAGAAGAGAAGAATGCTTGCTGCAAAGAAAGCTTCAGAGAATAAATAATTAAAGTAAGGAGAATACAAAATGAAAATAGATATAATATTGTGCGGTGTTGGTGGTATGGGTGCTTTAAGTAGTGCAGCCATCATTTCAAAAGCAGCCCTTGAAATGGGTATGTATATGAAGCAAGCAGAAACTCACGGAATGAGCCAAAGAGGTGGTGACGTACAATCTCACCTACGTCTTTCAGACCAACCTATTGCTTCAGACCTTATCCCTGAAGGAGAATGTGACCTTATCCTTTCTGTAGAACCAATGGAAGCTCTTCGTTATGTAAACTTCCTTAACAAAGAAAATGGTTGGGTTATCACAAACAAAAATCCTTTTGTAAACATCCCTAACTACCCAGAAATGAAAGAAGTTGAAAAGGAAATAAAGAAAATACCTCACAACATCATATTTGATGCAGACCAAATCGCTAAGGATGTAAACAATCCTAAGGGTACAAATATGGTTGTTCTTGGTGCAGCTTCTAAATATCTTAAGATAGATATTTCTAAATTGGAAGATGCAGTAAGACAAAACTTCGCAAGAAAAGGTGAAGAAGTTGTTGAAGCAAACATCAAAGCTCTTAGAGCAGGTAGAGAAGTAGCAGACAAACAACTTTAATCTTCCTTTACATAAAAAATCAAAGAAGACAACGAATCTGTTGTCTTCTTTTTTTGTTTTATTTTTTTGCAGATTGAAGAAAATAATTTATTTTTGCAAGACTTAAACTAGAATAGATAAAACAAAAACATACAAAAATGAAAAATTTAATCAAAACTTTAGCCATAGCAATCGTTATTTGCTTTACAGGAATAGTTTCTTATGCTCAATCTGCACAAGACATCATTGGAGTAAATGCCAGTTCAAGAAGTATTCAGGATTACAAAACTTCATACACTCAGATATTGCAAGCCAATCCAGAAAACATTATAATAACTTACTATACAAACATTCCAGCACAGCAGAACTTTTACCAGACTGCTACTGTTCACTCAAATACTAGCATAGGAATAAGCCTACAGGAAGACTTTAGTGTATCAAAAGACAATGCAGAAGAATACATTACAAAAGAATTTGCATTAACAAATACAGATGAAATGATGTTATGGCAAATGCACGAACTAAAAAGAGACAAAATAGTTGTTCTTGGATTCAAAGAAGGAAGCAATATGGTAAGTGTTCTTTCTTACTCAAGAGATTATTATAGTAGCCACATACTAGGAAGATAAGTTTTCTCTTACTTTCCTTTTCCAAATAAAAAGAGTCATTGTTGCTTGCAACGACTCTTTTTTTTATTTTTGAAACAAAATCTTTATTACTTATTTTTCTAATATTTCTAAAATATCATCAAGAGAGAAACTTCTGAAATCAGGAATTATTTTATCAACTCTTCCTTCCAATTCTTCAACACCAACTGTTGTAGAAAGACCAACAACTTTCATTCCTGCACTTCTTCCTGCCTGAATTCCTGCAAGACTATCTTCAAGAACTATGCAACGATTTGCTGGCATGTTACATTTCTTTGCGCCCAAAAGATAACAATCCGGAGCAGGCTTAGCATTCTTAATATCTGAACCTATTACTCTCAATGGAAAATATTCTTCAATCTCTGGACGAGATTTCAATACTGTCTGCATCTTTACAGCATCAGAAGAAGTCACAAGACAGATAGGAATATCTGCTTCGTGTATTTGTTTCAATAAATTCTCTACCCCTGCTATGTAAGGGAAAGTCATCCCCTCTTCCATTTCATAAAGATCTTTTTCTATTTCAGCCCAATCAGATTTGTAATCATCAAAATAAGACTCAAGGATATTTGAAAGAGAACGGCCTTTTATTATCTGTGAAAAATTCTTTATTTCTGGAAAATATTTCTCACCTTTCTCTGCCCAAAACCTTGTATAATTGCTCTCTGTATCAAACACCACTCCATCAAGGTCAAATAATGTTGCAAAATCTCTCATATTTGTTAGTTTGTTATAAAAGGAAAAACTAGTAAGTCATACGGTTTCTAAAGTCGTTACGCTTTTCATATTTCAAATCTGAAAGCATTCCAGCTTTAACCGCAATTGTAAAGTTCCAACCTTGTCGTACTCCAAATGGAACCCAGTTCATACGCATTTCCCAACAATGTAAATCTCTGTAGAAATCTATACTAGTATAAGTAAAATCCTTGTTTATGAAATCGTATCCTGTTCTGTATCCAATCTTCCACTTATCTGTAACGTTAATATTTCCTGTAAAAGACAATGTTGCAGACTTGGAAGTTCTGTAACCTGCTAATGCAACCAAATATGTAGATAGATGTGAGAATGTTCCAGAGATTGTCACATCCCAAGGAATAGAGAAATCTACAATATCTGGAAGAAACTCATTATTGTTTACAAACGGAGAATAAGAAAGTTCTGTAGGCGAAACATTCTCATAAGGTGTTGGTTGATTATTAGCCTTTGAATTCAATCTCCAGGAAAGTGTTAGATTCCATTGAGCAGATTGTTTCTGGAATAATCTACCCTCTTTGTCCCAAAGCAATTCTCTTGTTATTCTACTATTACTATCCAACGCATATGGAGTAAAAGAAGAAGAGTAGTTTACCACTAACTTTTCAAACAAAGTTGTTCTTGCACTTATTCTCAATGGTTGCCACTGGCAAGTATCTTTTGCTAAATCATATCCAGTACTTAAAGCAAAATTTTCCAGAAGCACTAATTTTCTTGTTCCTGTGATAGAGTCATTTTTATCTCTAACTTTCATTTCCAAAGAGTTGTTCAAAGCAAAATTTACTATTCCTGATCTACCCATAGGAACAGAACCATAAACACCATTTTCTGTTCTGGAATAGTAAACTTTTTCTCCGTTTGCATCTATGTAGTAGTCATAGAATCCGAGTGAAGGAGAAGAAAAGTCTGGTCTGAATGTGAAAGACAATACAGGATTAAGCACATGTCTTAATGCTTTCACATACTTGCTCTTGAAATTGAACATACCATAGATTCTGGTATTAAGAGAAGATGAAAAAGAAGCATCTCTGTTTGTAGTGAAACCAAATACAGTATCTTTATCTATGCGATTTGTTTCTGAATTGTAAGCCTTATGTGTTGACTGCAGATACCAACGAGCATTGTAATCAATAGAATTTGTCAAATTAAAATATTTCAATACTTTTGTTGTAAGCTGAATTGGGATGTAATGCTTGATTCCGTTAGACATTTTCTTGTACCAATCATCCTTAAACAGCAAAGAATCGTAGGTTTGAATACTATTTATTGCATTAAGGCGATAAGCAATGGTAATATCTTCATACCAACGAGGCTTTCCTGTGCGTGTTTTCTTTTTGAAAGGATGAAATTGAGTAGAAGACAATGCAATAGAAGGCAAATCCAAACTGATATACTTGCTATTGATATTGTAACTCTCACCAAGGTTTGCAGACAAGTTCCAGTTACTTCCAAATCGTGTAGAGAAAGCTATAGAAGAAGTTGTTGTATTTGTCAAATAGTCTGAAAGAGAAGTTGTGTATTTGTTATACTTGCTGCTGACTATGTTTACATTTGCAGAGAATGTTCTATAAGGATGTGCTTTTGCGTTTTGAGTGTGAGTCCAGTTGATTTTGAAATCTTTTTGTGAAGACCATGTATCAGTATTCTTCAATCCTGTATGATTTTCTTCAAATCTAAACAAAACCTTTCCTGTATATTTGTAACGCTTAACATAACTTGACTGCACGTTTACTGCATAAGAAAGGTTTGTGTAAATATCTCCTTGTAATGCAAGGTCAACATAATCGTTGAAAGCAAAATACCAACCTAGATTTCTTAAATAATAGCCTCTATTAGATGCAAAACCATAGGTAGGCATAAGCAGACCCGATTTCTGTTCATTGGTAAATGGGAAGAATCCAAAAGGTAAGCCTACAGGAAGAGGAATTCCCATTATAGAGAACCAGGCAGGACCTGTAATTATTTTGTCCTGAGTGATTATTTCAGCCTTTGAGAAGTTGATTCCAAAGTGAGGTTCATCCTCCTTGTCACAAGTAGTGAACATTCCCTTGGAAACATACAAGGTGGTGTCGTTCATCTTCTTTATCTTCTCTCCGTGAAGATAACCTTCCTGTTCTTTGGTAAACATATTATGGATAAGACCTTTCTCTGTGTCGAAGTTGTAACTAAGTTCCTTACTTTTATACTCATCAGCTCCATCTTTGAAAATAGGATATTGTGTAAGAGTGTCTGCTGTATCTTTTACAGGTGTTGCCCACAAAGTAGATGAATCAAAATCTATCTCTATGAAACCAGCATTCAAATTTATCTTCTTCTGCTGTACGTTTGCCTCATTGTAAAGATAGACTTTACTACTATCAAGGTCAAAACAAACAGAATCCTTTGCAGTATAAATAACCTTATCCTTTATACCTTTAGATTTCTTCTTTGGAAGGGAAATAGTATCCTGAGAAGATTTAGTTATGGATACTGAATCGTCTAACAAAATAGGGGTAACAAAGCATCCCTCCCCAGCAAAAACGTGCAAGGAGACGAAGAAAAGTACTACCATAAGGTAAAAACTAGTAATATTTTTACTATTTCGCTTTGTCAATTTTGGTTATTAGAATTAAAATCACTAATTTTGTAAGTTCAATTTGCAAAGTTAAAGTTTTTTTCATTATTGAACGAATAATAAATGAACGAACATATAAATAAACATAGTATTTTTTATTTTGTTGTCCTGCTTTTACTTCCGTTTCTAGCATTTTCGCAGAACGAAAACAAAAGCAAATTTGACAAGATTGTAATAGATGCAGGACACGGCGGAAACAAACCTGGAGCAATAGGCAGCAAGTACAAGGAAAAAGATATTGCCTTGTCTGTTTCCATAAAACTAGGCAAACTTATAAATGAAAACCTTAAAGGTGTCAAGGTTTATTACACAAGAGTAATAGATCAGGATATTGACCTTTACAAACGAAGTACTGTTGCCAACAAAATAAATGCAGACCTTTTCCTTTCTATCCACTGCAACTCTTCTACAAACAAATCTGCTAGCGGTACCGAAACCTATGCTATGGGCTTGGGAAAAACAGAAAACAATCTGGAAGTTGCAAAAAAAGAGAACGCTGAAATACTTACTGAATCCAATTCCATTGAGAACTATCAAGGATTTGACCTTAACTCTCCAGAAGGAGACATCCTTTTATCCCTTTATCAAAACGCATACTTGCAAAGCAGCTTGGATTTTGCTGCAAAAATACAAAACCAATATTCAAAAAATGTTCCTATGAAAAACCGTGGAGTTCACCAGGCTAACTTTGTGGTTTTATGGAAAGCCAGCATGCCTGCTGTTCTTACAGAGATTGGTTTTATTTCCAACACTAAAGAAGAAGAATATCTAGGTTCTGAGTATGGACAATGGACTATTGCTTCATGTATCTTTAGAGCAATATGCGAATACAGAAACAAAATAGACGGATTGAACGATCCTATTCCTGAGATAAGCAAACTTATCCCTGAAGAAGTAAAAGAACAGGAAAAGATAAGACAGCAAAACCTTCTTATTGCTCAGCAACAAAAAGAATCTATAGAAAAAGAACGAAAGGAACTTGCAGAGCAGAAAGCTCAGCAGGAATACATTCAAAATAAAGAAGCAGCAAACAAAGCTATGAATGGAAAAGACTTGGTGTACAGAGTGCAATTCCTTTCTTCTCCAACACAGCTTTCTCTTAGCGACAAAAAATTCACAGGACTTGAAGACGTATTTTCATACAACGAAAAAGGTTCCTGGAAATATACAGCAGGATTGTTCGCTTCTCAAAAAGAAGCTTTGGATTATCAAAAAAGAGTAAAAGAGACTTATGCAGATGCTTTTGTTGTCGCATTTTACAAAGGCAAGCGAGTTTCTATAGTAGAAGCAAAAAGATTGGAATCAACAACAAACTAAACAATAGACAAACAGAAACAAAAAAATAGACATTAGACAATGAAAGTAAGAACAGAATTTCAAATAGGACTTATTGGTTTAATCACTATCGTTGTACTTATACTAGGCGTTGGCTTTCTAAAGGGTGGAAGTCTTTTCTCTGGCTCTAGAACATACTATGCAATTTACGACAACGTCAGCGGAATGCACGAAAGCAACTATATTTATATAAATGGTTTGAAAGTAGGATACGTTTCAAAGATTACTCCTATGAATAAAATCAATGACAAATTCCTTGTAACAATTTCCGTAGACAAAGGAATTGACATTCCTGTGGATAGTAAACTGACTTTATTCTCTGATGGCCTTTTGGGTGGTATGGCCCTTAAGATAGAACCAGGAAAAAGTACTACAATGCTTAATCCAAAAGATACTTTGTTAGGTTATGTTGAGCGTGGACTTATGGACAATATGGCTCCTATGATGGGAAATCTTTCTTCCATACTTGCACGTATAGACACCCTTACTGCAACTCTTAACAAGACTATTGACGAGCAAAGCTCCAACAATATAAAATCAACGTTAGAAAACATCAACTCTATTTCTGCACGCTTGGATAACGTAGCCAAAAATGTTGACGGACTTGTCGCTCAAGACAAACACAAGCTTGACAAGATCGTAAGCAACGTGGAAAGCATCACTTCCAACCTTTCCAACAACAACCAAGCTATTACAAACATCATTAACAGATTTGACAATATCACTGACACTATAGAAAGAAACAAAATCGGAGAGACCCTTGCAAGTGTAAATTCTTCATTACAGAATTTG
The DNA here is from genome assembly GCA_018065645.1 of Candidatus Scybalousia scybalohippi. Lineage (GTDB taxonomy): Bacteria > Bacteroidota > Bacteroidia > Bacteroidales > P3 > Scybalousia_A > Scybalousia_A scybalohippi. The sequence goes on from JAGHSX010000186.1 coordinate 15,140, forward strand.
AACACTATGCTTAACAGAATAGAAAAAGGCAAAGGCAATGTTGGAATGCTGATAAACGATGAGGGTCTTTACAACAACATAAACTCTGCTGCCAAGAATCTTGACTTGCTTATACAAGATTTGAAAGCTAATCCAAAGAAATACATCAACGTTTCTGTATTCTAAAACTTCGTTTCCTTGCAATAAAACGAAGAGTTATTTTACTAAAACGAAGACTTAATTTACTAAAATCAGGAAATAATAAATGAAAAATATAAGAAACTTCTGTATCATCGCACATATTGACCATGGCAAGAGCACTCTTGCAGATAGAATGCTAGAATTCACAAAGAGCGTTCCTCAACGTGAAATGGAAAATCAAGTATTGGATGATATGGACCTGGAACGTGAAAGAGGTATAACCATAAAAAGTCACGCTATACAGATGGAGTATGAATACAAAGGTCAGAAATATTATCTTAACCTTATCGACACTCCTGGACACGTGGACTTTTCATACGAAGTTTCCCGTTCCATAGCTGCCTGTGAAGGAGCTTTACTTGTAGTGGACAGTACACAAGGTATCCAGGCACAGACAATCTCCAATCTTTATCAGGCATTGGACAATGATTTGGAGATAATACCTGTACTTAACAAGATTGACCTTCAAAACTCTATGGTGGAAGAAGTTTCTGACCAAATCATAGACCTTATAGGTTGCGACAAAGATGACATAGTTCTTGCTTCTGCAAAAACAGGTCAAGGAGTAGAACAGATTCTTGAAAAAATCATAGAAGTTATTCCTCAACCAAAGGGAGAAGAAAAAGAACCTCTGCAAGCTCTTATCTTTGACTCTGTCTTCAACGCTTACCGTGGAGTAATCTCATACTTTAGAATATTCAACGGGAGCATAAAGACTGGAGATAAGATAAAATTCATGAACACAGGCAAAGAGTACAACGCAGACGAGATAGGTATATTGAAATACGACCTTGCTCCTTGCAAGTCTCTTAGCGTAGGCGACGTAGGTTACATTATCTCTTCTATCAAGACAAGTACAGAAGTTAAGGTTGGAGATACTATCACCTCTGTAGAAAATCCTTGTCAAGAAGCAATCAAAGGTTTCCAAGACGTAAAACCTATGGTCTTTGCAGGTGTTTATCCTCAGGATGCTGCAGACTATGAAGAATTGCGTTCTTCCATAGAAAAGCTTCAGCTTAATGATGCTTCTCTTACATTTGTTCCAGAAAGTTCTCTTGCTCTTGGATTTGGATTCCGTTGTGGTTTCCTTGGCTTACTACACATGGAAATCATACAGGAAAGACTTGAAAGAGAATTCAACATAGACGTAATAACAACCGTTCCTAACGTAAACTACAAAGTATTTACTACAAAAGGAGAATGTCTTGACGTTTACAACCCATCTGGTCTGCCAGACCCATCAAGTATAGAACATATAGAAGAACCTTATATCCTTGCTTCTATTATCACCAAGACAGAATTTATTGGTGGTATTATGAAGTTGTGTATTGACAAGAGAGGTATCTTGAAAAATCAGACATACATTTCTACTGACAGAGCAGAGATAATATTTGAATTACCATTGGGAGAAGTTGTATTTGACTTCTACGATAAACTGAAGAGTATTTCCAAAGGTTATGCTTCTTTTGACTATCACCCATTCGACTACAAACCTTCAAAACTTGTAAGACTGGAAATTCTTCTTAACGGAGACCCTGTAGATGCTCTTTCTACTCTTATCTATATGGACAACGCTTATCCATTCGGCAGAAGAATGTGTGAAAAACTTAAGGAACTTATCCCTAGACAACAGTTTGACATTGCTATCCAGGCAGCCATAGGTTCTAAAATCATCGCAAGAGAGACAGTAAAAGCAGTTAGAAAAGACGTTACTGCTAAATGTTATGGTGGTGACATTACCAGAAAGCGTAAGTTGCTTGAAAAACAAAAAGAAGGTAAGAAACGTATGCGTCAGGTAGGTAATGTGGAAGTGCCACAGAGTGCTTTCCTTGCTGTATTGAAACTTGACTAAATCAAAAAGACATTTGCTATGAACACCTTGTACATAGTTGTTCCTTGCTACAACGAGAAAGAAGTTTTACACGAGACAGCCAAAAGGTTGAAAGAAAAACTTTCTTCTCTTGTTGCAAAAGACATCATAAGCAAAGAAAGCAGAATACTCTTTGTAAATGATGGCTCCAAAGACAACACATGGGAAATAATACAAGACCTACATCAAAAAGATGAGGTCTTTTGTGGTCTTTGTCTTTCAAGGAATCGTGGACATCAGAATGCTTTGCTTGCAGGTCTTATGACAGCAAAGGACTATGCCGACATAGTCATATCTATGGACGCAGACCTACAAGATGACATCAACGCTGTAGATGCTATGATAGAGAAATATCAGCAAGGTGCAGACATAGTCTATGGTGTTCGCAGTTCCAGAGAAAAAGACACTTTCTTCAAAAGAAATACTGCCCTTGGGTTCTATAAGTTTATGGAACTACTGGGAGCAGATACCGTTTACAATCACGCAGACTACAGGCTTATGAGCAAAAGAGCTCTGGAAGGATTAGCAGAATTTAATGAAGTAAATCTTTTCCTTAGAGGTCTTGTGCCTATGGTAGGATACAAAAGCGATATAGTTACCTATGAAAGAGGAGAACGTTTTGCTGGAGAAAGCAAATACCCTTTGAAGAAAATGATTTCTTTCGCCATTGACGGCATTACATCTTTAAGCATAAAACCTATCACTCTTATCACTCGCTTGGGAGTAATCATCTTTCTTGTTTCTCTTGTTATGCTTATCTACACCATTATTAGACATTTCACAGGGCATACCATAACAGGCTGGTCTTCCCTTATCATATCTATATGGATGCTTGGAGGATTGCAGTTGTTTGCTATTGGTGTAATAGGAGAATATATAGGAAAGATTTATATGGAAAGCAAACACAGACCAAGATATATCATCGCAGAAAAACTAATAAAATAAATAAACCTTTAAACAATCACATATTATGGACGCAAACATTTCTTTGATTATTGTTGTAGTGTTGTTCGTTGTTGCTCTTGCAATCATAGGATACTACATACTGAAAATGACAAAAGAATTCACACTAAACGAGCAAAAGAAAACCTTACTGGAAATACAAAAGATTGGCGAGAGCGAGACAAGAAAAGTAGTCACTCCTGTACAACTACAGGCTTATGAACGTCTTGTTCTTTTCCTTGAAAGAATGAAACCAGACAACCTTGTACTTCGTTGCTACCAGCCTGGAATGGAGACAAGACTATTGAGAGACGTGATGATTCAAAACATAAGAGATGAATATGAGCACAACCTTTCACAACAACTTTACATATCTTCTCAAGCATGGGTTTACATCAAGAATGCAAAAGAAGACATCATCAACAACCTTAACGCTATCACTCCAAAAGAAGGAGAAAACTGCACTCCTACTGCTTTTGCAGGACAGTTGTTTGAAAACATGTCTGGAAAGCAAACACAGATAGAACTTGCACAAGATTTTCTTAAAAACGAAATACAAGAAAGATTTAAATAATCCTTTCCCATGACACTAGAAGAAAACATTCACAATACTTTATACACCTATCTTTTCGAGAAAGAAAAGATAGATATGCGTATGCCCGAAATGATAGACATAGAGTCTAAATGGGAACTGATTGCCAACTCTTATCTTCCCGACGGAATAAGAGAGTTTTCCAAATATCCAAACGCTTCTTTAGGCTGGATGATGTACATAGGAATGGCTGTGGCAACTATGTGGGATGTGGACTGGGTTAGATATTCCCAGCTGGATGACATCTACGCTTATCTGAAAAACAAGAGAGGTTATGATTTCCTTGACGAAATGGTACGAGAAGATTTCCTTAAACTGACTGGAGATGCATTCAACGAAATGGAAGACCTAGTTGTAGAATGCGCAAATATTGCTCACAGATTCCTTCTTAGAGATGATATAGAAGCAGGAACAGTAGCAGCTTTCAACGCCTATGTTCAAGCCTTGCATCAGCTTTACCTTATGGGTGCTGCAACACAACTCTACACTCTTGGCTATAGAATGAAAAAAATGGAATAACACTTTTTTATTATTCCTCCCCTACATAAAAAATCCCGAAAGTTCCTTATTTAACTTTCGGGATTTATTTTCAAATAGAAGATAAGCTTCTTTATCTTGCCTATATATCTATTGTTTGTAGCAATATGCTTTATTGCACCAGTATCTTTTTTGTGCAGCGACCTTTGGATGTGAATAGATTTACTACATAGGTTCCTTTGGCAAAATGAGTGACATCTATTTCGTCCATGAAGCCGTC
>JAGHSX010000102.1 GCA_018065645.1 Candidatus Scybalousia scybalohippi
GTGTAAATCAGTATTTTAATGTAAAATATGTGCAAAAAATAGAAAAAAATAATGTGGTTTGATTAAAAAGTTGTATCTTTGTAAAACTTTATTGTGAAAAGTAATAAAGATAAATTTATAACAAATTAAAACTTATTAAACAATGAAAAAACTTACATTATTTGTCCTTTCATTAGGACTTATGTTCGGTGCTTTCGCACAAAAGACAGCTCCACAAAGCGCAAACCGTTTTGAAAGAGTTGCTCCTATAACAAAAGTAGTTAAAGCTAATGCAGCTAAAGACGTTACTGCTACAATGTCAGACGTTACAGTTACTCCTGACGGTGGTAAATTCTTAGCTTCAGTTGATGTTACTATGGGTGGCGATGCTGCTTATATTTACTGGGCTGCTTACCAAGCAGGTGCATTGGAATCTTATTGCCAACAACAAGGTATAACTCCTGCTGACTATTTCCAATCAGGAATTCAACAATACATCGATGCTGGTTACGGTGTTGACGTATTGGCTGCTTATGGACTTCTTTCTACAGAAACATCTGTAACTTTCCAAGGATTCTGGGGAAATTCTGAATACACAATGTATGCATACGTTGTTAATGCTGATGCAACAGAAGGTACAGTTGCTTCTTCTACATTCTCTACTCCATCTTCTTCTATGAATGGTGTTGCAGAAGTTTCAGTTAACTACACTGTAATCCCTGGTGGACAAATCGAATGGGATGTAACTCCAAACAATCAAACAGCAGAATTCTGGTTTGTGTGTGAACCAAACGATGAAGACAATGCATTGTATTGGTATGCATCTGGAGATGCTTCTACAGAAGAAGAATCTTACATGATGGACCTTCAATACTGGGCAACACATGAACAATATTCTGATTACTTTACTTTTGATGCAAATGCAGACGTTAATGAAGTTTTTGCTATGAATATGTTTGCAGAAGACGGAGAATATGTAAACGGTGACGAATATGTTTGGACTGCTGCAGGTTTCAATGGTAATGGAGAAGTAGGCGAATTTGTTTACGCTGTATTTACTTATGGACAAGTTTCTTTGAATGATGCAGAAAACGTAACAGTTTCAGTTTATCCTAACCCAGCTAGCGAATATGTATCAGTATCTTCAGCAAACGTTATCAACAATGTTGAACTTTACAATACATTAGGTCAAGTTGTTTACGCTAAAGAAGTTAAAGCTAACGCTTTCAACGTTCCTGTTGCTGAACTTGCTAACGGAACTTACTTCGTAAAAGCTTACACTGCTAACGGTGTTGCTACTTCAAAAGTTGTTGTTAGATAATTTTTGAATAACAATAAAATAAATAAGGGGGAACTCTTTATGAGTTTCCTTTTTTTTTGTATCTTTGCAGAAAATAATTTTCTAAAGATGATACAGCAATTATTACAGCAAAGCATAGCAGAGGCTTTGAATGCTTTATATGGTATGGATATGGTTGCAAAGGATGTTGCCTTGCAGCCAACCAAGAAAGAATTTGAAGGTGATTACACTCTTGTAGTTTTCCCTTACGTGAAACTGGCTAAGAAAAGACCAGAGGAAGTTGCACAAGAGATAGGAGAAAAAGTACAATCTCTATCTGAATTGGTTACAGGATTTAATATTATAAAAGGTTTTCTTAATTTTTCAGTAAGCAAAAACTACTGGAATGGATTTTTGGATAAGAACAAATGCAATTCTAGCTTTGGTTACAAGGAGACTTGCACAGAAAATCCTATAGTTATAGAATATTCTTCTCCAAATACCAACAAACCTCTTCACCTTGGACACATAAGAAACAACCTTTTGGGTTGGAGTGTAGCAGAGATACTTAAAGCCAACGGCAGAAATGTAAAGAAAGTAAACCTTGTAAACGATAGAGGTGTTCATATCTGCAAATCTATGGTAGCATGGAAAAGATTCTCCAATGGAGAGACTCCAGAAAACTCTGGAATGAAAGGCGACCATTTGGTAGGAAAATACTATGTAGTTTTTGATAAGGAATACAAGAAAGAGATAGCAGACCTTGTAGCACAAGGAATGGACGAAGAAACAGCCAAGAAGGAAGCTCCTATAATGAAGGAAGCACAAGAAATGCTTGTGAAATGGGAAGCAAAAGATGCGGAAGTTAGAGCATTGTGGGAGAAGATGAATTCTTGGGTTTATGAAGGATTTGACAAGACATACAAACGTCTTGGAATAGACTTTGATAAGATTTACTACGAATCACAGACTTATCTTTTAGGAAAAAATCTTGTACAAGAGGGATTGGACAAAGGCGTGTTCTACAAGAGAGAAGACGGTTCTGTATGGATAGACCTTACAAGCGAGGGATTGGATGAAAAACTTCTTCTTAGAAAAGACGGCACAAGCGTTTATATGACACAAGACCTTGGTACTGCTTGCTTGCGTCATGAAGACTTTTCTTCCAATCATTTGGTTTATGTGGTAGGTAATGAACAGATTTATCACTTCCAAGTGTTGAAGAAAGTTATGGAGAAACTGGGCTTTGAGTGGGCAAAAGACCTTTATCATCTTTCATACGGTATGGTGGAACTGCCAAACGGTAAGATGAAATCACGTGAAGGAACAGTAGTAGATGCTGACGACCTTATGGAAGATATGTATCAGGAAGCCAAAGCACAGACAGAAAGCCACGGAAAACATCAAGATTTTTCACAAGAAGAAGCAGACAAACTTTACAATACTCTTGCTCTTGGTGCTTTGAAATACTTTATGCTTAAGGTTGACCCAACAAAGACTATGCTGTTCAACCCTAAAGAAAGTATAGACTTCAATGGTAACACAGGCCCATTTATTCAATATACCTACGCACGTATCTGTTCTATCATACGCAAGGCTAAGGAAGAAAAAGGCGTAGATGTTGCCAACACAAGAATAAGTATGGAAATAGAGCTTACAGAAAAAGAAATAGATGTTTTGAAGACTATTTCTTCATATTCTGACGTTATAAGAGAAGCAGGCAGAACATATTCTCCATCTCTGATAGCAAACTTTGCATACTCTTTGGCTAAACAGTTCAACGCTTTCTATCAGGATTGTTCTATCCTTAGAGAAGAAAACGAAGATATTATGAAGCAAAGAGTTTGCCTTGCATACTTTACAGGAGAGATTATCAAGAGCGCAATGCACTTGTTGGGAATAGATGTTCCACAGAGAATGTAAGACTATAGAACAATAAAATAGGATAACAAAAAAATGGCAACACACAGGTCTGAAGGCGAAGGAATTTCCTGCGTGGCAGAAGTTTCAGAGAGCGGAAATGAGCTTATAGTTTACAACGATGATGTTCATACATTTGACTATGTGATAGATTGTCTTATGACTATCTGCAAACTTGGTCAGCAGCAGGCTATCACTTGTACAAACATCATTCATTACAAAGGTCTTTGTACTGTAAAACACGGCTCATACGATTCTTTGTTCCCTATGTGTGTGGCTTTGGAGAAAAAAGGTCTTATAGTAGAATTGAAATAGTTTAACTTTTAATACAGAAACATTATGGATTTACTATTTATTATTCTTTTGTTGCTTGTAGGTATGGTTCTTCTTGTGTTGGAACTTGTAGCTATACCAGGCACAGGTATTCCAGGAATTGCAGGCGTAGGTCTTACCATTTGGGGAATCTACGAAGTGTTTGTAGAGTATGGCTCTACATGGGGCTTTGGAGTATTGATTTTTGAAGTTGTTATCTGCGTAGTCTTACTTGCTTGGTCTTTGAGAAGCAAGACTTGGAAAAGATTTTCTTTGGAAGAGAAGATAGACTCCAAGGTCAATGTAGTTTCTTCTTCTATCAAGGTGGGAGATACAGGAAAATCCGTTACAAGACTAGCTCCTATGGGTACAGCTATTATCAATGATGAGAGAGTTGAAGTGTTTACCACTACATCTTTTGTCAATCCTGACACTCCATTGGTTGTAGAACAGGTGGAGGGAAACAAAATAAGAGTAAAACCGATAGAATAAATATATTATTTAACCAATAAAACAAATAAAGGATTATGTCAATAACATCAATCGCAGTAATAGTAGTACTTGGTATAGTATTGCTTTCAGTATTTATGTATTTGGTGCCAGTAAACCTATGGTTTCAGTGTGTACTTAATGGTGTAAGGATTTCTCTTATCCAACTTGTGCTTATGCGTTGGAGAAAGATTCCACCAACTATCATTGTAAACGCAATGATCAATTCAAAGAAAGCTGGTCTTGAACTTAAGAGCAACGAATTGGAAGCTCACTATCAGGCAGGGGGTCATGTTCAGAGAGTAATCAACGCTCTTATCTCTGCAGACAAAGCCAATATCTCTTTGGATTTCAAGGCTGCTACAGCTATAGACCTTGCAGGTAGAGATGTTTTTGAAGCAGTTCAGATGAGTGTAAACCCTAGAGTGATAGATACTCCATCTGTTGCAGCTGTTGCAAGAAATGGTATTCAACTGATAGTAAAAGCCAGAGTAACTGTTCGTGCAAATATTAGCCAGTTGGTTGGTGGAGCAGGCGAAGAAACTATTCTTGCTCGTGTTGGAGAAGGTATTGTAACTTCTATAGGTAGCGCAGAATCTCACGCATACGTTTTGGAAAACCCAGATAGTATTTCTAAACTTGTACTTTCAAAAGGTTTGGATACAGGTACTGCTTTTGAAATTCTTTCTATAGACATCGCAGATATAGATGTTGGTAAGAATATTGGTGCAGAACTTCAGATGGATCAAGCAAATGCTGACAAGAACATTGCACAAGCTAAGGCAGAAGAAAGACGTTCTATGGCTATTGCAGCAGAGCAAGAAATGAAAGCCAGAGCTCAGGAAATGCGTGCTAAGGTTATAGAAGCAGAGGCAGAAGTTCCATTGGCAATGGCAGAAGCATTCCGTAATGGAAACCTAGGAATTATGGACTATTACAAGATGCAGAATATTCAAGCCGACACAAGTATGAGAGAATCTATCTCAAAAGGTGAGAAGTAGAAATCATTAGATGAAGAAAACAACAGACAATTCATTTATTGTTGCTAAAGGAATAAAGGTTAACAACCTGAAAAATATTTCCGTTAGCATTCCACAAAATAGTTTTACTGTAGTAACAGGAGTATCAGGAAGCGGGAAGTCATCTCTCGCTTTCGATACTTTATTTGCAGAAGGACAACGAAGATATATAGAGAGTTTGTCGTCCTATGCAAGACAATTCATAGGCAGAATGCCTAAGCCAGAGGTGGAAAAGATAGAAGGTATTCCACCAGCCATAGCAGTACATCAGAGGACTATCAACCGCAATCCTCGTAGTACTGTTGGCACAATGACAGAAATCTATGAATACCTTAAACTTCTTTATACCAAGATAGGAAAGACTTTTTCTCCTGTTTCTGGTATGGAGGTTAAGAGAGATTCTGTCTCAAACGTAGTTGATGCCATTATGGAGAACTACGCCAATGAGAAAACTTATATTCTTTGTCCTGTCCTTTTGTCAAAGAAAGAGAAATTTGAAGAAAGACTTAATGTTCTTCTACAGCTTGGTTATACACGTCTGTTTCTTGAAGGAGAGATAGAAAGAATAGATACTATTCTTCAGAACAAGGATTTACAGAAAAAGTATAAGAAAGCTTATCTATTAGTTGATAGATTAAGCGTTAAAGGAGAAGAAGAACAACTTCGTTTTCGTTTGGCAGAAAGTGTTCATACTGCATTCAATGAGTCTAACGGAGATTGTGTAGTATGGTGTGAAAACAGGAGTGATTCTTTCTCTAATCGTTTTGAGAGAGACGGAATAGAGTTCGTAAAACCTACGGAAAACTTCTTTTCTTTCAACAACAACTATGGAGCTTGCCCTACTTGTCAGGGAATAGGAATGGTGGAGGGAATAAGTGAAGATTTGGTTATAACAAAACCATATCTTTCTGTTTATGAAGATGTGGTCAACTGTTGGAAGGGTATGATAATGGGTAAGTTCAAGGAGGATTTTATCAATAAAGCCTATAGAAAGTTTCCTATTCACAAACCATATAACGAACTTACAGAAGAACAAAGAGACTTCCTATGGAATGGAGATAAAAACGTCATAGGAATAAATAAGTTCTTCGACCTTATCAAGAAAGAAAGTTATAAAGTACAATATAGAGTCCAGCTTGCCAGATACAGAGGTAGAACTACTTGCCCAGATTGTCATGGAACACGATTGAGAAAAGATGTTCAGTATGTGAAGATCAATGGTAAGTCAATGGTGGATTTGTTGACAATGCCTATAGATGAGTTGGTTGAATTCTTTAACAATATTCAGCTTACAGAATATGAGCAGAAGGCTACCGATAGAATCTTGAAGGAGATAAAAAATCGTCTTCATTATCTTATGCAAGTAGGTCTTGGTTATCTTACCTTGAATCGTCAAGCTTCTACTCTTTCTGGAGGAGAAGCACAACGTATAGTTCTTTCTACAAGTATTGGTAGTCCTCTTGTGGGAAGTATGTATATTTTGGACGAGCCAACCATTGGTCTTCATACTATAGATACCAATAATCTTATACAAGTCTTGAAAGATCTTAGAGATGAAGGTAATACTGTTATTGTGGTAGAACATGATGAAGATGTTATTCGCAATGCAGACTATGTGATAGATATAGGTCCTTTTGCAGGAAAAGATGGTGGAGAAGTTGTTTTTGCAGGTACACAGAAAGAACTGCAAAAGAGCAAGACTTCTCTTACTGCACAGTATATGAGGAAAGAAAAGGAGATACCTCTGTCTTCTTATCATAGAAATAGTAGAGAGTATCTTGAGATAAAAAATGTGTTTGACAACAATCTTAACAATGTTACTTTCCGTTTTCCATTAAATGAGAAAGTTGTTGTGTGTGGTGTGAGTGGAAGTGGAAAGAGTACATTGGTTAACAAAGTTTTTGTCAATGCTTTGAAGATGCAGATGGATATTTCTACAGATTATCATCCAAAATGTTCAGAAGTTATGGGCTCTGTAGATCTTGTGAAAGATATTCAGTTGGTTGATCAAAACTCCATCGCTCGAAGTTCTCGTTCCAATCCAGCCCTTTACACAGGATTGTTTGATGATGTGAGAAACTTGTTTGCAAACCAACCTTTGGCTAAGGCAAGAGGTTTGAAGCCAGGTTATTTCTCATTTAATGTGGAGGGAGGAAGATGTGAGACTTGTAAAGGTGATGGTGTTGTAGATATTCACATGCAGTTTATGGCAGACGTGACTTTGGAGTGTGAAGAATGTCATGGTAAGAGATATAAGGAAGATGCCTTAGAGATAAAGTTCAAAGATAAGAATGTTTCAGATATTCTTCAGATGACTATAGATGAGGCTGCAGAGTTTTTCTCTCAGGAGGAAGATAACAGTTGCAAGAAAATCTATAGACGTTTGTCTATTCTTCAGCAAGTAGGTCTTGGTTATCTTCAACTTGGACAATCTCTTTCTACAGTTTCTGGAGGAGAAGCGCAAAGAATAAAACTTGCAACATTCCTAGATAAAGGTTCTTCATTAAAGCACACTCTTTTTGTCTTTGATGAACCAACAACTGGACTTCATTTCCACGATATAAGTAAACTTAATGATTGTTTTGATGCTCTTATTCGCAACGGACATTCTGTTCTTATAATAGAACATCATCTGGATATAATAAAGACAGCAGACTGGTTGATAGAATTAGGACCTGGAGGCGGAAAACACGGAGGCAAGATAGTATTTGAAGGAACCATAGATCAGATGAAAGATGTTGATACTGCAACTTCTAGATTCTTGAAAGAGAAACTTCAATAAAGTTGTTTTTTTATATTATGTCTAAAAAACTGGAAAACATACTTTCTCAAACAGAGTTTACAAAAGATGATTTGGTTTTTCTTCTTTCATTGGAGGGGGAAGAAATGCAGAAATTGTTGGATAAAGCTTTAGAAGTTAAACTTTCCTACCTGGACAATAAGATTCATTTGAGAGGTTTGATTGAATATTCCAATATTTGTGAGAAAAATTGTCTTTATTGTGGGCTTAGACGCAAAAACGAAAAAGTTATTCATTACACAATCTCCGATGAAGAAGTTTTAGAAAGTGCTCGTTTGGCTATGGAGTTAAGGTATGGTTCTGTGGCTATACAGTCTGGAGAACAGACTTCCAAGGAGTTTGTTGACAAAATTACTTATCTAGTTAAGGAAATAAAAAAACTTTCAAATAATTCTCTTGGAATCACGCTTTCTTGTGGAGAACAGACTTATGAAACATACAGACAATGGTTTGAAGCTGGTGCTCATCGTTATTTGTTGAGAATAGAAAGTTCCAATGAAGAATTGTATTACAAGATTCATCCAAGAGATGAAAAGCATAGTTTTCAAAAGCGTTTGACTTGTATAGATGATTTGCTGAAAATAGGTTATCAGACAGGAACAGGAGTTATGATAGGATTACCTTTTCAAACTCTGGAAAATCTGGCAGAAGACCTCTTGTTTTTCAAACATAAGGATGTTGCAATGGTAGGAATGGGCCCTTTTATTCCTCATCCTCAAACACCTTTATGGCAATACAAAGATGATATTCCAAGCAAAGAAGATAGAATGTCTTTAACTCTGAAAATGATTGCAATTCTTAGGCTTATGATGCCAAAAATCAATATGGTCTCAGCAACTGCTAATCAGACTATAGACAAAAACGGAAGGGAAAAAGCTATACTTGCGGGAGCAAATGTTCTTATGCCAAATCTTACTCCAAACAAATATAGAGAAGAGTATCTAATCTATCCAGACAAAGCATGTGTGAGTGATAAACCTCAGGAATGTTTCCAATGTCTTGATCTTAGAATGAGAACTATTTCTCACGAGATACTTTATGATTGCTGGGGCGATTCCAAGGCTTTTACAGACAACCATTGATACAGAAAATAAATCAAACTATAACGAAGAATTATCAAAAAACTCTTCGTTTTATTTTTCTAAAACTAAGAGTTATTTTTCTAAAACTTGAAGTTGAAAAATTATTTCTTGCTTTTGCTAGTAAAATACAATAAAAAGTCGTAACTTTGTTGCTTTGAAACAAAGTATAATAAGGCTGTAAAATTTATATGAAAAAGATATTGAACCTTGCTTTTGTGTTGCTTGTTTTTACGAGTGTGGTAGCCTATGGTCAAGGTGTAGAAATAGTAAATAATGCAAAAAGTAAGTATGTTATTATCATTCCTAAAGCTGCCAGCGAGGAAGAAAAATCTGCTGCAAATCTTTTGCAAGATGGTATAAACAAGACTACTGGTGCTAAGTTGATGATTTTTGATGATACTTATCCAAGACAAGAAGAGGAAATATTGATAGGAAAAGCACGAGGATTGAAAGTTGGTGATGTAAGTATCAACAAGAAACATTCCAGTTATGAAATGTCTGGGAAAAAATTGGTTTTCAATGGTGCCAGTTCTTATTATTCAGTTATAGATTTTTTGGAGAGAGAGCTTGGTGTAAGAAAGTTTACAACAGATTGTGAAATATACCCAAAGAAAAAAGTCTTTTCTGTAAAAAATAATTTAAAATATTCATTTACATCTCCTAATACATTTAGACAAGTTAACTCTACATTCACAAGAAGAGATAAGAATTTTGCTCGTTGGTTGAAAACAGAGTTGTATCAAGAAACTTTTGCCAGTGGATATTATGTTCATACAGCTTCAAAACTTTGCCCGCCAAAGAAATATTTTTCTTCACATCCAGAATATTTTTCTTATGTAAATGGTCAAAGAATAACAGATCAGATTTGTTGGTCAAATGATACGGTTTACCAGATAGTTAAAAGCAATCTTGCAAAAGCTATGTTGGAACAGCCTGGCAAGGATTGGTGGAGTGTTTCTCAAAATGACAATAACTCCTATTGTCAATGTCCTAGATGTAAGGCTTTGATAGACAAAGAAGGTTCTCCAGCAGCTCCTATTATTAAGTTTGTGAATAGGATTGCAAAGGAGTTTCCAGATAAAATCATTTCAACACTTGCTTATCAGTATTCCCGTAAATGTCCAAAGACATTGAAACCAGAAAAAAATGTACAGATAATGCTCTGTACTATAGAGTCTAACAGAAATATTACCATTGAAGAAGAAAAAGCAAGACTGGGAAAGAAAAGTTTTGCACAAGATTTGGAAGATTGGGGAAAGGTAAGTAAAAATATCTATTTATGGGACTACGAATGTGACTTCGCATATTATACATCTCCATTTCCAAATTTCCATGTTTTGCAACCAAATATTCAATACTTTGTAAACAATGGTTCTGCTATGCAGTTCCAACAGGCAAATTGTCAACGAGGTAATGACTTTTCTGAATTGAAGAATTATTTGATAGCGAAATTGCTTTGGAATCCTAAGATGAATCAAGATTCCATTATTACGGAATTTGTAAAGAACTATTATGGTCCTGCAGGATTAAAGGTTAAGGAATATTTGTATGACGTAGATTCTGTAGCTATAAGTTACAAAGATAAAGTCTCTCTAGGTATTTATGAAACACCTACACGTTATGCAGATAATATTCTTAGCAAAGAAAATCTTTCTCGCTACGATAGCATAATGCAAGTTGCAGAAGAAATAGCTAAGACAAATAAGATTTATTTGCAGAGAGTTCAAACAGTTCGTTTGGCTTTGGATTATGCAATGATGGAGATAGCTAAAGTTGATATGTATGGAGAAAGAGGCTGGTATTACAAAGATAAAGGAAAATGGACTTTGAAAGCAGATCTTAAGGATAGACTGGAAAAATTCTATAAAGTCGCCAACAAAGTTGGGGTGGAAGTTATGAACGAAAGCGGTCTTAAAGTTGCAAACTACTACAAAGCCACTTTGCGTTTCATAGATAGTGATGTTCAAGATGATGTTGCTTTTCAAAAGAAAGTAACGGCAAATCCTATGCCTTCAAAAAATTACAGCAAAGGAGATCCTAATGCAATGACCAATGGTGTGAAAGGAACAGATGATTACAAATCAAATTGGTTAGGATGGTGGGGAGATGACTTTACTTTGGTGGTTGATCTGGAAAAAGTTGTAAAAGATAAAACTGTTATAATATCTTCATTAGATTGTGCAAAGAGTTGGATTCTTCATCCAAACAAAGTTAAATGTTTGGTATCTACAGATGGAAAGAATTACAAAGAAGTAGAAACTCAGGTATATGATGGGGCAAAGAAAAATAATCCAACAATCAAGGAATTTACTTTCAAGGTTAAAGGAAATTTTAGATATGTTAAATTTGAAGTAGAAGGTACGCATACTCTTCCTTCTTGGCACCCTTCTTACACTAAAAAATCTTGGGTGTTTATGGATGAGATTATTGTGAAATAATAAATGATTTGAAAAAAATATAACGAAAAAAAGATTATGGAATCAACTGAAATAAAAGAAGAAAAAATGACTTATAAACAATATGCTTTCCGTTGGGGAAGTATAATAGGTTTTGTAAGTTTCTTATATTATTTGTTGGGATTTTATACCAAAATGGAAGAAAGTCCTATGCTATTTGACAATATTTATTTCATACTCTCTATAGGATTGCTTATCTATATGTTGTTTAACTATAGAAAAATAGAACAGGGAGAAGAAATAAAATTCAAAAGATATTTGTCTATAAGTTTTATTGCAAGTATAGTAATAGCTTTGTTTATTACTATTTACTATTGGTTGAGAATGTCTGTTTTGGATCCTTTCTATTTTCAAAATGTTCTTAACTTGATGGAAGAAGCAATGAAAAGTTCTCCTTATGGAGATTTGTCAATGTTTAAGGACAATCCTAGATTGATACCAGTTTTGAAAACATCATATTTGTTCACAACATTCATTGGCTCAATATTTGGCAATATGATTTACATGTTGTTGTTAAGTGGGACAATGGTAATAAATGCTAGAAACAGAAAAAGATTTTACGATAAATACAACAATAAAGACAAAGATGGCAATTCAAACAACAACCAGTAGAAATAAATCTCAAAAGAACAAAAACTCCAGCAAAGCAAATCTAATGTTTGGTTTGTTGTTGGGTGTGGTTTTGTCCTTGGTCTTGTTTTTTAGATATCTATTAGGCTTTGCACCTAATGCTCCAATATCAAGAACAGAGACTATTGTTGCTTTGTTGGTTATGTTTGTTTTGGATATTGGTTATATTTGTTTAAAACAGAGAGAAGCAGAAACAAACTTTTCAAAAACATTGTTTCGTTGCTGGTGGATAAGTATTATTGCCAGTGTATTGTATGGAATGTTTTTATATGTATATGCTTATTCCATAGATATTACTACACCTTCTTATATAGAAAGATGTACAAATACAATGCTTGATAGTTTGGCACAAAATGGACAAGAATTGTCTGATGTGAAAGCAATGCCAATTTCTTACTTGGTAATGTATTCTATACTTGGAAATGTGATTGTAGGATTTGTTGCTTCACTGATTACTTGTCTTGTGTCAAAGTTATTAGGCTTTACAGGAAAATCAAAATAAATAGAAAATAGTAAACAAGAAAATATAATAAAAGATAATGGATATTTCAGTTATAGTACCTTTATTGAATGAAGAAGAATCTTTAAGACCATTGACTGATTGGATAAAGAAAGTAATGGATGAAAATCACTACACCTACGAAGTGATAATGGTTGATGATGGTAGTAAAGATAAATCTTGGAAAGAAATAGAAACTTTGTCTAAAGAAAACAATAATATAAAAGGCATAAAATTCCGTAGAAATTATGGAAAAAGTGCTGCATTGAATGTTGGTTTTGAACATTGCTCTGGTGATGTAGTGATAACTATGGACGCAGACTTGCAGGATTCTCCAGACGAAATACCAGAATTGTACAAAATGATAATGGAAGAAGATTATGATTTGGTTTCTGGTTGGAAAAAGAAAAGATATGATTCAAAACTTGCAAAGAATATTCCTTCAAAACTTTTCAATGCAACAACAAGAGCATTGTCTGGAATAAAACTTCATGATTTTAATTGTGGTTTGAAAGCATATAAACATGACCTTGTAAAGAGTATAGAGGTCTATGGAGAAATGCACAGATATATTCCTGTAATTGCAAAGTGGGCAGGTTTTAGCAAGATTGGAGAAAAGGTCGTTCAGCACCAGAAACGTCAGTTTGGAACAAGCAAGTTTGGTATGAACAGATTTATCAATGGTTATCTTGACCTCATGTCAATAATGTTCGTTTCCAAGTTTTCCAAAAAACCTATGCATTTCTTTGGCGCTTTAGGTAGTATAATGTTTTTGATTGGTATTGTTGCTGCCCTTATTTTGGGAATACAGAAACTGGTAGCACTAAACAATGGATGGTCTCCAGAAATGCATCTTGTTACAGAAAGTCCTTACTTTTACATTGCACTTACTATGCTTATTTTGGGTGCTCAACTATTTTTGACAGGATTTTTGGCAGAGTTGCTTGGTAGAAACTCTGCAACAAGAAACAATTATTTGATAGAAAAAGAACAAAACTTCTAATCAAAAGTTTTTCTTATGAATATACAACAAACAATAGCAGAAAGTATTGAGATAAAACAAAATCTTTTGTCTGATACACACTATATTGAAGCTATTAGAAATGCAGTCGATTTAATGGTGGATGCATACAAAAATGACAAAAAGGTTTTGTTTTGTGGCAATGGTGGTTCTGCTGCAGATGCTCAACACATAGCTGCAGAACTTTCTGGTCGTTTCTTTTTGGATAGAAGACCTTTATATGCAGAAGCTCTTCATGTTAATACATCTTTTGTAACATCTGTAGCTAATGATTACAGCTATTTAGATGTATTTTCACGTATGGTGGAAGCCAGTGGAAGAGACGGCGATATCCTTGTAGCTATTTCTACATCTGGTAATTCAGAAAATGTTGTTAGAGCTATGCTTAAAGCAAGAGAGCAAGGTATGAAGATAATTGCTTTCACAGGTATGGGAGGAGGAAAGATGAAAGAGTTGACAGATATACTTATTTCTATACCATCAAAAAATACTCCTCGTATCCAGGAATGTCATATAATGACAGGACATATTATCTGCGAGATGGTTGAAAAAGAATTGTTTGGAGAAGAAAACTAAAACTATGCAAAAAGATTGCAAATACTTGTTTTTGGATAGAGATGGCGTGATAAACGTTAGAAAGATGGGCGGCTATATTACAGATTACTCTGAATTCCGTTTTATAGACGGAGTGAAGCAGGCTTTGAAAATATTTGCTGCTAAGTTTGAACGTATCTTTATAGTAACCAATCAACAGGGTATTGGCAAAGGTTTGTTCACAAAAGAAGACTTTGATGTACTTACAGACTCTATGATAAAAGAAATTTCCGAAAATGGAGGAAGAATAGATAGAGTCTATATGTGCCCAAATCTTAAATCTGATAACTCTCCTATGAGAAAGCCAGAAGTTGGTATGGGTTTGAAAGCTAAAGAGGATTTTCCAGAGGTTGATTTCTCTAAGAGTGTAATGGTTGGAGATTCTAATTCTGATATGCTATTTGGAAAGAATCTAGGAATGTACAATGTATTTATAGATAATCATACTGGAGAAGAGTATGATGAAACTATTGTAAATGAAAAATATAATAGTCTTTTGTCTTTTGCTGAAAGCATAGATAAAGATTAAATAAAATAAAGAATCAGAAAAATAAAACAAGGAGATATAAATATGAACTTGAAAGTTTTGACAATAATCACAGCATCAATCATGCTATTAAGTGCAAATGTTTTGAATGCACAGAATAAAACAGATGATAAAGGCAGAAAGCAAGGTCATTGGGTAAAGACTGCAAAAAATGGAAAGAAGATTTCTGAAGGTAACTTCAAAGATGACTATCCAGTAGATACATTCTACTATTATGATAGTAAGGGTAAGGTAGCTTACAAGAATTTCTTTACTAATCAGGGTAAAGATAGTCATACTATTTTATTGCATACCAATGGTGTAGTAAAAGCAGAAGGTGATTATATTAACAAACAGAAACAAGGCCTTTGGAAATACTACAATGAAAAAGGAAAACGTGTGACAGAAGTAACATTCCTAAATAATGAAAAATCAGGCGAGGAAAAAGTTTGGGACGATGATGGTAAGAATGTAATACAGGTAACTACATACAGAAAAGGAAAGAAAGAAGGTGCTTTCTTTAAAAGTCTGTATAGTGATGGATATTATACTTGTACTTATATGAATGATAAACTTAATGGTGAATACAAAGAATATTTTCCTTCAAAGCAATTACGTGTTAAAGGTTTGTACAAAGAGGGTATGAAACAAGGTGATTGGTTTGTGTACAAGTCAAGTAATGAGGTTATTCAAAAACTATTGTATAAAAACGATCTATTGATACAAGATATAATAGTCCTTCACACAATGGACGGAGTAAAAGATATTCCACAAAGTGATATAGCTCTTATACGTCCAGCTGGAAAGCAGACACAACTAATAAGACTTAATGGAGAAAAAATGAATTGTGTTGATGATTTTGAAACATTGCTGAACCATATAAATGCAGAGAAGTTTTATCGTATGGACGAAAAAGGAAAAATCTATGTAAACATAGACGTACTTAGAGGATTGAATGCTGATGGTAGCGTACAAACATCTGTAGATTTTGGTTTCAAGATTATTCCAGATTCTGATGGAAAGCAAATGATATACACATTGTTTAGACAAGATTAGTAATAAAGCAGAAAAATATAAATAAATTTCATAGTTTAATAAGTTTTGCGTAACTTTGCGAACTGATTTTCTTTGAAATCTAAATATTATGTACGTAGCTATTGCAGGAAATATAGGTAGTGGAAAGACAACACTGACCAATATGCTTTCAGAGCATTTTGGTTGGACTCCAGTATATGAACAAATAGACAATAATCCTTATATTACAGATTTTTATGATGATATGAGAAGATGGGCTTTCAATCTTCAGGTCTATTTTCTTCATAGGAGATTTGCTCATGTTATAGACTCTTGCAAGAAATATCCTAATCTTGTTCAAGATCGTACTTTGTATGAGGATGCATATATATTTGCTCCAACGCTACACTCTATGGGGTTGTTGTCTTCTAGAGATTATGAGACTTATCGTTCCTTGTTTAATCTTATGATATCTTTGACACCAAAGCCAGATATACTTATCTATTTGAAAGCTTCTGTTTCTACACTTATTTCTCTTATCACAAAACGAGGTAGAGAATATGAGTCTTCTATCCGTTTGGATTATATTAACTCTTTGAACAAGAGATATGAGGAATGGATTGAATCTTATGAAGGAAAGAAGATAATAGTAGATGTAGACAGATTGAACATAATAGATAACCCAGAAGATTTTGGAGAAATAGTAGAAAAAATAAACGCAGAAATAAACGGATTATTCAATAATATATGAAAGCATTAGCTATTATACCTTCACGTTACCAGTCTTCAAGATTTCCTGGTAAACCTCTTGCTACTATTGGCGGAAAAGCTATAGTTATGTGGGTATATGAAGCTGTGAAATCTTCCAATCTATTCGCAGATGTATATGTTGCAACAGATGATGAACGTATACAGCAACATGTTCTAGACAATGGAGGAAAGGTTTTGATGACTTCTTCATCTCTTTCTTGTGGAACAGAACGTTGTGAACAGTCTTTATCTATTCTGGAGAAAGAAGGTAAGACTTATGATGTTGTTGTCAATGTACAGGGCGATGAGCCTCTTATCAAGAAAGAACAGTTGCAAGAAATATTGTCTGGATTTGAAGAAAAAGATGCAGACATAGTTACGTTGGCAAAAGCAATAGAGAAAGAAGAAGATGTAGATGATAGAAATGTTGTAAAGCTTGTAAAGGCAAATAATAGGGCATTGTATTTTTCTCGCAGCAGAATACCATGCAATCGTGATGCTCAAACACAGGATTTGCTGGAACAAAAAGCCTACAACAAACATATAGGAATCTATGCTTATAGAGCAGAGATTCTGCACAAGATAACCAAACTGGAGCAAAGCCCATTGGAAAAGATAGAAAAACTGGAGCAACTTCGATGGTTAGAAGCAGGATACAATATTATTGTTAAGCAGACAAACATAGATACTATAGGCGTGGATACTCCACAAGATTTAGAAAACATAAAGAAGATAATAGAAAAATAATACAAGATATGAATGTAGCAGAAATTTTATACGATTATTTAAAGCATAATGATGTAGCAGAAATTCCAGGATTAGGAACATTTTATGTAAAGAATTGTTCAGCTCGTATCAATGACATTACAGGTACTATTCAACCTCCTTCACGCAAACTAACTTTTGAAAAGAAAGAAAACGGAGATATGTCATTTGTTTCCCATATGGCACAGACAGAGTTTATGTCTATGGAAACAACAAATACTTGGATAAGACAGTATGCAGAATCTGTTGTTGACAAGGTAGAAAAAGGAATGACTGTTACTATTGGTAAGTTGGGTAAGATTTCTAAAGGACTTGTTGGAGAATATACTTTTTCATCAGAGGAAGGTCTTAATATGCTTGATGATGCTTTTGCATTGGGAGAATTAAAGAATGTGAAAGTATATCAAAGTGAAGAAAAACTTGACCTTATTCATACAAAACCACAGGAACAAGTCATAGAGCCAGAGCAAGTTGTTTTACCTACTTCAATGCAACAGGATAAGGACGATATAGAAAAGAAGATAGAGGAAGCTAAGCAAATCAAAGAGGAAGAAAAATCTCACGAGACACAGCAAGAAACAGCTACACGTATTATACAACATACTGAGGCTGTAGTAGACTCTAAAGTTACAGCTCCAGAAGCAGAACAAGAAGTAACGGAAACTTTGGATGTAGATGCTACTCCTAGCGTTGACAAGACACAGCAGACAATAGACACTGCAGAACAGAATACTGAAAAAATAGTTGTTGAGGATATAAAGCCAGCAGCAGTTCCTGTAGAAGAAGATAAAGAAACGGAAGAAGATGATTTTGATAAGACAGCTAAAGATATCATCAACAGACACTCTAACACAGAAAACGCAAAGCCACAAAAGAAGAAACGTGGCAGAAAAGCATGGCTTATTATTTTCTGGATTGTCTTGATACTAATATTGCTGTGTGGTGGATTTGTAGGTGCTCATTGGATGGGTTGGTTAAAAGATGTTAAGTTCCTTAAACCAGTTACAGATAAACTTGCATACTATATTCCTGTAAGACAAGTAAAAGAAGATGCTAAAACTATAAGCGCTACTACTGTTACAAATACACAAGAGCCTGCAATAAGCGTAGAAGAAGTATCTGCAACAGAAGAATCTGCCCCAGAAATACCATACGAAGCCCCAGCACCTGTATACACAAAAGAGCCAGTAGGCAAAGGTAATGGTACTGTAGCAACTCCAAAGAAGACTACTACTGCTAAGCAGACAAAGAAAACAAATACAAAACAGGAAACTCCTGCTCCAAGACCAGCAGAAACAGTAGATAATACACCTGTTCTTACACAAAACTATTCAAAACTAGGTTTTGATGTTGTAGATGGTTCATATGCAGACAAATCTCGTGCAGAACAGCAAGCAAGAAAAGCAAAATCTCTAGGTTATGATAGTTATGTGCTTTCTAAAATCAAATCAGGCTCACCTATTTACTATGTAAGTTATGGTTCTCGCCGTACTTTGTCAGAAGCTAATGACCTTATGCAGAATATGAAGACAAAGATGGGTGGTTCTTATTACGTTATCTCTAGATAAATAATGAAACCATACGAGCAATACCCTTACAATTATCACACACTTAGTAATGGTATAAGGCTTATACATCGCTATACACCTTCTCAAGTTGCTCATCTCGGTATAACCATAGATGTTGGAAGTAGGGATGAGCAACCTAAGCAGAATGGTATGGCTCATTTTATAGAGCATTGTATTTTCAAAGGAACGACTCATCGTCGTTCTTCTAGAATACTTTCCCGTATTGATGGCGTAGGAGGAGAACTCAATGCATATACAACCAAGGAAGAGATAGTTGTATATACTACATTCCTTAATAGTTATTATGAAAGAGCCACAGAACTTCTTTCAGATATAGTTTTTAATTCTACTTTCCCAGACAAAGAACTTGAAAAAGAAAAATCTGTAATTCTGGAAGAGATAAATTCTTATGAGGACTCTCCAGCAGAGTTGATTTATGATGCATTTGAAAAACTTGTTTTTGGAAATACAGGCTTAGGCCGTATGATATTGGGAACACCAGAAAAGGTGCAAACTTTTACGTCTGACAGCGTGAAAGAGTTTATCAAAAACAAATGGTTTACCAATCTTATGGTTATTTCTACTGTAGGTAGCATAGATTTTGACAAGTGGGTAAAACTTTGTGAGAAATATTTTTCCATCTATCCTGAAAATACTACCAATCGTCGCCGTCATTCTATCTATCATTATCATCCTAAGCAGATAGAGGAAAACAGAGATACTTATCAGGCACATATTATGATAGGTAATCAGTCCTATAGTTATAGAAACAATAAGAAGGTTGCTTTTACATTGCTTAACAATATATTGGGTTCACCTGCAATGAACTCTGCATTGAATATGCACATACGAGAGAAATATGGTTTTACCTATACTATAGAATCCACCTATACATCATACAGCGACAATGGTATTTTTCAAATCTATGCAGGCACAGATGAAAAATATGTTGACAAAACTATAGATTTGATAGAAAAAGAATTGCTTCGTTTTGCAAACAAAAGACTTACACAGTCACAACTCTCCAGAGCAAAACAGCAACTGAAAGGGCAGATATCCATACAATATGACTACAATCAAAATGAGATGCTCTGCATAGGCAAGTCTCTTCTAAATTACAATAAAGTGCAGACATTGAAAGAAGATTTTGAAGAAATAGACAAGATAACACCAATGGATATTCTTGAGGTTGCCAACGAAATATTTGTTCCTTCACAACTTTCTAGAATTATATACAAATAAATAAAACGCCGTTTTATTTTTCTAACTCTTCGTTTCGCTGGCGTAACTCTTCGTTTTAATTTTGTAGCATTTGATGTTTTTTCCTTTTCTATTTCCTATAGAATGGGTGATAGTTTTCCAGAGTGTTTTTTAGGTCTTTTGTAGAAAGGTTTATGTAAATCTCTGTGGAAACTACGGAAGAGTGTCCCATCATTTCTTTAACGGCAATAAGATTTGCACCACCTCTTATCAACTCTGTTGCAAAACTATGTCTAAGAATGTGTGGATGTACGTTCTTTTTTATGCCAGATTTTTCTGCAGTTTCTCTCAACATTTTGAAAATAAATTGGCGGGTAAGGGGTTTACCTTGCCTTTCAGAGAGAAAAATAAAGTTTTCGAACTCTTTACTTATTTTCTGCTCTGCTCTATAGTGTTTTATATAAAACTCCAAATCATCTAACACACTTTTGGCTACAGGAATATATCTCTCTTTGTTTCCTTTGCCTATTATGTCAAGAATTTCTTCCTTAAAGTTTACTTCGGAAAGTTTCAGGTTGACAAATTCACTTACTCTCAGTCCTGTTGCATAGAGAAAGTTTATAGTAAGTTTGTTTCTAAATCCAGCCAATGTACTGGCATCTATGCTGTTGATCATTGCCTGTATTTCTTCTCTTTCCAGAACTTCAGGAAGTTTGTGTTCCTGTTTGGGTGTTGTGATAAGTTCTGCAGGATTTTTTTCTATAATATCTTGCAACAGCAGATATTTAAAGAAAGCTCTTATGCCTTGTATGATTCTTATCTGGGATGTTGATTTCAGTAGAATGTCTTCTTCGTTATGAGTCTTGGTTTTGACCATATTGGAAACAAACTCATCCAGTATTTTTACTGTAATATCTTGTATAGCTGTATTAGGATAGAATTCCTGTATCCACTCAGCAAATCTGGAGCAGTCTCTTATATAACTTTCTGAAGTGTTTTTGGAAAAAGAACGCTCTAAACGCATGTAATAGCGAAAGCCTTCCAATAGTTTTTCAAAGCTATGCTCTTCCATTGGTCGTCCTTTTTCTTTAGAAGGTAAGGCTATAGTCTTACTGGACCTATGATGTTCATCTTTCTTTGAATCATATTAGCCCTTCTGTTTGTTTTATAGTTTGGATGAGAAGGATCTCTAGTTAAAGGGCTAGGCAATACTGCTGTAAGTAATGCTGCCTCTCTTCGTGTAAGTTCAGAAGCGTGTTTATGAAAATAGTATTGACTTGCAGCTTCTACTCCATAAATACCATCTCCAAACTCTATAACATTCAAATATACTTCCATTATTCTAGACTTAGGCCACCACAATTCCATAAGTACAGTGTGCCATGCTTCCAATCCTTTTCTTATATAGCTTTTCTGTATCCAAAGGAAAACATTCTTAGCAGTCTGTTGGCTTATGGTACTTGCACCAAGAGCTTTCTTGCCTTTTCTTTCGTTGTATTTTTGTGCATATTTGATGGCCTTGATGTCAAATCCATTGTGATTTCTAAAATTGTTGTCTTCTGCTGCAACTACGGCTCTAACCATGTATGGAGAAATTTCCTCTAAAGATACCCAGTCTTTTTTAAGTCTAACATCTCTATCC
Organism: Candidatus Scybalousia scybalohippi; assembly: GCA_018065645.1. Taxonomy (GTDB): domain Bacteria; phylum Bacteroidota; class Bacteroidia; order Bacteroidales; family P3; genus Scybalousia_A; species Scybalousia_A scybalohippi. The sequence goes on from JAGHSX010000102.1 coordinate 21,546, forward strand.
TTTGAGAAAGTCTGCTCAACACATCTTTGCACCATAAGTATAGTGATAGGCGGATTTACAAAACGATACAATGCTGTAATGAGAATAGTGAAAACAAAATAACATAAGAAAACTATTCCTAATCTTTTAAAGAATTTCTTCCAGCTGAACTTCTTTTTTTTCTTAGCTGTGTTTGTGCTGGCGTTTGTTGTCTCCATCTTATTTTTAAAG
>JAGHSX010000146.1 GCA_018065645.1 Candidatus Scybalousia scybalohippi
TCTAATCGCTCCCTATAGGAGCGAATTAGACCATTAGACGAAATACCTTATCCGTTTTCTCACTTAAATCAGTAATCTGAGACAAAGTATTATTAGAAAAACATCAAATGCTGGAAAAATAAAACGAAGAGTTACACCAGCGAAACGAAGAGTTATTTTTCTAAAACGAAGTTTTATTTTGCTATGAGAAATAATATCTTTTCTATAAAAGAATAAGACAAAAAAATAAGACCTCAAAAGTTGGAGAACTCTTGAGGTCTTGTAAGTATAAACTTTCTTGTTGATTAGTCTGCTGAATAAGAACCGTTAGGTTTTCTAAGGATAGACTGCATAGATTCTTTGATGATGTAGTCGCCTTGTTTGTTTAGTTTGAAAGGTTTCAACCAACCACCCATAGCTTCAAATGCTCCAGGTTCTCCTTCTCTAGCTGGATAGAAATAGTCGCCCATTTCTTTTTCCTCTACTTTCTTTCCAAGATAGATTGTGTCGAACTGGAAAGGAGTGATGTAACATTCCAAAGTTACGTCCTTGGTATCTTTGTCTTTGATTTTCTTTGTAGAGATTGATTTGTAAACAACTTCTCCGTTTGGCTTGTAAGTTTTTCCGTAGAACTTAAGTCCTGCTGCCTGTTGTTGTTTTTCGATAGGTACAGAAATCAAGATAGTAGGAGTGATAGTGTCCTTGCTTGCACAAGAAGAATAGTCTGGTTTCTTTTCTGGCGCAACAACTATGTAGCCAGCATTGATAATATATTGTTTCTTGTGAGGAACAAGTGAATAGTTGCTTGTAAGTTTTTCAAAAGAAAGCATCTCTTTGTATTCTATGTTGCAAGAATATGGGATAGTGTCTTTAGTGTGATGAATATACTCTAGAGTTCCCTTAGGAATCATAACTTTTGCGTGATTTCCTGAAAGAACTGTATCTTGTGCAGGCCAGTCGTAGTCATAGTATTCTCCAAGACAGTCTTCCTGATCTTCTTCTATGATGATGTGAACTTTGCTTGCAAGAGAAATTCCATTTTCAGTCTTTTCATCTTCTGGCAAGTTGTAAAGATTTAACCATTGGAAGTCAAAAGGCATTTTGTATTTGATGTAATAGTTAATCTCTCCGACGCAGCTTTGTGTGTATGTGCTAGGAGTACGTTTGATGATGTATTCTGTTTCTTCTCTTGAAGAGAAATACTTGAACACAACGATAGCTCTATCTCTTGCCAAAGAAGAAGATTCTTCTGTTATTTCGCCACCATCATCGTAGCCTATGATAGTCATTTTGTAGAATCTGTTGTTGGAAGAGTTGAATGTCATAAGATAAATGCTATCCAAAGCATTAAGTCCTCCTCTTGTGTAGTAAGCATTGCCTTTTTCAAAGTTTATGTATGCTTCTACTCTTTCAGGATAAGGATTGACAACCTCTTGTTTTTGATTCTGGTTGTTGCGTTTTTTCTTTGGAGGAGCAGGAGTTAAGATAACATTGTTTTCATCTATGTTTGTCGCAACCATTGCAACTTGAGATGAATTGCTCTTTCCAAGATTGTTTTGTGCGAAAGAATCCATTGACACAAAACCAAAAGTTAAAGCAATAAGAAAAAATACTTTTTTCATATCTAGATAGTTTCTTTTATTATCATATTTATAATGTCTTCTGTAGTGTAGCCTTCAGCTTGTGCAGAGTAGTTCAATACTATTCTATGTCTAAGGACAGGTATTGCCACTTCGTTTACATCTTCTATGTCTGGAGAATATTTTCCTTTCAAGGCGGCAGTACATTTCGCTCCCATAACCAAGTATTGTGAAGCTCTAGGGCCTGCACCCCAGGAAAGATACTGATTAGCCAAAGAGTTACCCTCCTTTTTCAATCTTGTTTTTTCTACTAATGAGACAATGTATCTGTAGACGTTATCACTGACAGGAATTTTCTTTATTATGTTTTGTAAAGTCAAGATGTCTTGAGCATCAAGAACCTTCTCAACTTCTGCACTATGGTCTGTGGTAGTTGTTTTCAGTATCTGCATTTCCTCTTCAAAGGAAGGGTAGTCTAGCCAGATCATAAACATAAAACGGTCTAGCTGTGCTTCAGGAAGAGGATAAGTTCCTTCTTGTTCTATAGGGTTTTGAGTTGCAAGAACGAAGAAAGGCTTTTCCAAGTTGTAAGTCTTGCCAGAAACAGTTACACAATGTTCTTGCATAGCTTCGAGCAAGGCAGACTGTGTTTTAGGAGATGTACGGTTGATTTCATCGGCAAGGACTATGTTTGAAAATATAGGTCCCTGGATAAATCTAAACTGTCTCTCAGCATCTAGAATTTCGCTACCAGTAATATCAGATGGCATAAGGTCTGGAGTAAACTGAATACGATTGTATGTAAGCCCCAAAGCTTTTGCAATAGTGTTTACAAGCAATGTCTTTGCCAGGCCAGGAACACCTACCAAAAGGCAATTACCTCCAGAGAACATAGCAGTAAGGACTTTGTTTACAGTATCCTCTTGTCCTACTATTACTTTGGAAATTTCTTTCTTTAAGGTGTTACATTTAGCAACTAGTATGTCTAATTGTTCTGCTTCTGTCATTGCTTGATAGTTTGTGAGTAATGTTGTTTATTGGTTTTTGTTGACACTCTTCATCCAATCTACTGTGAAATTGCAAGAAGTGTATTTTTTATCTATTCTAATATAAGTCTTAGGTATAAGTTTCTCTGCCCATGTTCTCATAAGATTTGTTTCTTTCTCTGATAGGGCAAGAGTTTGGATACGATCAAAATCGTTTTCTAGATTAACTGTATGTTTAGGAGTTTTCTTCTTTATTTTTATAAGACGATAAGCTTGAGTAAGGTCTGATTTGAACTCTACAGGTTTTGTAACATCACCTTGTTTCATAGAATTGAAATCAACTTTATCTACGTTGCCTATTGTCTCGTTTATAGCGTCTTTTGAGAAACGTGCAGAAGCGTTGTTCTTGTTTATGATAAGACCTCCGTTGATTTTGCTGTTGTCATCGGAGAATTTTATGATAGCATCTTCAAATGTTATCTTTCCATCGTTTATCAAATTCTGTACGCTATCAAGGAACATCTTTGACTGATACAAAGCTGTTGCAGAGATTTTAGGCATAAGCAAGATGTGACGGCAATTTACTCTATCGCCGCGTCTTTCTATCATCTGTATAATATGAAAACCATATTTGGTCTCAAATACAGGAGAAATTTCTCCAGGTTGTAGAGAGAAAGCCATTGCTTCAAATTCTCCTACCATATCACCTCTAGAGAAGAAACCCAGTTCTCCACCTTTTCTTGCAGAAGACTCATCATCTGAATAAAGAGTTGCTATTGTTGAGAATTTATCTCCTTTAAGTATACGGTCTCTGTATGAGTTAAGCTTTTCTTTCAATGCTTCTTTTTCTTCGTTAGAAACCTTAGGCATACTTACTATTTGAGTAAGTTCGTATTCTTCTGCTATTTCAGGAAGAGAATCTTTTGGAATGCGGTTGTAAAAATCTGCAACCTCTTGAGGTGTGATTTTTATGTCACCAACAATGTTTCCTCTTTCCTTTTGGATAAGCATATTTTCTTTTATGACATCTCTATAAACCTCTTTCATCTCTGCAAGAGATTTATTCATCTGTCTTTCCATTCTTTCTTGAGAACCATAGACCTGTATCATGTATCTAATACGTTCGTCTAGGGTGCTTTCAACTTCTTGGTCTGTAACTTCCAGAGAATCTACCTGTGCTTTGTGAAGCAATAGTTTGCTTAGAAGCATATCTTCCAAAATGTCGCAACGTGTTCTGTTGCCTTCCACGCCAGAAGCTTTGCTTTGAAGGTATCCTGTTTCCAGTTCAGAATACTTTATCATATTTTCTCCGACAATAGCTATTACTTCATCAACCATTGTCTGTCCATATGATACTCCTGCTATAGACAAGAGTAATGTAAGCAGTAGAATCTTTTTATATTTTTTCATTATTTTACTGAGTTAAAAACCTCTAAGTTTACTTTATAAGGATATTTGCTTCTTAGTTCTTTTATCCATTTTTCTTCCAAATACTCTTGGTATTGACTTGTTACAATACCTTTACATTCATCAAGAGATTTTGGTTGTGGTGCAAGGAAGCTCTTAAGAACTAATACCATATTCTTGTTAGTCATGGATGTTGTATCAAGAACAACAACATCTTTGTTTTGAAGATTTTCTGCTATATTGGTGTTCCAGATAGATTTATCAACATTTCTGTTGGCTCCTTTCTCATAGCGATTCCAGGTGTAAGTGAAATATTTTGAAGGAGTTTCTTTTATAGCAAATTTCTTTATAAGTTTATCTTTTGTTTCGTCGTTTGTAAGACCTTTCTTGTTACATTTCTTTATAAGACTTAAAGCTTTCTTTATATTGATGCTTTTGTCTATGTTCCACATTGTAACGTCAGCTCTGTTACCCCAGATGTACTCTTGTTGATGTTTGTTGTAGAATTCCTGCACTCCAACAGAGTCTATAAGGCTCTTGTTCCATACGTTCTGGTCTGTGATAGAGAATATAAGAATACCTTCTCTAAATGATTGCATACTTTCTCTCAAATCTTCGTATTTGTCTTCCAGTCTATCATTTGCATAGTCAAACACTTTATTGTCAGCAAATGAATTGCAGAATGTTTCAAGGAAAGTAGGAATGTATGCTGGAGTTTGTTTTCTTTGTGCTGTGTAAAGTTCTTCCAACATATCCATTTGAGTATAAGAACTATCTCCTATAGTGAACAAAACTTTGTTGCCTTTGAAGTCAGAAGGTATTTGCCAGTTTCCAGAAAATACGCTATCTGTTACAACATACTGCAATTCTGTAAGGTTGTTCTTGTATTCCTTGAAGCCATATTCATCCTTGCTCTTTTGAATGAAACTTTCTATGGAACGATATGCTCTCTGGTCTTTGCTTATACGTTGTGTGATATTCTTTTTTTCTTCTTCCAAAGTAGGAATAGGGTAGCGTTTAACCAGTCTAAAGAAATGCCAACCATAGCGAGTTTTGAAAGGAACAGACAATTCGCCTGCTTTCATATTGCTCATCTGGTCAATAAATTCTGGTGGAACGCTGTTACATCTTTGATGGATTAACCATCCAGAGTTTTTCGCAGAACGTTCATCATCGGAATAAACGCTAGCAACAGAGTCTATACCCCATTCATTTACGTGAGAATATGCTTCATTGATGATTTTTTCAGCATCTTCTTCACTACGGTTTTGTGTAGTTACAAGAACATGCTTTAAGTCAACAGAAGAAAAGTCTGCTTGTTTCTTGTCTGTAAGTTTTATGATATGGTAACCGAAGTTTGTTCTTATAGGCATAGATATATCTCCTTTCTGCATAGAATAGCATGCAGATTCAAAAGAATATATCATAAGCATAGAAGTGAAGTAACCCAAATCACCTCCATTGCCTTTTACTACAGGTTGGTTTTCACTAACAACACGGTCTTTTGCAGAAGGGTCGTCGGAATATTCCATAGCAAGTTTTGCAAAATCTTCTCCCTTTAGGGCTTTGTTTCTTACCATAAGAGCCTTGTTGTATGCTGCTAGAGTATCACTAGGAGCAGCGTTGGCAGGTAAAGTGATAAGAACATGAGAAGCTCTTAATATTTCCAACTCTCTATCATAAGCCTCTTGGATAAGAGAATCTGTGATAGTTCTGTCATTTATGTAAGGTTCTGCTACTTGTTTTCTGTATTTTGCTACTTCATCAAGAAAGGCTTTGGTTGTATCAAGACCATTTTCTCTGGCTTGGATAAGTTTTAACTTGTAGTTGATAAACAAGTCCAGGTAGTTTTCTAGGTCTTGTCTGTCCAAAGAAACTGTAGATGTACTATTGTTTTTCAAATACATCTTCATAAAATCTTCTTTAGATATCTTTTCATTACCAATCTCAAGAAGAGTGCTTGTTTGCCCTTGAGCCAAAACAGCTATAGAGCAAACAAGTATTGATATTAGGGTTACCAATCTTTTCATTGTATAAATCTTATTACCTTGAATAGTTAGGTGCTTCTTTTGTTATTGTGATATCGTGAGGGTGGCCTTCAATGAATCCAGCGTTAGTTATTTTTATGAATTTAGCTTGGCGAAGCATTTCCAAGTTTTGAGAACCAGTATAGCCCATACCAGCTTTCAAACCACCAACAAGTTGGTAGATAACTTCTATTGCACTGCCTTTGTAAGGAACTCTACCTACGATACCTTCTGGTACAAGTTTCTTAACATCTTTTTCATCTGCTTGGAAGTATCTGTCTTTGCTGCCGCTTTGCATAGCGTCCAAAGAACCCATACCTCTGTATGCTTTGTATTTTCTTCCTTCCAATATGATAGTATCACCAGGGCTTTCCTCTGTTCCAGCAAGCAATGAGCCAGCCATAATAGTAGAAGCTCCAGCTGCTAAAGCCTTAACGATGTCTCCAGAATATCTGATACCACCGTCGGCTATCACAGGAATGTTCTTTCCTTTCAAAGCTTCACAAACTCTAAGAACAGCAGTCAACTGTGGCATACCGATACCAGCAACGATACGTGTTGTACAGATACTGCCAGGTCCTATACCTACTTTTATACCATCAGCACCAGCTTCTGCAAGAGCTTCTGCTGCTTCTGGAGTAGCTATGTTTCCTATTACGATGTCAACAGTTTTATATTTTTTCTTTAATTCTTTAAGGCTAGTGATAACATTCTTTGAGTGACCATGAGCAGTATCAACAACGATAGCGTCAACACCTGCTGCGATAAGAGCGTCAGCTCTGTCATACATATCACCAGTAATACCTATACCTGCAGCAACACGTAGTCTGCCCATACTGTCTTTGCAGGCAAGAGGTCTTTGTTTAACCTTTATAATATCTCTGTATGTGATAAGACCAACAAGATGATTGTTGTCATCTACTACAGGAAGTTTTTCTATTCTGTTTTGTTGCAATATTTCTGCAGCCTCAGCGAAAGTGATACCAGGGTGAGCAGTAACTAATTCTCTAGTCATTATTTCACCCAAAGGTCTTTCTGTATCTCTTTCAAAACGAAGGTCTCTATTGGTAACAATACCTATAAGTTTTTCTTCATCATCAACAATAGGAATACCACCAATAGATAGTTCCTGCATCATTTTCAATGCATCTTTTACAACAGCGTTTTGTCTTAAAGTAGAAGGACTGGTAATCATACCATTTTCGCTTCTCTTTACTTTCAAAACTTCGTTAGCCTGAACTTCTATAGGCATATTTTTGTGTAAAACGCCAATACCACCTTCCTGAGCCATAGCAATAGCCATATTTGCTTCAGTTACAGTATCCATAGCAGCTGAAACAATAGGAATATTAACGTCTATATTTCTGGAAAAACGGCTTGCTACCGTTACTTCACGAGGGATTATTTCTGAATATGCTGGCACCAACAACACATCGTCGTAAGTTAAACCCTCACCAATAATTTTGTCGCTATATGAAAACATTTCTCTAAAGTATATATTTTCGTGCAAATTTACGTCTTTTTAATCATATTACAAAATTTTTTCTTTCCAAAAACTCAAAGCCAGGTAAAACAAGGAACTTTTAGGCTTTTTTCTCAAAGAATTGTTATCAGTAAAAATAAAAACTGTATCTTTGCCAAGATAAAACCAATTTACAAATGAAGAGACAACTTATTTTACTAGTATTCAGTTTGATATTTGTATTTTTTCTAACTGATACAACTGCACAGGAAACTCTGTATTCACCAGACAAAAACCTAAGAGTAGAAATTAAACTTCAAGCTGGAAGACCAATGTATAGACTTTGGCGAAATGGTGAAATGATTCTTGATTATTCTTCTTTGGAAGTAGAAACAAAAGAGGCATATTTTTCCAACTTAAAACAGATAGATTTTGAAAGAAAGTCCAATGATTATATTTGGGAACAAGTATGGGGAGAAGACCAGTATGTAAGAGACAATTACAATGAACTAACACTGACGTATCAATCTCAATCTGGCAATAAATGTCTTTTGCAGATTTGTTTCAGAATGTATAATGATGGAATGGGATTAAGATACATATTTCCAGAACAGGAAAATCTCAAGTCTTTTGCAATAAGCAAGGAGAAGACAATGTTTACTATTCCAGCACACCTTTATGATGCTAAAGTCTGGGCACAAAAAGCAATAGGAACACTACATTATGAAGGACTTTATACAGAATCTACAGCTTCTGAAAAAGATACAATCAATCCTCCTATTACAATCATTGCGAATGATTCTCTTTACATGTGTATAGCAGAGGCAGCTGTATGGAATTATCCTGCGACTATGTACGCAGAAAAAGATGTTGCAGGAAAAGCAACATTTACTACAGAATTGTATCCTTGGAGAAATGGAGACGCTGCAAGAGTTCAAACACCTTTTGCTTCTCCTTGGAGGTACATAGTAGTAGCAAAGAACCCTGAAGGTTTGATTACTTCAAGACTTATCCTAAATTTGAATGAGCCATGCAAGATAGAAGATGTTTCTTGGGTAAAACCTTCAAAATATGTTGGTATTTGGTGGGGTATGCATAAGAGAGATTATACTTGGGAATATGGAGAAAAACACGGGGCAACTACAGAAAGAACAAAGAAATACATAGATTTTGCTGCAAAAAACAATATCCCTGCTGTATTGGTTGAAGGTTGGAATATAGGTTGGGATGGAGACTGGGGAATACATGGAGACAGGTTCTCTTTCACTCAAGCTTATCCAGACTATGATTTGTTTGCCTTGGCAGATTATGCAAAGAAGAATAATGTAAGAATAATTGCTCATGCAGAAACTGCTGGCGCTGCCCGTAATCTTGAAAAGCAGATGGATACAGCTTTTTCTCTTTACCATTCTTTAGGAATGAATACAGTAAAAACAGGATATGTTAATTTTTGGAATGATGATGAGTATCAGCATTCTCAACAGGCAATAAACCATTACAACAGCGTTGTAACTACAGCAGCAAAATACAAACTCATGGTGGTTGCTCACGAGGCTGCTCTTCCTTCTGGAATAAGAAGAACCTATCCAAACATCATAGGAACAGAATGTATGAGAGGACAAGAATACAATTCTTGGGATGAACAAGGAGGTAACCCTCCTTATCATACTTGTGTGTTGCCGTTTACAAGAGGTCTTATGGGACCTATGGATTTTACTCCTGGAATATTTAATTTTGAAAACAAGATAAAACCTCAGACTCACCCACAAACTACTTTAGCCAAGCAGTTGGCAGAATATATAGTTTTGTATTCTCCAGCTCCTATGGCAGCAGATATGATTGAGAACTATGAAGACCAACCTGCTTTTGCATTTATAAAAGATGTCCCAACCAACTGGCAGAAAACAATTGTTCCTCATGCAGAAATAGGTAAGTATATTACTATTGCCAGGAAAGAAAGAAATTCTGATAACTGGTATGTAGGAAGTATGACAGATGAAACCCCTAGAAATCTTGTGCTAGACCTTTATTTCCTAGATGAAGGAAGAGAATATGAGTTGACAATATATTGTGACGGAGAAGGTGCAGACTACAGAACAAATCCTTATCCATTGGAGATAAAAACTCTAATGGTTAACAATCAGTCAAGAATACCTCTTCGTCTTGCACCAAGTGGCGGCGCAGCTATCTCTATCAAGGCAAAATAAAGAAGAAATTCTTTCAAGATTTTTTATTTTTATATAATACCCCCTCCCATTAGTTTTTATAAAACTTTTGGGGGTTTTATCAATCAAAAACTTGCTTTCATTATTCTGTTTTTTGATTCTAATGTTAGTTTATCACTGATATACTCCATTTTATCGGCGATAAACTGTATTTTATCACTGATAAACTGTATTCTATCGGCGATAAACTATTATCAACTCTTCGTTTTAAATTATTGAAACTTGATTTTAAAATATTAAAACAAAGAGTTACTAGAAAATTAAGGTGTGTCTTTTGTGGTTAAGCTATATTTGACTATCTTTGCAACTTAATATTCTTAAAAAAACAAAACAAACAATGATAAAACGAGTATTAAGTTTATTTATGCTTTTGAGCATAGGCGTGCAAGTTTTTGCACATGACTTTGAAGCAGTAAATAGTGATGGTAAAACTATTTATTACAATATTACATCATCCACAGAGCCAAGAACAGTTGCTGTAACATATCAAGGGACTAGTGCTTCCTTGTATCCAAATGAATATACTGGAGAGATAAATATTCCAAGCACAGTAACGTATTCAGGTGTAGTATATGATGTGACAAGTATAGGAGACGGAGCTTTCCAATTTTGTAATGGAATAACAAGTGTAACAATTCCAAATAGTGTAACAAGTATAGGAAATTATGCTTTTCATTATTGCAGTAGTCTAACAAGTGTTGCAATGGGAAACAGTATAGCAAGTATAGGATATTTTGCTTTTCAAGATTGCAGCAGTTTGACAAGCATAACAATACCTAATAGTGTAACAAGTATAGGAGACAATGCTTTCAGAGCATGCAGTGGAGCAACAAGCATAACAATGGGAAATAGTGTTGCAAGTATAGGAAATTCTACTTTCCGTGAATGTAGTGGAATAACAAGTATTACAATCCCAAGTAGTGTAACAAGCATAGGAGTTTATGCTTTTGCAGGTTGTACTAATCTGGATACAGTTATATGCAAGGTGGAAAATCCAGTTACTATTTATGCAAGTACGTTCTCAAATACTTATAGCGGTAAGAAACTTTTTGTTCCATGCAGCAGTACTTCGTTATACAATAATAATGATGTTTGGAGTTCATCTTTTGGTGAGAATATTTTTGGAGTTGTATTTGATACAACATATCTAAATGTAAGTATTTGCCAAGGGGAAGAGTATAATGACAATGGATTTACTGAGAGTACAGCAGGACTTTACACTTATACTTTGACAACAATGGACGGATGCGATAGTACAATAAATCTTGATTTATCTGTAAGGGAGAAATATTATTTATCTATTTGTGACACTATTTGTGAAGGTAGTACTTATACATTTGGAGACAATGTATTGACAACTTCTGGTACATATACAGATACTCTGCAAAGTGAATATGGATGTGATAGTGTGATAGTGCTAACACTTACAACAGTATCTTATCATACAGATACAACAATCAACATAAGCCTAGGTGAGTCTATTGTATTTTTTGGACAGACGCTTACAGAAAGTGGAACATATTTCCAAACTGTACCTTCAGTTACAGATGGCTGTGATAGTACAGTGACATTGAATCTTATTGTTGGATGTACTGCTTTGTCAGATATTGAAAGTAAAATTGCTGTTGGTGTTTATCCAAATCCAACAGAAGAAAACACTATATTGAACGTTGAAGGATTGACAACTGATGCTCAAGTTCTTTTGACAGATATTCAAGGAAGAACGATAAAGACTTATACAATGAAAGCAGGAGACAGAACACTTGAAATAGAAACAAGTAATATGATATCTGGTGCGTACTATATTAGAATAATCTCTAATGCATTCACAAGAACAGAAAAGATTATAAAGAGATAAAATTCAACAAAGATTTTTATTTCATACTAAATACAAACGCCGAAGTTTTAAATGGAACTTCGGCGTTTTTTTATAAATGAATGTTTTCGTAAAATCTTAGTAAATGTAAGTACCTTTTTCGTCTGAGATTGTTACTTGAGATTTTCCGTCTGTTGCTGCTTCTACTCTACCAGAGATACGAGCATCAATGTTGAATGACTTACTCAAAGCAATAATATCTTCAGCAGCTTCTTTTGGACAATAGATTTCCATTCTTTGTCCCATATTGAATACTTGGTACATTTCCTGTCTTGGAGTTCCGCTTTCTTCTTCTATCATCTTGAATAGTGGAGGAAGAGGGAATAGGTTGTCTTTTATAATGTGAAGACCATTAACAAAGTGCAGAACCTTAGTCATAGCACCGCCTGTGCAATGGATAAGCCCATGAACGTGTTGACGATATTCCTTCAATAAGGCAGCAATAACAGGAGCATAAGTTCTTGTTGGAGAAAGAACAAGTTTTCCTGCTGTCATAGTATGACCTTCATTGTCTATAACTATTTCATCTAGCAAAGAACGGTTTCCACAATATACTACGTCTTGAGGAAGATTGTTGTCGTAACTTTCAGGATATTTCTTGCTAAGTTCTTTGTAGAATACATCGTGACGGGCACTTGTCAAGCCGTTGCTTCCCATACCGCCATTGTATTCTTTTTCGTATGTTGCCTGACCAAATGATGCAAGAGAAACTATTACATCTCCTGGTTTTATTGTGTCTTCTGTAAGAATATCTTTTCTTTTTGCTCTTGCAGTTACAGTGCTATCTACGATAATTGTTCTAACCAAGTCGCCAACGTCTGCAGTCTCTCCACCAGTAGAGTAAATACCTACTCCATAAGAACGCATAGTTTCAAGGAATTCTTCTGTTCCTTCGATAACAGCTTTGATTACTTCTCCAGGTATAAGATTCTTGTTTCTGCCTATAGTAGAAGAAAGAAGAATATTGTCTGTTACACCTATACAAAGAAGGTCGTCTGTATTCATGACAACAGCATCCTGTGCTATTCCTTTCCATACACTTACGTCTCCTGTTTCTTTCCAGTACATGTAAGCCAAAGAACTCTTTGTACCAGCACCATCTGCGTGCATTACCATACAATAGTCGTCATCATTACTCAAAGAATCAGGAACAACCTTGCAAAAAGCATTTGGGAATAAACCTTTATCAATATTTTTTATGGCATTGTGGACATCTTCTTTCTTTGCAGAAACCCCACGTCTGTTATATTTTTCCTGTGACATAATTTGTTTATTTTTTTCTTGTAACGAATATATTCCGATTTTATTTTTATTGTTCTTCAGGAAGAGACTCCTCATAGACATTTGCAAATCCTCTTATCTGTTCCAGCATATTGTCTATGTTTTCTATTTCCTGAAGGTAAAATTCTTCATTGTTTATCTGCATCATCTTCTTTTGTCTGTAGGTGATTTCAAGATAAGGTCTAATCATTGTGAAGAAACTTTCTGCAATGCTTACTCTCATTTCTTCTTCGCCCCAGTCTCCAGCCAATACGCAAAGGTCCATGAAATAACTTACCTTGTAGGCTGCTTCAAGTCTTTGTTCACTTTGAAAACGTACAGTTCCATGGAAATATCTTTCCATATAATCTTCAAAGTCTGACAAACTTTTTGCCATTAAAGCCTTCGCTTTGTTTTCTTGTCCTGCTAGGGAATAAATAATAGCAAAGTCTGCCAACTCCATAGGATAATCGTGTATTGTGTAAGGAATATCCTTCAAGCATTTGTTTACTAATGACACGGCTTTGTCTTCCTCTTTTTCGGAGATAAGTTTATATGCTAACGCTCTTATGTTTTGAACATAAAGTGAAACGATAGACCTCTCCAATTCGTTGAAGTATGTGTTCTTGTTGAAGTTTCTGAAAGAAAAGTTATGCATTATGTTGTCATACATTTTCTTTGCGTCTATTGTTCCAGCTGCTTGAGCAATAATATCATCTTTGGTAGAAACTTTCTTGCCATTCAGTCTGTAGGCGAAACCCTCTAGAGAGAGGTAGTCATCAAGACCTATGAAGTCATTGTTGCTGTATGATGAGAAATAAATAGGTCTGTCTGGATTGGAGGCAATCAAATCTAGGATTACAACATCGCTTTTGTTTAACGATAAGACATCAAGTGAAATGTTTATGTTGCCGTCGTTTCGTTTTATCAAGAACTTATTTGTGTGCAGGTTCTTGAAATAGTTTTTGAATTTTTCATCATCTCCTTTTGAGTTGTAGAGATTTTTTAAAGCTTCTTTCATTTCCAGAACATCAAAAGACGGAGTGACGCTCACAGCCATCATTACACCATCTTTGTAATTGTTTCTGCCCATAAGAAGATTGAATGCTTTGGATTCAGGCATTGCTTTTTGCAATAGATTTATGGTGCTGGCATTGTTAAGCAATTCTCTGTTGACCACTCTCACGTCCTGACGGAAATGTTCTACATTCTGACAATACCAAAGAGGGTAGGTGTCATTATCTCCATCTACAATCAGCAAGGCATCTTTTTCACAAGAGTTAAGCATACTGTAAGCAAAATTGTAGGCTGTATATTGGTGTCTGTGATTGTGGTCATCAAAGTTCTCTATTCCTATCCATATAGGAACTATAAGAAAGATTGGAAGTACGTATCTAGGTTTCTTGACTCTGATGAGGTTTGCTATTATCTGAGAAATACCTAGCATTCCAATACCTATCCAGATACTTATTGCCATAAAGGAAGGCAGGTAAACATAATCTCTTTCCCTTATCTCATATGCAGCACTATTTAGATAGACAACCAAGGCTATGGAGTACATTATAAATATTGCTGCAACAAAAAGAAATCTCTTTGAGTCTTTTGCCAGATGATAGAATATTCCAAGCAAGCAAAGTATAAGAGGAATAGCGAAATATTTATTGTTGCCTTTATTCTTTTCGGATAGAATGGTTTCTCCCTCGTCTATATTATACAATTTGTCCAATGGAGTCAAACCTGTCTTTGCCTGTCCATTGGTAAGAGAACCATCTCCCTGGATATCCGTTGTTTTTCCTACAAAATTCCACAGTAGGTATCTGCAATACATATAACCAAGTTGGTATTCAAAGAAATAAGATACGTTTTGCAAGAAACTTGGCCTTTGAATATCTTCTCCGTTTATGTTTACTGTTCGTTTAGGTTCACCAACCCATGAAACATAGTTGTTCGCATAGCTCTCGTTGTTATAGTTCCACATACGAGGGAAGAAAGTCATAAGTTCTTTGTCAAAAACAGGCTCTAGTTTCTTGCCATTTAATTCAAAATCCTTTGGTGGCCAGTCTGTGTAATAAGGTCCGTAAACAATAGGTGCTTTACTGAACGCTTCTCTTGAAATATATTCGTTAAGAGTTTTTGCATCAGTTATTCTTGATTCATTCATAGGTAAGTTCTCTGCACCACGTATTCCCATTACTAGGTAGGTAGAACAGCCAACAAGGAAGAATACGATACAAAACGCAAGACTATTCAGCCATGCAACTTTCTTTCTGAAAGATAAAACGAAGAGTCCTGCCATTAGAATCAAAAGGCCTATGAGTAACACGAAGTTTAATTCCACTAAAGTGAGGATAAATGGAAACGCATTAACCATTAGGAAAATCACTACAAGAGATGTGATGGATGCGAGCAATATGTTTACAAATGAAATTCTTTTGTAGTGGAACCAAATTATGAATACTATGGCTGGAACAATCAAAAGCGTCAAAGGATGTACACCATAGGATAATCCAAATATAAAGCACAAAAGTATAATCCATTTTTCATTTGGTTTTTCCTCCCAATGCAATATTATTCTTATGCAAAGCGTCGTAAACAAAAAGGACATGGTATATACTTCTGCCTCTGCTACACAAGTCCAGAAAGAATCTGTCAATGCAAATATAGCTGAGGCCATAAAAGCTGCCGCAATGTTTCCCACATACATCTCACTATACTTGTTGAATAGGTATAGGAATATGTGGAATAGAAGCATTATGCTTATACCTCCAGCGATTGCCGACAGAGAATTGATAAGTATAGTTGCAACTTTTACGTTGCCAAATGAAAGTGCTGAAATTATACTTCCCAGTAGTTGATACAAAGGTGCTCCAGGTTGATGACCTATTTGCAAGGTTCTGGATGAGGCAAGAAATTCGCCACAATCCCAGAATGCAACTGTAGGATACATAGTGAAAAGATAAAGTCCTGTGGTTAGAAGGAATAATATCCATCCCACTATGTTTACTGTGCGTATATACTTTTTGTTGCTATAGAGTATTCTTCTATACCTTCCAAGCAGTTTACGCCTACGATGCTTACCAATTGACAAACGCTTTATTAAAGATATCATCTACCAATTCCTCATTTATTTCTTGAATAAGTTCTTCCTCAACTGAGCTAAGAGATAAGGAAGCATCGTATTCTTTGTATCTGGTAAAAGTTGTTTCAAAGTTTGATTTTTTATCTTGCCTATTTTTGCAAGTCACTTTTATTCTTATAGTAAGTCTGTTTTTAGCAGCTTGGTCTTTTGCAGATATTGCTGAAGGAGAAATACCATAAGAAAGGATTACTCCGCTGAAAGTCACATCTGCATTGTCTTCAACTTCGGATAGATTAGTGCCACTTCGGATTTTGTTAATCAAAGCATAAGTCATTTCAGATGCTAAAACAGGCTGAACTATAGACGCTCTATTCAAGAAGGTTTCTACTTGGAAAGTCTTGGTTTCAGGACTGATGCTGGCACCTGTGAAAGAATAACCACCGCTGCAAGAGGAAAATATCACACTTGCAAACAATATAAAAAATGTTATTCTATTCAAGAAAATCTTCATTATTCTATAACCAGTTTTTTGTAAGAATTATCTATCTTTACAAAGTAAATGCCTTTGTCCTCCAAAGTTATAGTAGTGTTAGAAGTGTAATTGTCAAATTGTTTTATAGTTCTTCCTATTGCGTCGCAAATGCTTACTTGTTTAGGAGTGTTGCATTGAATTTTGAAACTTTGTTTTGCAGGATTAGGATAAAGAACTATGCTGTTATCTTCTTCTATTTCTTCAAGCCCAACTTGATTTGCACTAATAGAAAGGTTGTCTAATTTCAACTTTCCGAATTCTACAGCATTAGTGTCCATGCTTGTTGTCAATGCAAGGAAGATTAGCTCCTGTGCTTTGCCTAAAGAGAACATTTCAATAGAAAAATCCTGATAACCATCTGTTGCATCTATTATTTCTTGTACTCCACCCCCAACAATAGAGCGGCTATTGTTCTCCGTGTTTACAAGTATTGCAGCAAGTAATCCCATTTCAGTAGAAGATGCTGGCTCAAATGAGAATTGTCCATTGATAGCAGAAACTTCATATCCGTCAACATTTAATCCATTTGTTAAAATGTTTGAAAGACTATTAAGCATTTCCAAATTGTCAGTCAAGGAACTTCCATCTCCAATGTTTGAGATGTCTTGAAAAATAGATATCAGCTGAGTGAAATCTATTGTTGCATTTGTCATAAATCCAGGAATAGCTATCTGAGGAATTCCCAGCATATTGCTAACTAAGGAAGGTAGCATTTGTGAACTAATGCTTGCAGCAAAATTTCCAGAATAAGCATCTGTAGTACGGGAAAATTCACAAAGATTAAATCCCATATAACCTAGAGTATTCCATCCTGAAGCAGATGTGTTTGAACTCCAGTTTTCAAAATCTGCATTAACAAAATTGATTTGAGCTTTTACTTGAGGAGTTGCAAGAATAAAAGCAAGTGTTAAAATTGTAAAAATACGTTTCATATGTATTTATTTTAGTTTTACTTATTACTGACCAAATGTGCTGAGGAAGTATATTCTCATTAGCCTTACTTCCTGTTCTGTGTATTCATCATCATCCAATTCATCTAAAATGTCATCAATATCATTCGTCTCCATTTCTCTAAGACATTCTATAATTTCTTCCTGATGATAGGAATCTACGTTTTCTTGTATGTAGTAGGAAATGTCAAGTTTGGTTCCAGAGGTAACAATTTTCTCTATAGCTTCCAGAAGTTCGTCCATATCCAAACCTTTGCCTTTGGCTATATCTTCCAAAGAAAGTTTTTTATCGATGCTCTTGATGATATAGACTTTCAGTCCACTTTTGTTGTTAAGACTTTTTACTACTAGTTCCTGAGGTTTATCTATTTCATTTTCTTCTACGTATCTCTTTATTGTATCGCAAAATTCTTGACCATATTTTTTTGCCTTTGCCTCACCGACACCTACTATGTTCTTCATCTCTTCTATGCTGGTAGGGTATTGTATAGTCATATCGTTCAAAGAACGGTCTTCAAATATGACGTATGGAGGTAATTTTTCCTTGCTTGCAATACTTTTTCTAATATCTTTCAATATAGAGAACAGAACATCATCTACAGCACTGGCTTCTTGACCAGATGCCACGATTTCAAATTCATCTTCGTTCTCTAAAGAATAGTCATGGTCTTCAGGTACTAGAATATCGTAAGATTTCTGTAAGTATTTGTATCCATCTTGTTGCAGTTTCAAGATACCATAGGTTTCAATATCCTTGCGAATAAAGCCTTCTATAATACATTGTCTCAATACTGCTTTCCAATGTGTTTCTTTATCGTTTTGACCTATTCCAAACAATTCCAGTTTGTCGTGCTTGCATGTTTTGATGGCAGATGTCTTTCTTCCCATGATAATATCCATAATGTGAGGAGCTTTAAACATCTGCTTGGTTGCATAAATCAGTTCTATGACTGCCTTTATGTCTTCTCTGGCGTTTACTTTCTTCTTTGGGTGAAGACAATTGTCGCAGTTATGACAATTGTCTTGAGGATAAGTTTCTCCAAAGTATTTCAAAAGGTTTATTCTTCTGCAAACGGCACTTTCTGCATAAGAGATAGTCGCTTCTATCAACTGAGCAGCTACTTCTCTCTCTGGAACAGTCTTGTCTATTAAAAATCTTTCTAGTTTTGAAATATCTTTTTCTGAATAGAACGCTATACACTTTCCTTCTCCTCCGTCTCTGCCTGCACGACCTGTTTCCTGATAGTAACCTTCAAGGCTCTTAGGCATGTCGTAGTGAATAACGTATCTTACATCTGGTTTGTCTATTCCCATACCAAATGCAATGGTTGCAACTATTACATCTATTTCCTCAAGAATGAACTTGTCCTGATTTTCTGCTCTTGTGTTGGCATCCAGGCCTGCATGGTAAGGAAGTGCTTTTATGTTGTTTAGGTTGAGTAGTTCTGCAACTTCTTCTACTTTCTTTCTGCTGAGACAATAAATGATGCCACTCTTGTGCTCATTTTCCTTTATGAAAGAAATGATTTGCTTTAACAGCAATTTTTCATCACTTGGCTTTGGTCTTATTTCATAGTAAAGATTCTCTCTGTTGAAAGAAGCAACGAAAACTTCTGCATCCAAGATGTCAAGGTTCTTCAAGATGTCCTGTCTTACCTTGTCTGTGGCTGTAGCTGTAAGAGCGATTACTGGAACATCCTGGCCTATATTGTTTACTATTTCTCTTATTCTTCTGTATTCAGGACGGAAATCATGCCCCCATTCAGAGATACAATGAGCTTCATCTATAGCGTAAAAGGAAATTGGAACAGAAGAAAGGAAATCTACATTTTCCTGTTTTGTGAGAGATTCTGGAGCGACGTACAGCAGTTTTGTTCTGCCTTGCTGGATATCTGCTTTTACAGCATTCAGTTCGTGTTTGTTTAAGGAAGAATTCATAAAGTGGGCAACGCTATTGTCGTTTACCATTTCTCTAATAGCATCTACCTGATTCTTCATAAGAGAGATTAGTGGTGAGATTACGATGGCTGTACCTTGCATAATGAGGGCAGGGAGCTGATAACACAAACTCTTGCCTCCACCTGTAGGCATAATAACAAAGACATTTTTCTTTTGTAGAATATCTCTTACAACCTTTTCTTGATAACCTTTGAACTGACTGAAACCAAATATTCTTTTAAATTATTTGTGAAGGTCAAGTGGCAAAGATACAAATTATTTGAATAATACTAAATAAATTATTT
>JAGHSX010000155.1 GCA_018065645.1 Candidatus Scybalousia scybalohippi
CAAACACTATTGTTTGCGAGTGCAAAGATAGGAAGAAATATTTAAATAAGGAAAAAAGTTGGACTCAAAAAAAGATGAGTCCAACTTTCTTTATAGTAAAAAAATTGTTTTGTAATTCTATCCTTAGAAGTCAAATTTATTTGTTCTTTTAAACTTAAGGTAAACAGATTTTGAGGTAGCGTATGGGTATAGTTTCAATATTGTATCTCCTATACATTCATAGAAGCGAGCTCTTTGCAGATATGAGAAATAAGTTTCTTCTGCCTTGATTGCTCCACCAATTTCAGAATAGTACATATCTTCCAATTTTATAGAAGATGTACCTTTTTCTGTAGCATAGTTGGAATAAAATGTATTCACATCTCCCTTTCCCATGCAATAGTTATCATAAAACAATACATCAAAGCCTTGGTCTTTGCTGGCATTATATCCTTTTGGTTCTATAGACATAAGTTTCCAGCTTGTGTATGCAAGATCTATGTCTGAAGTCTTGTAATCTATTGAATCATCTATGCATGATGTAAAAGCAAATGCTAAAGAAAGCATTGCAACAATCAATAAAAATCCAAGTGATTTAGTTTTCATTCTTTATTGTATTTGTTTTTTTAATCTCAGCAATGGTTTGGTTTTTATTAGTTCATATTCATATCATCGGCAAAGAAACCATACTTCATTTTAAAGTTAAGTTTATAATTCTTATTGTTTGGAAATGGATACAAAACCAATGTACTATCATCTACAAATTCATAGTTTTCTGCTCTTTGCAGATAGTCGAAATATTTTTCTTCCACTGGACCACCATCTCCGTTGTCTGTAACTATATCAAAGACAAGCTTAAGATATGAAGCGCCTTGGTTGTAATAAAAATGTTCTGAATAGAAACTATTCACACTACCTTTTCCCTGACATTGTCCCATATCAAAGAATTGTATCTCAAAACCTGTAGAATCTGTTGTGTTGTATCCTTCTGGCTCTATTGATGTAAGTTTCCAACCGCTGAAAGCCAATCCATGTAGTGCTGGGCCAAAGGCTGGAGCGTTACCTATAGGGTCTCCTTCATTACAAGAAACCAAACACATTGACATCACTATTGTGATAACTGCTAATGATAATACTTTCTTTAAACTAGTTCTTTTCATTTCCTTATTTTTTTATTTATTTTACCAACTGTTCTACCAAATCATCTATTGATGCTAGCAAAACAGGTTGGATATTTGTTTGTTCGTGAATATTTTCTTTATTGTATTTGCTTATAAATATTTTAGTAAATCCCATAGCTGCAGCCTCACTTATTCTTCTGTCCATGTATGGTACTGGACGTATCTCTCCAGACAATCCTACCTCTGCTGCAAAACAATATTTCTTATCTATAGGCATATCCTGATGAGAAGAAATAATAGATGCTATGATTGAAAGATCTATAGCAGGGTCATTAACTTTCAATCCTCCAGCTATGTTTAAGAATACGTCTTTGTTGCTTACCTTTACTCCAGCTTTCTTTTCCAGTACAGCCAAAAGCATGTTCATTCTTCTAACGTCAAATCCGTTGGAAATTCTCTGTGGAGAAGAATAATATGTTGGAGAGACCAAAGCCTGTGTCTCTATCAATATAGTACGCCTGCCTTCCAATGTAGCACAAGTAGAAACTCCGCTAAGTTCTTCATCTCTTTGACTCATCAAAACCTTTGAAGGATTTTCTACACATTGCAAACCAAAGGAAGTCATTTCATATATTCCTATCTCATTGGTAGAACCAAAACGATTCTTTATTGATCTAAGGATTCTATAACCATAGTTCTTGTCTCCTTCAAACTGAAGGACAGTATCAACCATATGTTCCAAAATCTTAGGACCTGCCAATGAGCCGTCCTTGGTAATATGACCAACAAGAATAATTGGGATATTCTTTGTCTTAGCGTAATCTATGAGTTTATCTGTGCAAGCTCTCACTTGAGTAATACTTCCTGCAAAACTATCTACTTCCAATGTTGTCATAGTTTGAATAGAGTCAACTATGATTATGGAAGGGTTGACTTCATCTGCAGAAGAAATAAGATTCTCCACATTTGTTTCTGATAAGACAAGACATGTATCTGAAGTTTTCTGCATTCTTAGCTGACGCAGTTTTATCTGTTCTGCACTTTCTTCTCCAGAAACATACAAAATAGTTCTGTTTTGTATCTGCAAAGCTATTTGAAGCAAGAGAGTACTCTTTCCTATGCCAGGCTCTCCTCCTATCAAAACCACACTACCCATGACAAGACCACCGCCAAGAACTCTGTTCAGCTCTTTGTCTTGTGTATCCAGACGTGCATTTTCTGCATATTCTATTTTGGAAATAGGCAAAGGACGTTTATGAGAATCCGCTTTTGAAGAAGACTTAGGTGGAGCAGATGTTCCTACAATAAGTTCCTCAAAAGCTCCCCACGCTCCACATTCTGGACATTTGCCCAGATATGAAGAAGATTGGTAAGAGCAATTTTTACAAACGTATATTACCTTTTCCTTTGCCATTACAAAGATTCTCTATCCCTATTGTCTCTTTTTTAGCTTGGTTTTACTGTTACCTTATACTTCTGTTCTCTTCTTTGAGAAGATTTCTTCTTTTGGTCACTTGCATATTTCTTATGATGAGGACCAACAGGCATATCCAGGAATACATATCTTTGCATTTGTTCCATAATACCTAGATATTGTGCTTCCTTTTCATCTTCTACAAGTTTGTCTTTAGTATTGTCTCTTGGTGGCATCTGACTATCGTAATTGAAGTCTGCCTGACGAGAGAACAAAGTATCAAGTGTTGATGTGGAAATCAAATTATAGTGAGCAACTGCTGTGATGTTTGTTGTCCACCATGGTTTTTCAAATCTGTATATAGTTACAAACAATACTGCATCCACTCCATACTTTTCTTTATATTGTCTTAAATCTGTAAGTTTTGTATAGTGTGAAGAAAGTTTTGTTGTATCTTTTCTATATTCGTCCAGCATAGGAAGAACTGGGAGAACATAATAACCCTTGTATGTCAATTCTTTTGATGCTGCAACGAACAACATTTCATCAGCCTTGTCATATTGAGAACGGTTCCATGGATACAAAACCAATATACTCTTTGGATTTTCTTTGTAAAGTTTTGGATAAGTTGTTTCTCTTTCAAATCTTTCTGGAACAACTTTTCTGTATACTTTCTTTATCTTAGAATCTTCACCCTTTGAAGCATCTTTCATCATTTGCTTCTTTTCTTTTTCAGATATAGAAACAACTTGTTCCTCTTCGCCTCTGGATATAGTAGAAGACTCTATCGCTTTATCTGTAGAAGATGTTGATGTAGATTTATTTGTTTTTTCTTTCTTAGCATCTTTATTCTTGTCTCTAGGATTTTCATCCATCATAGCAAGAATCTGTTCCATAGTAGAAAGTTCTTTCTTTTCTGCTACAGGAGTAGCTTCGCTATCTACAGAAGATTTTTCTATCTGTTTAAGAGCATTTTCCTCTGCCTTCAAAGCTTCTTTCTCTGCTTTTGCAGCTTCTTTTTCAGCCTTGATTCTTTCTTTCTCTAATCTTTCTGCCTCTTTTATAGCTTCTCTTTCAGCATTTTCTTGCTGAATAATTGCTTCTTTTTCTGCTTTGTCTGCATTGATAAGAGCTTCTTTTTCCTTTCTTCTTTCCTCTTTTATTCTCTCTTTTTCAGTTTTTTCTGCATTCTTTATCAAGTCGTCTTGCTCTTTCTTTGTCTTCTTTGCCTCTTTCTCTGCAGCTTTTTTCTTTGCTTCAGCCTCTTTTGTAAGTCTTTCTTGCTCTTTTTGCTGAGCTTTTCTCCTTTGCTGAAGTTCTTTCTCTTTCTGTTTTTGTCTGCTCTTGGTTGCTTCTGCCTTTTCTTTAGCTATTTGTTTTTCAGTCTTAGGTGCTTGCTCTGTAGATATAGGAGCATTAGGTGTTGCTTCTGCAGCCTTCTTATTTGAAGAACAAGAGAACAACACAAAAGACAAGCATAGAAATACTACTAATATTTTTCTCATAGACCAAGTTTCTTTTTAAGGTTTTCAACATAAGTTCTGCTTTCTGGATAAAGAGATACTTCTTTCTCCAAAAAGCTATACGCAGAGTTTGTATCTTGCTGTTGCAACTTTAGATAAGCATAATCAATGCATGCTCCAGGAGGGATACGAGTCTCATCAAATTTGTTTTTCTTTTTAGCGCCTTTATCTGTCACTATTTTCTCGTAACTCTTTGATATTCTCTTTATATCCTTCAAATCGTTACTAGTAGTGTAGGTGTAAGCAGCTTCATCATAGTCCTTGTAAGAATAAATATCCTTTGAACAAGATACAAACATCATCACAAGAGCTAAACAGCTACTGAAAAATAGATATCTTTTCATATTTTTATCTTTCTTTTACAAATATTTAAGCGTGCAAAGTTATGAAAAAAACTCTCATTTTCCAATTTTTTTACTTAGAAAATATTTTTGTTGCTCTGTGGAATATTCCATTCATATATGCAATAGCCAATCCGTAGTTTGTTACAGGAATACCTTTTTCTACAAAAGGATGCAGTCGATTATGCAACTGCTGGGAAGTTGCCACACATCCTCCACATTGTATAACCAATTTATAATCTTCAGGCTTATCTTCCATATTAGTCAATCCTGCTACGGCTTTACATACAACATCTTTACCAGTGTATTTCCTTATAAGTTTAGGTAGTTTTACTCTTCCTATATCTTCACAAGTTGGCTGATGAGTACAACTTTCCAACATAAGTATTTTATCTCCATCTTCCAATTTATCAAGCATTGGAGTACCTATAAGATACTTATCGAAATCTCCTTTTTCTTTCGCCAAAAGGATTGAGAAACTGGTAAGATTTATTTCTTCTGGTACAACTTTGGAAACATAAGCGAACGCTTGAGAATCTGTAATAACAAGTTTTGGTTTATTCTCTCCTAACAAAGAAAGAGTATGTTCCAATTCTGTTTCCTTAACAACGATATTTATCGCATTTTCATCCAGAACTTCTCTTATCATTTTTACTTGTGGAAGTATCATTCTTCCTTTTGGTGCAGAGGAATCTATAGGAGTAACCAGTAAGACAATATCATTTTTTCCAACTATACCATCAAGTATGGATTTCGTTTCTTGAAGTTTTGAAGAGATATTCTGAAAAATAAATTCTGTAAGACGTTGCTTTGATGAAGCATCTTTTGAAGATACTGTGATAATATTCTTTAAAGACAACATCTCTTTGTTGGCAGGATTCTCATCTTCTTTGTTATGAACAACAATATATGGTAAAGAAAACCTTTCACATTGAGCTGCCAGATTTTTTTCATATTTTGAGAATACATTATCACAAGTAACTATAACGCAAAGATCTATCAAAGAAAAGACTTCCATTGTTTTTTCTATTCTCTTTTCTCCCAAAGAACTGTCATCATCTATTCCAGCTGTATCTATTAAAACTGTTGCACCGACTCCATACAATTCCATAGTTTTCTTAACTATGTCTGTTGTAGTGCCTCGCTGAGAAGATACTATAGAAATATCTTGTCCAATCAAATTATTGATAATCGTACTTTTACCCGTATTGCAACGACCAAAGAAACCTATATGTAATTTATTTTCTCTATGCTGTTCCATAACTTGCAAAGTTACAACATTTATTGAAGTTCTCAAAAACATAAAAAAGAAAAGGTGCCATCTAAAGATAGCACCTTTTTTGTTATAAATTACGTTTAATGATTATTTGCTTATCATTTCCATAACTTTAGCTGTGTATTCTTTTTCTATAGCGCAAGCTTCGTCAACAAGTTTTTGTCCTTTTGCAAGGATATCTTCTACGAATGCTTTGTCTGTAAGGCTACCACAGTTGATCTTCATATTCATAAATGCACCTATACAAGCTGTTCTTGCGCAAAGTATACCTACTGCAGCATCTGTTACTGAATTAGGATTTCCTATTTCAACCATTTGTTTGCATATTTCAAAGCAATCAAATGAACGTTGAAGAGTTTGGAAAGGAACTTCAATAGCATATTTTGTTGCAGCTTGGATTGCTTCAGTTCTTCTAGCTTTATCTTCTTCTGTTTTCTTTGGAAGACCAAATGCATCCATAATCTTGTTGAATGAGTTTGTATCTTCATCTACCAAACGAAGAAGTTCGTCTTTCAATGCTTGTCCTTTTTCTGCTACCTTTGAGAATTCTTCCCAACGATCATCCCAACCTGGTTTGTGAGAAGAAAGGTTAGCTACCATTGTAGCCAAAGCAGCTGAAAGAGAACCAACGTAAGCAGAAATACTACCACCACCAGGTGCTGGGCTTTCGCTTGCAGTTTCATCAGCAAATCCTTTGCAAGTAAGATCTACAAGTTTCTTCTTGCTAGAATCTTCTATCATGTATTCTATAACTTTTTCCTTTGGATCAAATGGTTTCAAATCATCCAAGCCCATTGATTTAACAGCAATCTTGATAAGGGTTGCTTCGTCAACACCAAGGCTTCTTTGTTGTTTAGCCAAGTAATGTTTACCAGCATCGATAAGAGTTTTCTTTGGAACAAGACCTACGATTTCAACACCTGTAACTCTTACTCCACGAGCAGCAGCCTTAGCACTTACTTCGTCAAAACATACGTGAAGAGGAGCAACATTAGCGTTAGTAATGTTCATTGATACTTGAGCAATACCATATTCTTCAATGTACCAACCTATAGCTTTTGTTCCCTTTAATGTACCAGGAATCCAAACTTGTTTTCCGTTTTCGTCAAGAACTGGTTTTCCATTAACTTTTCCACCTTCTCTCATTTTTCTACCCTTTTCTCTAACGTCAAAAGCAATAGCGTTAGCTCTACGAGTAGAAGTTGTATTAAGGTTATAGTTTACAGCCAAAAGGAAATCTCTTGCGCCTACTGCTGTAGCACCACTCTTAGCAACTTTTTCGCTCCATTGTGTTGGTCCAAAACAAGGAGCCCAATCTTTGCTTGAAATTCTATCTTTCAAACCTTCATATTCTCCTGCACGGCAAGTAGCAAGGTTTCTTCTTTCAGGAGAGAAAGCTGCATTTTCATAACAATATACAGGTATTTCCAATTCTTCTGCTATACGTTTAGCAAGTTTACGTGCATATTCCACTACTTCTTCCATAGTAATGTTTGCAACTGGAATCAAAGGACATACGTCTGTAGCACCAAATCTTGGGTGATCTCCATGGTGTCCTCTCATATCTATCAATTCCTGAGCTTTCTTAACTACTTGGAACGCACTTTCACAAACTTGTTCAGGTTCTCCAACGAAAGTAATAACTGTTCTGTTTGTTGTTTTTCCTGGATCTACGTCAAGAAGTTTTACACCTTCTACTTTTTCTATTTCTTCAACCACTTGGTTGATTATATTCTGATTGTTGCCTTCACTAATGTTTGGCACACATTCAATAATTTGTCTCATTTTGTTATATTATATTTTATTTTGTTGTTATTATTTTCTTACCAATATCTTTGAATATCTATAAGTCTTACTCCATCCAGCCATACCGCAACACAACCGACAACACCTTGTTTTGCTTCTCTTACTTTCACAGGCTGAAGTGTTGTATCATCAACCAAACAGAAATATTCAAGTTCAAATTCTTTCACTTTCTTGAACTCATCTTCTACAAAAGATTGTATCTGCGAGATTGCTAGGTTATCTTTTTGTCTGTATGAATTAAGAAGAATCTGATGAATCTTTGGTGCTATCTGTCTTGCTTCTGGAGATAGTCTAACATTTCTAGAAGAAGTAGCCAAACCATCTTCATCTCTAAAAATAGGACAAGGTATAATTTCTATATCTATATTCTTTTGTCTTACCATATCCTTTATGATAGCTATCTGCTGATAATCCTTTTCGCCAAAGTACCCTCTATCTGCTTTTGTCCAAAGGAATAATCTAGAAACAATGTTTGCCACACCAGAGAAGTGTCCAGGTCTTTGCACACCTTCCATTACTTGCTCCAAGGCTCCAAAAGTAAAAGTCTCTGGCGCTTCATTTCCATAAACTTCTTCTGCTGTTGGAACAAAAACAATGTCGCAACCACATTCTTCCAATATGGCTAAATCTCTTTTTTCATCTCTAGGATATTTTTCAAAGTCTTCTTTATTGTTAAACTGTACAGGATTTACAAAAACGCTGCTAATAAAAACATCATTTTCTTGTCTTGCCCTGTTGAATAGTGATTTATGGCCTTCATGTAATGCTCCCATAGTAGGAACAAGACCTATTGTCTTGTTTTCAAGTTTTACTTGAGTAACCTCTGATTGTAAATCACTAACTGTTCTACAAATTTTCATTACTTCTTATTTATTTTTTGTCTTATTTTTGTTCGTCTTCATCTGTTACATCTGTAACATCTTCATATTCTGTAAATGTAGCTTCATTTCTGTTTGGATTGTTTTCACGATAAGGATCGTGTTTTGAACTAAGAAGATCTGAAACCTTTTTCATTCTTCTTGGCAAATCCAACAAAAAACTCAAGACTGAAACAATTATAGAAAATACAAACGCATTAAAAAATCCGTTTATATCAAAGTTTGTTCCCATAAGCCAAGCAGCCAACATTACTATTATAGCATTGATAACCAATCTAAATAAACCAAAAGTACTTATTACCATTGGCAAAGAGAACAAAGAGAGAACTGGTTTGATAAAACTGTTCAATATACTCAAAACTAGGGCTAAAACAACTGCACTCAACGGACCATTTATATAAGGTCTGGATTCATTTACTCCATCACCATGCCAAATCCAACAGACTATACAAATGGCTATTGTCATCGCCAATATCTTTAACCAAAAGTCTTTACTCCAAGGTTCAAACTTATTATCGTCACCTATGTCTACTTTATATATTGCCATATTCTTATGTTTTTTTGTTTTAAAAGTTCTTTTACTATATAATGAAATGCAAAGATACAACTTTTTTTTATAATTCAAATACACTAACAAACATACATTAAAACAAAACGAAGAGTTGGAATTCTAAAACGAAGAGTTAGCACGCTAAAACGAAGAGTTAGAAAATTAAAACGAAGTTTTATTTTACCACAATCAAATATTTTTCGCAAAAATTTGTAACTTTGCATGTAATAAGACAAGCAAAAAGTTTCAAAGGTATAAAAGATTATGGAAGACAGAACAGTTTTGGGATTATTGGAAGTATGCACTTGCCTGGAAAACAGCATCAGAAAAGAGTTTCCACAAAGTGTATGGTTGAGAGCAGAGATCTCAAAACTCAACCTGTATGAGTATTCTGGTCACGCCTATCCCGAATTGGTTGAAAAGAAAAATGGCAAGATAGTTGCACAGATAAGATCTATTATCTGGAAAAACGATTTCATGAGAATCAACGCTAAATTCATTCAAGTAGTAAGACAACCTTTGAAAGATGGTCTTAGCATCGTTTGCAGAGCAAGGCTTAGTTATTCAGCTTTGTATGGATTAAGTCTAATAATAGAAGATATTGATCCATACGTTACTTTGGGAGATTTGGAAAGAGAAAGACTTGAATGTATAGAAAGACTGAAAGCAGAAAATCTGTGGAACAAAAACAAAGAGAAATATCTTAATCCTCTACCTCAGCGCCTTGCAATTATTTCTGTAAAATCCAGCAAAGGCTACTCAGATTTCACACAGACATTATCAGAGTACAGACAAAAGCTCGATTTTTTCTATCACTTGTTTCCTTCTCTTCTTCAAGGAGATGGGGCTAGTGTTCAAATGATAGAAGCTTTACAGACAATAGAAAAAGTTAAAGAGTATTTTGATTGTGTGCTTATCATTAGAGGTGGTGGCGGCGATATTGGTTTGTCTTGCTACAACGATTATTTACTTTGTCGTGAAATTGCTAACTTTCCTCTACCTGTCCTGACTGGAATAGGACATTCAACAAATGAAACTATTGCAGAGATGATAAGTTTCAAAAACTTCATAACTCCTACAGCTTTAGGTGAATTTATTCTGGAAGGCTTTGAGAACTTTTTGTTTGGACTGGAAGATATTAAAAGAAAAATAATAAACGGAAGCAAACGAGTTTTGGAAATAGAGAAAAGCAAGAATAACAATATAAAACAAAACCTCATCAAAAACTCACACATCTGCATAGAAAAAGAAAAAAGCGAGTTAGTTTATTCCCAAAAAAGTATTCTTTTATCCAGTAAAAATCTATTGGAGAAAGAAGTTGACAAACTAAATTCAGAGAAGAAACTTATAAAAGCTTTGGACCCACAAAACATTCTAAAAAAAGGTTATTCCATAACTATGGTTAACGGAGAACTATTAACATCTGTATCTCAGGTTAAAAGCAAAGATAAAATCCTTACAAAAACCATAGATGGAGAATTTTACTCAAGCGTAGAATAGAATAAACACATAAAAAATATGGAAACACAAGAAATAAGTTATCAAGAAGCCTATGATGAATTGCAAGCTATAGTGCGAGAAATAGAAGACAATAGCGTAAGCGTAGATATTTTATCTGAGAAAATAAAAAGATCTATGTTTCTTATAGACTATTGCAAACAAAAGTTGCAGAAAATAGAAATAGACGTAGACAAACTAATAGAAGATATCGAAGCCTGACAAAAAAAAGAGTTACCATATGCGGCAACTCTTTTTTTTATTTAATCAAAAGTAAAGATTAGTCTATAACTTTATTGAAGTTTCCTCTTAAGTCAAACTGCAATCTCTTTGTTTCGCTTTTCTTAGCTATCTCTACCATATAAGATTTTTGATTCTTTATATCTGTAATATACACATTCTTTACAGAGAAACCTTCATAATTTTCTTTAACGTATGATGTTATATCTGTAGGAACATATTCTTTTGGAATAACATACATTGTTTCTGTTCCTGTACGAGTGAACTTAACTATACAAGTATTATCTTCTGTCTTGAAATTAGCAAAGTATGTTGTTGTATCAGCCATTTGCCATCTTACATCTTTAGCTTCCTGGTGATTCTTAGTAAAATCTTTTACATATCTTTCTGGAACATCTCTTTGATCAACAGATTTATAAGCAGATTTGTTACTTGAAGAACAGCCAAACAATACTATAGCTGACATTACTAATAAAGCATATTTTTTCATCGTTGTATGTGTTTTAATCATTTTAACTTGGCAAAGATATAAAAATTTTATCTAAACAAATATCTAAACAAGGATTTTTTTGAATATATTTCCGAAATCCACTATTCCCAGTAAATATAATGCTGTGATTACTACAACTATAATAATTGCCAGTTTAACTATACCCTCGCCTTTCTTTATTGCATATTTCCCTGCGATCCAAGTACCCAATATCATTCCCAAAGAATGTATCAATCCATAGATCCAATATTCTATCTGAACACCTCCTCTTACAAAGAATACAGAAATTGCGACTATGGTATAAAGAAACATAGAAGCAAGCTTTACGCCAGTGGTTTTCACCAAATCATAACCAAGCAATAAAGAAAAAGCAGCTATTATAGGAAAACCTGTTCCAGATTGTACAAAGCCGCCATAAAAGCCTATAGCAATAAAGATAGGTAAATAGAGCAAATATTTTTTTGTAGTAATAACTTTTTCTTGTTTTGGCTTAACATACTTTCCCAAAGCCATAAAAACCAGCATCAATATGAGTATAAGTCCAAAACAAACTGAAAAAACTTTCTCTGAAACCTCAACAGCCAATATTGACCCAAAGAATGCTCCCACCATTATGGGAATTGCATAAGGCAACACCTCTTTCAGTTTAAAAGAGCCTTTCTTCCAAAACATCAAAGAACCAAAGCCATTTTGCAGAAGCACCCCTACCCTATTTACTGCATTTGCAGACTGAGGAGGTAAGCCTAAAGCCAAATACAAGGCTATAGTTATAGTAGTTCCCCCTGCAGACAAAGTGTTGATAAATCCTACAAGGATACCTACAACAATCAATATAGTTATGATAGTTAGAGACATTCAGTTGATTCTTTTTAAATAAGACTATTTATTTGATTCCTTCTTTTTATCAATTTTTTTGGAATCTTTCTTTTTGTCTTTCTTTGAATCTTTTGTTTCTTCTTTTGAAGGTTTGTTATCGGTGTTTGTTTCCTGTACTTGATTTTTTCTATCTTGATTTTTTTTCTTAGCAAGTTTCTTCTTAAGATCAAATGTTTGATCAAGGTCTTTCATCTTCAAATATTTCTGTACAGGCATAACGCTACAGAATCTTTCTACATAAACCTGATCCAGTTTTATTTGCTCCATAGCCTTTTCCTGTGAACAAATAAGAAGAGCTCTTGCTTGGTCGTCTTCAATCTTCAAAAGATTGATTTCATCTACGGTTTTAAGCATTTGTCTTCTACTTATAGACTCCAACAATTCATTTTCTCTCTCAGATATTGCATACAATTCCTTTGTATAACTTTCATATACTTCCCAAAATGCTTTAAATTCTGTTGGAGAAAGTTCCAATTCGCTTTGGAACATTATTCGTTTAAACTTCAACTGGCTTTCCATAGTTGCAGCTTTATTTTCATTGTCTTTAATCTCATTGCCTTCCTGCAAAGAAGTAGCCATTTTCTTTTTATCCTGAGTTTCTACTGCTTTTTGTAGGGTCTGTTTACTTCCTTTTAAATCTTTCTTTTGTGCAAATGCTGGCATAGCAACAAATGCAAGCATCATCATTGTTAAAAATATCTTTTTCATATCTATGTATTTTTTATTTTCTTAATATTTCTATAACGTAAAAATTTAAACATTATTCCAT
>JAGHSX010000188.1 GCA_018065645.1 Candidatus Scybalousia scybalohippi
ATCATAAATACAATCTATGATACAATAACAATAGAAAATACAGATACTATCTACATAACTGAGACACCTTGTGCAAGAGTTTCAACATATATCTATGCGACTATCAATCCAGGAGAAATTTATAGTATGAATGGATTTAATGAAGTTAGCGCAGGAGTATATACTCATAATTTTGAAACTTATGATGGTTGTGATAGTACGGTAACACTTATCTTGAGCGTAAATTCTGGCTTGGAGAATATCTCAAGAGATATAACATTGAAATTATATCCAAACCCAACACAAGACAATGTTGTTCTAAACCTAGATGGTATAGAACAAGATTCTAGAATATTCTTGACAGATGTTCAGGGAAGAAGAATAAGGGAATACACTCTAAAAGCAGATGAAAAAACTTTGCGAATAGATATGCAAGATTTAGAAAGTGGAGCATACTATTTGAGAATCGTTTCAGATAAATTCCAGAGAACTGAAAAGATTATCAAGAAATAGTTTCTTTAGATAAATCTCACATAAAGAAAAGCTCGCAGAAATGCGGGCTTTTTTGTTTTATAGAAGCAGAAAAAGGGGAGAGAAAACTTTCTTTTATTAGGCTAAAACGAAGAGTTGAAATTCTGCAAATCGGACTTGCAAATATTACAAGTCGGATTTGCAGATATTTTAAATCGGATTTGCAGAGAAATAAAACCTCGTTTTAAAAAATTAAAACGAAGAGTTACGCTAGCGAAACGAAGAGTTATAAAAATAAAACGGCGTTTTATTTTACCAAAACGCCGTTACGATATGAATATATTATTTTCTGACTTATGCTTTACTAATATATAGTGAGAAATTGAAAAACTTTGTGTGACGGAAGCGGTAGAGTATAAGGTAGTATGCTGCTAGTATTGCTAAAGATACTAAAGACAATATGCCGTCATTCCAGTTTAAAGAGTAGAAGCCTATCAAACAAGTTGCGATTACAAGTATTAGAGGGTATAGGAATGCTATGCCAAGGGCTTTGTATGTCTTGGACTGAGGAACATTAAGCATTACTTTCTCTCCTATAGAGAAATCTTCTGCATTATTTTGAGTTATCTCTATTGTCTTTCCTTTAGAACTTGTTTTCTCACAAAGAGCTGCTGCTGCACATGCATCACAATCTTCACCTTGTTCTACGTGTAGAGTTATCTTCTTGCCGTTTATTTTAGTTATTAAGGCTTTGCTGCTGTTGCAGTCTTCATGTTTTTCTCTGCTCATATTATTATGATTTTTATTATATTCTTTTATATTCTTTGCTTTCTATGAATCCTTCTCTATGGTCTTCTGTACGAACCTTTATCCAGTGAGGGTCGTCATCTTCCATGATGCGTATCTTCTGACCTTTGTACAACTTCATTATGTCTTTGCTTGTAGCACTGCGTGAAGGTTTCATAGGTATGTTGGAACGCATAATAATAGCGTTTTCCTGGTCATTCTGTATGTTTTGCCTGCATATTCCAAAGCCCATGGAAGACAAAGATAGTATAAGGGCGAACAATGATATGTAGAAGTACAATACCTTTCTGTCACTGGAGAACCAGTACAGGAAGAATGCAACACAACTTATAAGGAACAAACCTATCATAAGTGCTGCCCAAGTCCATAGAGAGAACACTCCAGAGACTTCTTTTGCTAAACGGATAGGGAGAAATTCTGGCATTATGTAACAATCTCCCATAAGTCTGGAGCGTACTATGTTTATGTTCATTTGTATGTTCTTGTCATTTGGTGCTAACTTCAATGCTTTCTCATAGTAAAGTCTGGAGTTGGCATAGTCTGACAGCCTGAAATAAGATGCAGCCACACCACACAATGCAGTTGCACTAGGCTCCTGCTTTGCAACCTTTTGATAAAGTACCAGTGAAGAGTCATAGTTGTGCATGTTGTACATACGGTCTGCCTCTTGCAGAGTCTGTGCAGAAAGACCAGAAGACAATAACACCAGTCCAACAAACAAGGCTAATGTCTTGGTATTCTTTTTTGAAAGTTTCATTTCCTCTTCTATAGATGTGATTACGTTTACAGTGTCGTCGTAGATAGTTTTGTCAGCATTGGCTCCCTTGTCCTGAGAGAAACGTATATACTCACAGCGTTCAAATATAGAGCCTAACTCTTCCACCACTGGAGCACTTATGCCTTCTTGAAGTAGTTTCTCTTTACATGCAGCTATGCTGAATTCTGATTTCTGTATCTTGAAACGATCCAGCAAGTATGTCCATAGAGCTATAGCTATCTCATCTTCAAAGGCTTCAAATTTCTCCTGCTTTAATAGTTTTCTTGCTTTTTTCAGTCTGCGTATTGCTACCCTTGTAGCACGTTTTCTCTTCATGTTGACTACATCAGCCATAAAGTCCAGATGACGAGAATAGACGAATATAGCTACTGCCAACAATACCACAAATATTAGCGGCAAGAAGAATATAAAAGACTTGTCAAAGATATGATGTTCTTTGCCTTTGGCAGAATTGTAAAGAAATGCCCTTATGTCCATATTCCTGAACTTAGCTCTCTGGTCCAACTGCTTAGCATATCCAGAAGAAGCATCACCTTTATCCACATGGATAGCAAATCCTTCACAGGATATGGTCTTGTATTCTCTGCTTTTTGTGTCAAAGTATGTTATAGTCAAATCTGGTATCTTGAAGTTTCCTTCTACAGATGGTATGACAAGATACTTAAATGTTCTTGAGCCAGACATACCATTGCTTGTTCTGGAAATATGGTCTGTGATTTCAGGATCTGATATCTGGAATTCTTCTGGTAGGTTTAAAGGCAGAGAGTTTATAAGTGTAAGGTTACCATTACCTGTAAGTGTGTAGGTAAGATAGAAAGCATCAAAGGTTTTTATCCTATTTGTAGTGCTTGAGCCAGATATTCCAAAAGAACCTACAGCTCCGCAATAGCCCTTAGGTAAAGGTTTTGGCAGTTCGTTGACAGTGATATATATAGGGTTGGTGTTTACTTTTTTCTTCACCTTTTGGTAACTGGTCATCATAGATGAAAACATAGGGTCACTAAGGAAACTATCAAAGAATGGATCTCCTGTTGTGAACTGACGGCGTGAATGTGTAGCTATATGTGCTAAGACTTCTACAGGCATTCCCTTTATTGTCAATGCTCCTGAACGCTGAGGATAAACTATTACCTTCTTCAGTGTAGCTACCTGGTATCTCTGACCATTGTACATCTCTATGGATAGGGTAGGTTTTTCTTGTTCATCAAGTTCTTCCACCCAGAATCCTGTAGTAGTAGGAATGTTTGGTATGCTGTATTCCGATACAGGTAGTGTAGTGTATAGTTTGTATGATATTACTATTTCTTCTCCTAAAGTTACATTGGTTTTGTTTGGTATAGCTCTTACGAACAATGCAGAGTTGTCTATGTTTATCTCTGTCTGACTAGGAGCAGCCTGATTTCTGGTGTTAGGAGTACGAGACTGATGTTGTGAATAGTTTGGTGAGGAGTAGGAATATGAGTAGGAACGCTGTTGATTGTTGTAGTTATTTCTCTGCTGAGAAGAAGCAGAAGCATTGTTGGATACATCTACTATAGCAGATTGAGAAGTATATACCTTACCGCCTGCTTTTACCTGAGCAGGGGATATGTTTACCTTGCCAGCCTTTGAAGCTTGTATTACTATGGAGAAAGTGTAGGAGTGAGAGGAGGACATCTGTCCATTGATGATAGTAGTCTGTGAAGATGAAGAAGTATAAGGGCCAGAGACTATCTTTCCTCCAGAGACAGTAGGAGGAACAAAGTTTGATGGTCTATCCTGACAGGATATAGAATACTTTACTGTAAATCCTTCATTGAGATATGCACTTCCTGGTGCTCTCACTACCAGATTTTGTGCAACAATATCGGCACAGAGCCACAGAGTTAAAACAAATAGGGATAGTATATGTTTTCTTTTCATTTCTACCAGTCTTTATCATTTTGAGGTTTCTTTGCCTCAGTCTGTTTTTTCTTTGAACGTTCCAATGTCTTTTTCTCGTTTACCTTCATAGCTTCCAAAACTTGCTGTGATTGCTGCTGATTTTGGTTGTTCTGACTCTGGTTGTCATTCTTCATAAGCCATAGACAAAGAGCTAGATTGTACTTAGCATTGGAGTCTTGTGGATTAAGTAATAGAGAATGCTGATAGTCACTTGCTGCTTGTTTAAGATATTTGCCAGCATTGGAATCCTGAGGGTTTATCTGTGAGAGAGCAAAGAGAGAATTGCCACGATTGTAGAAAGCATTGGCGTAAGCAAGAGTGTCTTTCTTTTCTTTGCCCATAGGAGAGGTGAGAAACTTGTTGTATGACTCTATAGCTGCTACATAATTGCTGTCGGAAGACATATAAAAACTGTTTCCTCGGTTAAACAATGCTGGAGCGAAGGTAGAGTCTTGCTTCAATGCTTTCTCGTAACTCTCATTGGCTTTAGCAAAAGCTTTTTTGCTGTACTCTTTGTTTCCACTTCTTGTGTATTGTCTTTTTTTGTCACAAGAGGCAAACAAAAGAATTATTCCAAGAGATAAGATGACTAAAATACAATATCTATTGTTAAAATATTTCATGATTTATTCTTTACCAAAAAATAGTTTTCTGTTAATTATTCTGTTTTTAGCGTTGAAGATGATAAAGTCTATCAACAAGAAAACAAGTGCAGCCAAGGCAAAAAGATAAAATACTGTGTTGAAATCTCTATATGCCATTGCAGTATATTCTGTCTTGTCCATCTTGTTTATAGATTTCATGATAGCGTTAAGGCCTAGTGATTCATTTCCTGCATGAACATATGCACCACTACCTTTTGCTGCTATTTCTTTAAGTGCGTTTTCATTCAGTTTTGTGATTACTATGTTGCCTTCATTGTCACGTTTCAGCTCTTCATTGCCATTCTTATCTTTCATAGGTATTGTTGTACCTTGCGCACTACCTATTCCTATGCAGTTGATGGTTATTCCTTCTTTAGCTAGTTGTTTTGCTACATCTTCTGCTTGAGGTTGGTTGTCTTCTCCGTCGGAGATAAGAACTATAGCTCTTGTTCTTTCTTTCTTTTTTGATGTCTCTCCAAAACTATTTCCTGCTGTTTGCAAAGCCTGCTGAATGTCTGTACCCTGATAGTCTATAAGTTTTGTATCTATCACATCGGTAAACATCTTGGCTGTAGCATAGTCACTAGTCAAAGGAAGGAAAGTATAACTGCTGCCAGCAAAAAGAACTATACCTATTCTGTCATCTTGCATCTGTGAGATAAGTTGAGATATGGCTAACTTGGCTCTCTCTAGTCTGTTTGGAGTAAGATCTTGTGCAAGCATAGAGTTGGAAACATCAAGACATATCACAACATCACAACCTTTTCTCTCTTTTCTGTCTATGCTGGAAGCTACCTGAGGGTTGGCTGCTGCCAGTACTACAAAGGTATAAGCAAAACACAGTAGGATAAATTTTAATCTCTGCTTGCCAAAAGACAAAAGAGGTAAAACTTCTTTTTGAAGATGGAGGTCTATGCTTTGGTTTAGTTGCTTCCTTTTTCTATGTTGCAAGATTATAAATCCTATAATGGCTACAGGAATGAATAAAAGCAGAAATAATATATTTGGATTTGCAAATTTAAACATCTGTTTCTTCGTTTTAATATTTTATTCTAAGGATTCCATATCTTAAAACGCAGTCTAAAATCAGTATCAGTACCACTATCAATGACAGGCTGTCGCCAATGTCATTATTTTGCTGATAAGAAGATACGTTTATTATAGATTTCTCCATAGAGTCGATTTCTTTGAATATTTCTTCCAAAGAAGAGTTCTTTGTACTACGGAAATATGTTCCTCCAGTTTCTTTTGCAATGTTCTTAAGAAGGTCTTCATCTATCTCCACATCCACCTGCTGACGCTGTATTCCAAAAGGTGTTCTGTAAGGATAGATAGCTTTTCCTCTTGTTCCTATGCCTATAGTATAAACCCTTATACCAAATTGCTTGGCAAATGTGGCAGCAGACAGAGGATCTATCTGTCCAGAGTTGTTTACACCATCGGTAAGAAGTATTATAACTTTGCTCTTTGCCTTGCTGTCTTTTATTCTGTTGACAGATACTGCCAATCCGTCACCTATAGCAGTACCATCTTGCAGATCGCCACAATTTGTCTTCGATAGCAGATCGACCAAAACACCATGGTCAACTGTAGGCGGACATTGTGTGAAGGCTTCTCCAGAAAATACTACAAGACCTATCTCATCATTGGTTCTGTTAAGTATGAAATCTTTTGCAACTTTCTTAGCTCCCTCAAGTCTGTTAGGAGAAAAATCTTCTGCAAGCATGGAAGGAGATACGTCCATAGCAAGTACTATGTCTATACCCATAACATCCTTGTTGTTTCTGGAGAATGAAAAATGGGGTCTTGCAATGGCTATGATAAGTATTGCTATTGCCAATATACGCAAAAAATCAGGCAAGAATCTAAGGCGTATTCTCCATGTCTTAGACATATTGCTTATCTGGTTGAAATCAGAGTATTTTATGTGGGCATATCTGCTTTTGTCTTTCCATATAGTATAGAATACCAGGAAAGGAACTATAATTAGCAGCCAAAGAAGATAAGGATAAGAAAAAGACAATCCACTCATATTTTATCCTCCTTTTCTTTTTCTAATTCTGCAACAGGTATTCGTTTTGTAGCATTTACAAAGTCCACACTCTCTTGCATTACTCTTAAGTTTTCTACTCCGCTAGGATTGTGCTTTGCAAATTTTACGAAGTCTGCTACAGAGAATATGTCTGAAAGTTTTTCCAAGTCTTCGTGCTTTATTTCTCCATTGCGAAGAGAGTCTATGATTTGTCCGGAGGTCATCTCAAAGGCATTCACATCAAATCGTCTATAGATGTACTGCCATAGAATGTCTGTAAGAGAAATATAGTGCTGCTTTGTTTGATTCTTTTCTATGTAGTGCTCCTCTCTCAAAGCATTCAATGCATTCAATGCTTCTATATCTTCTGCAACAAGGACTTTCTTTTCTTTCTTGTTTAATAGAGCATTCTGCTTTCTTTTCTTCAAATACTTTATGTAATAGATTATTCCAACTATTATACCTGCTAAAACCACAATACCTATACAGAAAGGAAGTATTTCTTTGAAAGTTATAGGAGCTTTCATTATACCTTTCAAAGGTTTTGCTTCTATGTTTACAGTATCTATTACTGGAATTGTAACTTTTACTATAGGTGGATTGACAGAATACAGAGCACTGGCACCACTATGTTTGTATATAATGTATTTAGGTAGAACTACATTGCCTTCTACAAAGGAAGCAAAAGTAAAATGGTAGTTGATCTTTCCATTGTTAGTATCACAAGATTGTGAAACCATATTAAGAGTATCACTGAACTTGTACTCGGTAGAAAGAACTACATTATCTTTTGTCTGAGGGATAGAAAAAGAATATTCTATTCTGTCACCAATCATATACTCTGCCTTGTCTGCTTTTCCGCTTATGATTTGCTGAGCAGATAGTGAAGCGATAGTGCTTAGAGATAATATAAAACAAAGATATTTTTTCATTATAATCTCTCTCTCTTTGCAAATAGTTTTATAAGAGCCTTGGTGTAATCGTCGGTTGTTAATAGGGAGACGTAGTCCATACCAAGCTTTTTGAATTGCTTCTCCAGTTTGTCTTTCTGTTCTTGTCTGTATGTATAGAATTTTTCTCTTGTCTTTTTATTTGAGGTATCTATCCAGACACTTTGATTGGATTCCGCATCCTTCATAAGTACCAGACCAAGATTTGGAAGTTCTGATTCCATTTGGTCGTTGACAATTATAGAGCATACATCGTGTTTTCTGGAGAAAATGGTAAGACCTTTGTCAAACTCACCAAAACCATCTGTGATAAGGAAACAAGTACATCTTTTCTTGATGACATTGTTTATGTATTCAAAAGGTTCATGGAAAGAAGTCTTGCCTTCTTGTTTGCGGAAAGAAAGCAATTCTCTTATGATTCTCAAACAATGCGCACTTCCTTTCTTAGGAGGAATGAATAAATCTATCTTGTCGGAGAAAAGTATTGCACCAACCTTATCATTGTTGGAGCTGGCAGAGAAGGCAATAGTTGCAGCAATCTCTGTGATGATCTCTGTCTTAAGTTCATTTTTACTACCAAAGATTGTAGAACCACTGACATCTATCATCAGCATAATGGTTAACTCTCTTTCTTCTTCAAAAACTTTTATGAATGGGTGGTTAAACCTTGCAGATACGTTCCAGTCTATGCTTCTTACTTCATCTCCGTAGGTGTACTCTCTTACTTCAGAGAATGTCATACCTCTTCCTTTGAATGCACTACGATATTGTCCAGAGAAAACATCTCTGGATAATCCCT
This sequence comes from Candidatus Scybalousia scybalohippi, assembly GCA_018065645.1. Classification (GTDB taxonomy): domain Bacteria; phylum Bacteroidota; class Bacteroidia; order Bacteroidales; family P3; genus Scybalousia_A; species Scybalousia_A scybalohippi. The sequence continues at coordinate 8,384 of JAGHSX010000188.1, forward strand.
TGGCTTTTATCTCTATCTTATGAACCTTCTTTAGTATATCAGAATCCATTATCTATTCATTATGGAACATCAACACGATTGATTATCTCGTTAACTATGTCTATGCTTGTGATATTTTCTGCTTCTGCCTCATAAGTAAGACCTATTCTGTGGCGAAGAACATCTGGAGCAATAGCGATAACGTCTTCAGGAATTACATAACCTCTTCTATGAATGAAAGCGTATGCTCTTGCAGCCAAAGCAAGACAAATAGTTGCTCTAGGAGAACCTCCGAAAGCTACGAAAGGTTTTATCTTTTCAAGTTTGTATTGTTCTGGATAACGGGAAGCAAAAACTATGTCTGTAATATAGTTTTCTATCTTCTGGTCTATGTAAACTTGTTTTACAACTTCTCTTGCTCTTATGATGTCTTCTTTAGACACAACAGGTTTTACTTCTGGTTGTGTCATAGCCAGTTTTTGTCTAAGGATTTCTCTTTCTTCCTCTATAGTAGGATAAGAGACCACAACTTTAAGCATGAAACGGTCCAACTGTGCTTCTGGAAGAGGATAAGTTCCTTCTTGCTCTATTGGGTTTTGTGTAGCAAGTACAAGAAAAGGTTTTTCCATCTTGTATGTAGTATCTCCAATAGTAACTTGCTTTTCTTGCATGGCTTCCAAAAGAGCAGACTGTACTTTTGCAGGAGCACGGTTTATCTCATCAGCAAGGATAAAGTTTGAAAAGATAGGTCCTTTCTTTACAATAAAGTTTGATTCCTGTGGATTGTAAATCATTGTACCGATAACGTCTGCAGGAAGAAGATCTGGTGTGAACTGAATTCTTGAAAAACCTGCGTTGATACTTTTAGACAATGCAGAGATTGCTAATGTTTTTGCAAGACCAGGAACACCTTCCAAAAGAATATGTCCGTCTGAAAGCAAGCCTATAAGCAATCTTTCTATCATTCCTTTTTGTCCAATGATGGATTTTCCAACTTCGTCGGTTATTGCTTGAACAAAGGCACTTTCTTTCTCTATCTGTTTGTTAAGTTCTGTTATATCCATATTACTATATTATAATAC
>JAGHSX010000034.1 GCA_018065645.1 Candidatus Scybalousia scybalohippi
ATCATAAATACAATCTATGATACAATAACAATAGAAAATACAGATACTATCTACATAACTGAGACACCTTGTGCAAGAGTTTCAACATATATCTATGCGACAATAAATCCAGGAGAAATATATAGTATGAATGGATTTAATGAAGTTAGCGTAGGAGTATATACTCATAATTTTGAAACTTATGATGGTTGTGATAGTACGGTAACACTTATCTTGAGTGTAAATTCTAGCTTGGAAAATATCTCAAGAGATGTAACATTGAAATTATATCCAAACCCAACACAAGACAATGTTGTTCTAAACCTAGATGGAATAGAAAAAGATTCTAAAATATTCTTGACAGATATTCAGGGAAGAAGAATAAGAGAATACATTCTAAAAGCAGAAGAAAAGACTTTGAGAATAGATATGCAAGATTTGGAAAGTGGAGCATACTATTTGAGAATAGTTTCAGATAACTTCCAGAGAACTGAAAAGATTATCAAGAAATAGCTTCTATAAAAATAGATATCTTTATTTCATAAGAACTCGCATTGCGAAAATGATGCGAGTTATTTTTTGTTTTCACTAATTGGAAATTTGCTTTTGATGTTCTATCTTTTGACTCTAATGTTAGTTTATCACTGATAAACTTCAGTACATCGCCGATAAACTGTAGTACATCGGTGATAAACTCCAGTTTACCGCCGATAGACTATTATCAACTCTTCGTTTTAAATTATTAAAACTTGATTCTAATTTTCTAAAACGAAGAGTTATTATCTTGAAACGAAGAGATACAATATTTAATTTTCAAAATAAAGTGGTGTTTTATTTTGTTATTCTTGTAATAATTGATAATTTTGTCAAAGGAAATATAAACTCAAAACTATATTGAAAAATGAATATAACTGTATTAGGTTCTGGTAATATGGGTGGAGCTTTGGTTAAAGGATGGGCTAAAGCTGTAAGAAATAAGCAAGCAGATTTTTCTATTACTTGTACTGCTAAAACACAAAACAATCTAGATAAAATCAAGACTGATTACCCTGAAGTAACTACGATGACTGATAATGTTTTGGCTACATGTAATGCAGATATATTGGTTGTAGCAGTAAAACCTTGGTTGGTTGATGAGGTTATAAAGAAAGTAGAAAAGGTAATAAAACCAACTTGTTTGGTGGTAAGTGTTGCTGCTAGCGTGGAAAATCCTAAGATAGATGTGTATACTATGCCTAATATAGCTGTTGAGTTTGGAGAGGGGATGTCTTTTATAAAAAATAATGAGTCCATATCTGTAGAGACAATCAATAAAGTTGCAGAGTTGTATAAGTTGCTTGGCAAGGTTATGATTGTAGATGAAAAGCAGATGAATGCCGGAAATATGCTTGCAGGTTGTGGTATTGCTTATGTTATGAGAATGGTGAGAGCTATGATGAGTGGGGGAGTAGAGATGGGTTTGTATCCAAATGTTGCAAAAGAAATAGCTATGCAGACAATGCTTGGTGCAGTTACTGTTCTTGAGAATACAGGATTGCATCCAGAGCAAGCTATAGATAAAGTTACTACTGCAGGAGGATTGACAATAAAAGGTCTTAACGAATTAGACCATGCAGGATTTAATAGTGCAGTTATTCGTTGCTTGAAAGCAGGACTTAAATAGTTTTATTGATAGCTTTACAGAAAGAGTGTAATTTTAATAAATCCAACAACTTTAGATTAGGTTTGTTAGACATGATTTGTCTAATACAGATTGCTTTTATAAGTGTAAAGCAGAAAGAATAAATCTTTACAAGATGAAAACTCTGCAACTTTTCAAATGCTTTTACAAGCGAAATGTTGCTTAAGAAATCTTTGTATTGAGGGTTTGTGTATAGTTTTGCAAGATTCTCACAAGCGTGTATTGTATCTGCAATAAATTTACTCGTATTTTTTAGACCTAAGTGTGCTACTGGATTGTCGATAAAAGATATTGAATGCTTTCTTTTTGCTAATTCACAACCAAAGATAGTGTCTTCGTGTCCGTAGCCAGTAAGGTTTGAACTGAATTGAATAGATTGGAAAACACTCTTTTTTATGCAAAAATTATTTGTAGTAAAGTGTTTTTTGCCTTCTTCTCTATTTTTTCCATTAGTCCAATGTAATAAGAATTCTCTTTGAATAGATTCTTTTTTATTGTAAACTGTTCCACCTACTACTACATCAGAATGTTTTATTGCTTCAATGTATTTTTGTACGAAATCATTTCTTACAATTCCTGAATCACAGTCAAGAAAAAGAAGTACATCTCCTTTTGATTCTTTGGCAAGGTGGTTTCTTATTTTTGAGCGGCCAAGATTTTCTTCAAGTAAAACGTATTTGACGTTTGGCAGAATATGGATTTCTTTGTTTTCTTCTTTAATAGATAGTGTAGTACTACAATCATCATAAGCCAAAACTTCATATTCTATTCCCAAATCCAAAGATTGTTGTACTAAATCCTGAATTAGTTTGACTATATTGAAGTTGTAAATAGGAATAAGAAAAGAAATCATTTCGCAAAAGTAAATAAAAAAAAGTTGGTGGTAGAAATCCACCACCAACTATGTTAATTACAATACTCTATTAAAGTTTAGCAAGAATGCCTTCTAGAGTTTTTTGTATTTTGTCTTGATCAGCTTTGATGTCAAGTTTAACAGGAGCTGTCATATTCTTTGGATCGAATATTTTGTCAAGGTCTTTTTGTGAAAGAACATTGTTTTCCAATGCTATTTCGTAAACACCTTTACCTGTTTTCTTAGCTATTTTAGCGATACGAGTAGAGTTCTTGTAACCAATGTAAGGGTTAAGAGCTGTAACTGTACCTATAGCTTTAGCGATGAAGTTTTTGCAGTTTTCAACGTCAGCTTCTATACCATCGATACAAAGAGTTCTCAATGTGTCGAAACCGTTTGTCAATAGGTTGATAGATTCGAATAGACAGTAAACCGCTACTGGTTCCATTACGTTAAGTTCAAGTTGAGCGTTTTCACTTGCAAGCATAACAGCTGTATCATTACCGATAACTTTGTAGCAAAGTTGGTTCATAACCTCAGGGATAACTGGGTTAACTTTACCTGGCATGATAGAAGAACCTGGTTGCATTTCTGGAAGGTGAAGTTCTGCAAGACCACATCTTGGACCTGAACCCATAAGACGAAGGTCGTTACAAATCTTGATAGCTTTCAAAGCAATTCTCTTAAGTTCTGAAGAAAGACCTACAAGAGAACCAGTTGAAGATGTAGCTTCTACAAGGTCTTTTTCAAGAGTTATTTTCCAGTTAAGACCAAGTTTCTTAGCAACGTCGTTCAAAGCTTTGTTACATAGATCGCTGTATCCTGGTTCAGCACAGATACCTGTACCAATTGCAGTAGCACCCATGTTTTGGCAAAGAAGTTCTTCTCTTATTGATTTGATAGCTTTAAGTTCTTTTTCCAAAGTAACAGCGAAAGCGTTGAATGTCTGACCCAAAGTCATAGGAACGCCGTCTTGAAGCTGAGTTCTACCCATCTTAACTATTTTAGCGAATTCTTTAGCTTTAGCTTTAAGGCTCTTTATGCAAAGATCCATAGCAGCGATAAGTCTTTCGCATTCTAGGTAAAGACCAAAGTGGAAACCTGTTGGATAAGCATCGTTAGTTGATTGTGATGCGTTTGAGTGGTCGTTAGGAGAACAATATTTGTATTCACCTGGTTTGTGACCCATAAGTTGTAGTGCTCTGTTAGCGATAACTTCGTTAGCGTTCATGTTAACAGTTGTACCAGCACCACCTTGAATCATATCTGAAAGGAAATATTCGTCAAGTTTGCCTTCATACATTTCTTCGCAAGCTTGAACCATTGCCTTGAATTGTTCGTCAGTAAGTTTACCTTGAGTGTGGTTAGCAATAGCAGCGCCCCATTTAGTGATAGCAAAACCCTTGATGAAGTTAGGGTAATTCTTCATAGGAACACCAGAAATTTTAAAATTATTCATACCTCTAAGGGCTTGAACACCATACAAAGCGTCAACTGGAACTTCTAGTTCACCGATTAAGTCGCTTTCTTTTCTTGTTTTAACTTTACAGTTTGCCATTTGTTTAATCGATTAAAAAATTATTACTATGTTTTTTTCAAACTTTTATACAAGTATTCTAAAAATCTTATCTTGTATTTTAAAGGTAATATTGAAACTTTTACCTTTTATCGTGCAAAATTACAAATTTTTTGAATTAAAACCTAATATCCGAGGATTTTTAACATAGATTTATGACTTTGTTCTTTTGCAAATAGTTTTGTTGCCCACTCTCCTTTTTCATCTTTATAAAGTATAACATGTTTAGGCTGAGGTATTAAACAATGTTGAATGCCTCCATAGCCAGCAAGACTCTCTTGGTAAGCTCCCGTATGGAAAAATCCAATATAAAGAGGTTCGTCGTCATTGTTCTCATACTTTGGAAGGAAGATCGCATTGGAGTGTGTTTCTGCAGAATAATAGTCCTGACTATCGCAAGTAAGCCCACCAAGAAAGACTCTTCTGTATTCGTTGTCCCACTTATTTATAGGGAGTAAAATAAATCTTTGTCCTATTCCCCATGTGTCGGGAAGAGTTGTAATGAAAGATGAATCTATCATATACCAAAGTTCTCTGTCGTTTTGTCTTTTCTGGTCAATGATAGAGTAGAGAATACATCCAGCTTCACCCACAGTAAATGAACCGAATTCTGTGAAAATATTAGGTTCTTCCACTCCTTGTTTGTTGCAGACGTCTTTTATTTGAGCAAGGATTTCTTCAGACATGTATTCGTAATCGTATTCAAATCCCAGAGAAGTCTTTATAGGAAGACCTCCACCTATGTTTAGGGAGTCAAGTGTAGGGCAGATTTTTTTTAATTCGCAATAGATGTTTACACATTTCTGCAGTTCATTCCAGTAGTAAGCTGTATCTCTTATTCCTGTATTGATAAAGAAATGCAACATCTTTAGTTTGAATTTTTTGTTGTGCTGAAGTTTCTGTTTGTAAAAGTCAATGATACTATTGTATCGTATTCCTAATCTGGAAGTATAAAAATCAAACAGAGGTTCTTCTTCTGAAGCGATTCTTATTCCTACATTGCATTTGGATTGTATTTGCTCATTCAATACATCTACTTCTTCAATATTGTCTATGATAGGAATGATGTTGCAAAAACCATCGTCAACCAAATGAGCAATATTTTCAATGTATTGAGGTCTCTTGAATCCGTTACAGATTATGAATTGTTCTTTTGTTATTTTCTTTTGCTGGTAAAGTTCTTCTATGATGTTTATGTCAAAAGCAGATGAAGTTTCTAAGTTAACTTCATTCTTTAGTACCTCATCCAATACAAATGCAAAGTGGGAACTTTTCGTGCAGTAACAATAATTGTATGTTCCTTTGTAGTCAATTTTAGCTCTTGCAACATTGAAAAGTCTTTTCCCTTTCTGTATTTGAGAACTAATCTTAGGTAAGTATGTTATTTTTAAAGGAGTTCCGTATTGTTTGATGATATCCATTAAAGGAATGTCATCGAATATCAATTCATTGTCTTCTACTTTGAATTCGTCTTGTGGGAATTCAAAAGTTTGTTCGATAAGGTCAATGTATTTGTTTTTCATTTTCTTTTTTTAAGGTAATCTAAAATGGTTACTTTGTGTTCTAAATGTGTAATCCAACTTACTTACATTTGTGGTTTTGGTGTGCAAAGATATAAATAAAAGTAATACACGATAAGAAATTTTTATCTTAATTTTAAAAAAATATACTTTTATAACTCATATTGTAAATATTTTGTAATTTTGCGCCCGTTTTAAAAGTGGATAAATAAAATGAAATCT
>JAGHSX010000135.1 GCA_018065645.1 Candidatus Scybalousia scybalohippi
AACGGATTTGTAATGTTTGCAAGTCCGACTTGTAATATTTGCAAGTCGGATTTGCAAGGTCTGCAAGTCGGACTTGCAGAATTTTTAATCTTAGTTTCAGTATTGTAAAGCCTCGTTTTTAGTTTCTAAAACAAAGTATTTGGCGTGCTACTAGCACAAAAAAAGAGCCCACAATTTCTTGCGGACTCTTGAACTTTTAATAAAGTTTTATGTTGAACTTCTTACTTACTTCTTGATAAGTTTTTCTATAACCGCCGAAATGAAACGGCCAAAAAAGAAAAAAAGAGACTACAAAAAATAGTCTCTTTTTTATATTCACTTAACCAGCCTTTAATCATATATTAACATACATCACATCGTTATAATTAACAGCTTTGCCTCTCACCTGTATCACATATCTATCAGCCTGCATAAAAGGATTATTTATATCGCCATGACACGACACCCAATCTAACACTTTTTCTATCCCACTTCTATCACTCGTAAAGTAAATAAAATTCTTGTCACAGCACGACGCAGCAACATCTAGACACTCTGGAATACCCCAATATGTCTCTTTGCTATACCCTGACACATCTGTCAGCATATATGGAGGATCCATAATCAATACAACATCTTCTACATCCCTGTATTGCTCTACAATTTCCTTCCAATCCATGCGCACAACTTCAACACCTTCCAGATACCCATTCACAACATAATTCTTTTTAGTTATGTTATTATACAGAGTCATCTTTTCTAATTCTTCATAACTATGTGCATATTTCATCGTAAAACATATACTATTCGATATAGTCAGCCAATCCACAGGAACGCTCTTACTCCAATCTTGCAACATGCCAAGTATTTTACTTCGCAATGGTTCAACTATTCGCTCTCCATCTGGATAATCTCCAATAATACGTCTTAACCCTTCTAATATAGCATTTGTATTATCTATATTCTCCAGTCTATCTCTATACCTATCATAATCATTCCATATTACCCTACAATCTGGACGTGCTTGTTTTATTGTATGACTAACTATCCCACTTCCACCAAACACATCAATCACAACTGCTCCTGTTTTTAAATTCTTTGCTACCTGTTGCAGTTGCTTTATCCATCTTCTTTTCTGCCCCTGAAATGGCAATGGAGCTTGATTATATTTCACCATTACATACTAGAATAATACCAAAACACCTTGCTTTTACCCTGAAAATCCTCATCTTCAAACCAAAACATCTTAGCCAATTCCATTATAGCCCTTGATGACAGATCACTCTTCGCCATGTCGTGCATGAACCCATTGACACCAACATACGCATCCCATCTTTTATCCTGGGCATTATCTATCCCTCCCAGTATTCTCTCTGCATCCTGAACTGTCACAGCCTCACCTTTGATTTTCTCTCCTGCAGAATTATAGTGATACATCTGAGCGACCACCTCCTTAGCCATCTCCTCATTGAAATGAGGTCCATACATCCTGCTATGCTCCTTCATCAGGAACTCCCTGGCCATCTCTGGATGCGAAACCTTGAGCTTTTCCACCAAGTCACTCACAGCCTCTACACTCTGCCACATTATCTCTTCGCTCTTCTCTGGCGCACTCCTCACCATATCTATATATGTCATCTTATACTCCTTTCCTTGTCAATCTTACCCACTAGAGATGAAAGACTCTCAACTAGTTTATCGACCTTATTCTCCAAGGCAGACATTCGCTCTGCGGCCTCAGTTCTTTCCTTATATTCTTGCGAATAAACCTTCAGCAATTCCTTGCATTTCTTAACTGCTCCCTTGTAGTAATCTGTCATCTTCAAGGCTTCTTCAGCCTGGTTCTCCACATTCTCAATCTCTCTAAGAATAACCTCCTTATTGACAGATATTACCAATTCATTCGCATACCCAACCTCGCCAGTGTCAGCGAACACATACGATATTGTATGTCCATCTGTCTCAATATTAAGGTCAACAACCATCTGATTTGACCCCATCTTTACATCAAAATGAGGCAGTGGCGAATTAGTCACCTTACCAACCTTCACAGACACATCTTTTCTATCGAATATACTGGGTATCCTTGTTTTACGTCTCTGAATAACATTTTTTCATCTGTTTTAGTTAAAAAATAGAGGTAGCCCTGCCATCAGAACTACCTCATTCCCTTTAGGCAATAGTAACAGTCAAAGTTGTTGTCATTTTTGCCTTACTTGTATGGCAGCATGTCACATCATCATATCTTACGATATTCACATCGCCAGCTGTCAATGTCACAGTGTTTGTTGTTGTCGCAGTAAATGCTACCTCGAAGGTTTCACTAAAGTGTCTTACCTTAGTATTACAACTCTTGCAAGCATTACCATTAACTACTATAACTCCTGTAGCAGTGATAGGTACTATCGCTATGCCATTAACAACTCTAGGAGTGCTTGCGGCAAAGCTTACATTCCCTGATAAGTGAGAACCACCATGCACACATACTCTCTTGCAGATGTCTTCTGTAATCTCAACTACCAACTCCTGCTCTGTAGCCGTTGATGGAGGAATAACTAATACTTCAACCATAATTCTCTCCTTTCTTAGTTACAATCCTTCATCTTGTACAGCAAAAGTTCTCTATCCTTCTCTGCCAAAAGATCTCTTAATGCTTGTGCTTTATCTGCACACATCTGGTCAAGGATTCTTTGTGTGTTCTTGTCACTGTTAGCCATTATTGCTGTTGCATTTTTTTGAGCTTCGTATGCAGTAGCAGAAAAACCTTGCGTAATACCATTAGCTAACTGTTCTATTCTCTGCATTATTGCAGAGTGGTTAGCTTGATCTCTCAACTGACCTTCATAGCCCATTTGCTGGATAAGCAATTTTTGTTCGCAGCAACACTGGCTGAACATTGCCATAATGTCCTTGTTGCCCATGATAACTTGGTTAGCAATAGCCTCCTTAGTTGTGCCAAATTTCTCAGACATCTGTCCAAGCACAGCATTGATTGTACAGATACCATCTCTTACTGCATTAACATTGCTGTTAGTGTTGTTTGCTAGACTAAGAAGTACATCATTATGACCATTCAAATAAGTCATCAAATCACTTGTATTCTTGTTGTCGGCTATCTGGTTTCTTAGACTTTCTATTTCGCCATTATAGCCACCACCAAAGCCATTGCGGCCAAAGCCATAACCATAGCCACCGCCAAACATCAATATCAACAGCAATTCTACAAGGTCTCCTCTTTCACTGCCTCTATTCATTAGAGCTGCTGTAAGTGCCGAATTATCTTTCTCGACACAATAAACTTTTTCCATTTCTGCCATTTTTAACTTGTAATTTTTATGAGTTCTTATTTGTCCTCTTACTGCTTCGGACTTTGCATATCGTACGATGTTGCAAAATTACAGTCAATTACAAGGGTGGCAAAATAGTTACTATACAAGTTATTTGCGAGTTACTTACTTTCCGAACATTAGGATACAAATGTGGGGAAATGGAATAAAAAAGGAGGAAGTTTTATTCTTCCTCCTCCCTTTGGTACTCTCTGAAAGACTGATCTTCGGCAAGCCGATACATTCGATTGTGATTTCGTAAATCCCTAGCTAAATCTAATAAATGCCGGACAGACTGCGGCGTCTTATGTAGAACTATTCCGATGCTCGTATTCGTGAATCCTGCAAAAGCCAGTAACCTTGCCAACATACATCGCATTATTATGATATGCTCCTCCCTAGAATTACCTACTACCTTTTGTTTCAATTCCTCTCTATCCTGGTTTTCCATCTTACAGCATTCTACCACAATAGCTACTATCCGATGAAATTCATTTGTTTTTTCGTTCATATTCTTATTATTTATTTTGTTTAGAAGGCAAAAATACAATAGTATGCGACAAATAACAATATATTAGGAATTTTAAGCCCATAAATATAGAAAATAAAACAATAGCACCTAAGCAGGTGCTATTCCATTAGCTGAAATACAAGTCTGCCTCCGCTGCTCTCCTTCTCTGCAAGCCTGGCAACTTATGTGCGCCGCTATACACCCACTTGTTGAACTCTTGCCTTATAGAAGCATCTCCAGGGTTAGCCTTAACCTTCTTCAACAAGGTACTCTTCGCCAACCTCGCCACACCTACATTGTATATAAAGCTCATCAGCGCATCATACTGGTTCTGGTTAATCGCTAGTTGAAGACTGTTTAACTGCTTTTCAAAATCCTTTATATCTTCATCAAAGAACTTCTCCGCATCCTCCTGACTTATCACCATGCCTTCCTTCACTCCCTTTGTATGACCATAGCCTATGGTCCATACACCAGCAGGACATCTGTAAGCCTTCAGCTTGCAACTCTCAAAGCTCTTGATAAGGGCAATGCCTTTACTATTTATCGTCATATTCAATTAAGATTAAAAAAGAGCAAAGAGGATTCTTTGCTCTTTGAGTTGCAGCACAAGTTCTATAGACCTGGACCATCATTACCTGCTCCTGGCCCTGGTGTTCCTGGGTTAACAGATGAATCTATTCTAGGTACATCGTATCTAACATACCAATAGTCTCCCTCTTGCCACTTTTGCTTATAAACCCATCCATTTCTAGCAAGAACTCTAATAGCCTCTTCTGCGTCTGCTTTTGTGTTGTATCTACATACAACTTCATAGGTTTCTACTGCCATAATAATTTTTCCTTTCTTTTTTTTGTTAAACAATATATTTATTCAATTGATGTGTCCTCACACCAACATTTTTTCATATCACCTAGCAATACTGCATAAAAAAGATATTCATCCTCTCCTATCTTGTTAATAACTGAAATTTCATGAAAAAGATATCCTTTTTTACAATTTTCGCTAGAATATTCATTAGCATCTTCCCCACCTTTTTCTGAGAAAGGGAAAAACTTCATATCTCTAACCTTTGATATTAGTTCTGTCACTGTCTCTTTGTCAAATAAAGAAATAACTTCTTTATTTTTTATTGTGATTATAAAATCACCTCTTCCAGGCCTACTAGGCATTACATAAACTCCATCTGCAGGGATAGTGTCATTTAGTTTTGACATCTGCATTTCACAAGCATTCTTTCCATTAACCTCAGTTGCTTGTGACTGAGGTACTATTAGTGTAAATACAACCAATAGCATCAAAAAAGTCTTTTTCATAGTGTTATTATTTTAAAGTTTATACTTATTTAACGATATAACATATAGTTATATTATATTTTGTTTTGTTTATCTACTCATTATCTTATCACTTATCCTACTCCACATACTATCATTGACATAGTTATCATAGTATTTCGCTGGCACATATATCTTGCCTGCCAAATGAGCCTTCAACGCATTTATATCTCCTTCCTGCACCTCTGGCACATCCCCCTTGAAATACATATTATTCATTCCATAGAAATCGCCAAACGCATTCTTCAATGTCTGCAAACTCTCAGGAAATGTTATACTACCATAAGCATTCTGTGCTAAAGCTTCTGACTCTATCACTTCAATACCCTCAGGGAATATCAAATTTTTGCATGTGCCAAATTGCCAAAACATCCTTGTAGGTATAGTATTCGTCTGTATCGTCTCAGCAAAATTTACTATCCAATAGCACCTAACTCCTTTCTGTTGATTAAAGCCTGCTCCTCCTGGGTAACCATTATTCACAAAAGGTCCTTGCCAACCTGCCACAGACAAGTTCTTTATACTACTTGGTATATTTAATGTCATATATACATTCTCATCATACCACCCTGCAGGAATATTTCTGAAAGACCATACATTTAAAGTTTCAACACCTTCTGCTATATCAATAACTCTAACATTCCCACAGCCACAGAAAGCATTTATTCCAATACTCTTAACGCTTCCAGGAATATGTATTTCAGTTATATTAGAATTGTTATAAAAGGCTGTAGCATCATAGCTTGTCGCTTCTCCACCTTCTATATTAGTTACAGGATATGCTCTCCCTTGCTCATCTTTCACATAACTTGGTATTCTTAAGATTCCCTTCTGGCCACAATTACCTCTAATCAAGGTAGCCTCTCCATTGACTACCTTGAAATAAAAGTTATTATGATTATATATCATCTTGCCATTCATCCAAGCATGAGCCACTTGCTTGCCCTCTATGTGAAAAGACTTTACTTCTTTATTCCTTATCTTCATTCTACAAATTCTATAGTTTGTTCTACCATTGGGAATCTATTCATTACCCAACCACTATCGTCAAGAAATGCAATATCTGTATCTGGATTATAGCTATCTTCTGATACTTGTGTAAAGGTTTCTGGGTCTGCAATAAATGGTAATAATGATATAGCTTCACCTCCCAGCAGAATAGCTATCTCCATCACTCCTGCATAAGAAGGTAAGCTATCCGTTTCTGTCCCTGTTGGATTTAGTTCGCCCATCGTTTTAAAGGTATAAGCTCCACCTTCTTTCGCCATCAAACCATCTAATCTACCTCCCATATTCGCAGTCATCATAGACATAGGAGCTACAGCTTCAGATATTGTTAGTCCACCAAAATTAACAGGTTCAGCAAACCTTATCATCACATAAACACCATCATTTTTGCCAAATACATCATACTCTGTGCTTATCTTCACGTTTTTAAAGCTAGACATATCTGTCATATCTACTTCTGGTAGTTCTACTCTCTTCAATACTTCCTGCGTATCACTAGCCATGAGCCTTATACCATTTCCTTCTTCAGGTTCTTCAGGTGCAGGCTCTTCCTCTTTTTCTCCTATACACATATACAATTCTTCTTGTGTCCCATCTTCATACTCTACCAACATCAACACTGTCTTACTAGATGCACTCTCTCCTTTTTCCCCCTGTGGACCTGGTTCGCCTTGTGGTCCTTGTTCGCCTTGTGGACCTCTTTCACCCACTACTCTTCCTAAGTTTATCTTTTCTTTTGCCATTTCTTTTTCTTTTTTTTTAGATATACATATATAAATCATTTCCTTCTATCGCAAATTCAGTATCATTCCCATCGCTCTTAGTTACATACAAATCTCCATCCTCTATACTGAATACACACACACCACTTTCTCCTCTTTCTCCTTGTGGTCCTCTCTCACCTCTTATCGTGTGATCCACCCAGCCTGATATTGTCTCTCCCTCTTCTTCCTCCATCGTCAATACCACTGGTATCGTCACCCTTCTACTTCCATCCTCCTGCACACTGTCAGGATATGACATCACCACTTCACACTTCATCTCTCCACTTCCCAGCTGAGGACTGTCAGCACTTATCACAGCATAATCCTCCTCTACCTGTGCATATCCTGTGGCTTTCTCTCCATCCCAGCCACCTTTTATGCCCATCTGCTTGCTGCCTACCCATATCAGCGCCTCCCATGGCACCTCTTTAGGACTTATCTCCTGTCCCATTAGTCTCATCTTCAGACGCACCTTCACATCGTCGCCTATTCTATGTCTCGCTATCATATCTCTCTATCTTATTACTATCAATGAGCCCTCTGGCACTATCTCTCTGCCATTATTCTCTATCTCTACTATTCCTACACCGTATCTTATCTCCAGCTGTGCTGTCACATCTTTATACAGGTCTTTCTCCCCCTTTGCCAACACCCTTACTATCGCTAGTTCTTCCCCCTCTAGCAATTTCTCTCTTATCATCACATCTGGCTTTATCTCCTCTTTGAGTACCACCACTCTCTGTGATATTACACATGTTCCTATCTTGTCATTTACCTCGTTTATAGCATCTACTATGCTACTCTTTTTCTCAGTATGCAACTTCTTAATATCTCCTATAAGTGTACTATTCCCTTCACACTTATCTATCAGCTTATTTATTCTCTCTCTTACTACTAAGCCTCTATCGCCATTGTTTATCTTTTCCATCTTTTTCTTTTTTGTCTTTTAGTCTCTCCAGTAGTTGTAGTCCTGCCATACTCCCTCATCACTATACTCTCCACTCTTTAGCAGCCACTCTCCTTCACTCTCTCCTTCTATTCCTGTAGTTATACAGCCTACACTTCTTTCATTCTTCACACCCTCTGGCACTGTCACCACGCCTGTATTTCCAAAGGTATGCTCCCATGACAGCCCATTCTCCCTAGCTATCACAGCCACATCTTCCACTTCGCCATACATCATAGCTATGTCCACTAGACACTGCCCAGGCTTCACCTCCACTATCATACTCTACCTTCCTCCAATCTCGCTACTCTTGCCGCCAGTGATGCTATATCTCTCGCCAGCTCACTCACTCTCTTGAGCCTATACAAGTTTGCCAATATCTTCTGACTATCAGTCTCTGCTGGCAGCTGGTTCTCATACATCACCACCTGTGCCCCCAGGTCTTCATGACAATACACCACCTTATCCCCATTAGGATTATACACTGGAGATGGTTCTGCCGTATTATCCACCAGTTGCACCGCCAACCTCTCATTCACTTCGCTTTCAGTATATACCCCGCCTACCGTCACATCTATCTCTTCCACCTCTCTTACACTTCCATCACTGCACAGTATCACTCCTTCTTTCACTACTACCCTTGTGCCTCTCGTCTCTGGATGAGTCACTATTATATTACATCCATCCAACACTATAGGATACTCTCTCCCAAAACCATTGATGTTCGCCAACATGTTATACACTGCTCTGCCCTGCTGCATGTCTGCCTCAGACAGAAAGCTAAAATCCTCAGGCACTACCTGCCTTGTCTCTCCGTTTTTGTTTACTCTATTCATCTCTATATAGTATTTCAAATTTCAATCCTGGAAAAACATACCTCTTCACGTATGCTTTCACATTTTCTTTATCCACTCCTTCTGGTACCCTTATCCTGAAATCCCATCCAGCATCTTCATCTTCTCTGCCTATGACATACCAGCTATCTTTCTTCTCGCTGCTTACTATTGTCCTCTCTATACTTCCCTGACTATATACAAAGCTCAACTTCGCATCTCTATAGTCTTCTATCTCTACCTCTATACCATAGTGCTTTTCTATCAGTTCCTTTATCTCCAATACCTGTGAGGTATATCTCAATTCCTCTTCCAAACTCTCTATGTACTCCTTATCTTCTTTCCACTTCTTCCTTATCCAGCTTGTCAGATACCATATCAACAGATAATATCTTATCCCTCCTCTTTTCCTTACAGGCATCGCCTGCAGTATATATCTCTCCCAGTTCATCACTCTATCTCTCTTTCATATCTCACACTTATATTCCAACTCTTCACTTCATAGTAGCCTCCCTTCGCTACATAATATCTGCCTTCTACCCATGATACTTGATTTGGATCTTCTATTATGCAGTTCATATTAGTATCCACTACTCCCTTCACACTCTGTATCACATCCACCAGCTTAGACTTATACAATACTCCTCCAAATTCCACATCACTCAGATACTCTTCAATAGCCTTTTTAACATTATTTAACACCTCTTGCTTATCATACTGGCTATTTATATACACTACATTGTATGGACTTATCTCACACGCCTCCATACTCTGCACTCTCACGTGTATTCCTATAGGCTTTATCACATTCACATACCCCTGCAGACTCGCCACTTCATCATCTGTCAGCCTTACTTTCCTTACTCCTGCTTCTTTGGCTACCTTTATGTATATCTCTCTGTCACCTACTACTACCGCCACATATCTCACTATCCTCTTACTCTCATCCTCCTCTCTATAGCCTATCTTACCATTCTCCAGTATCTCTACTTCATCACCATACTGCCACTGTTGTATTACTTTCTTCCACCACTCTCTGGTGCCATACCTCGTCGCCAAGGCTGTCGCCTCTATATCCTCTTTCCATAGTTCGTGATATTTCTCCCTAGTCCATATCACCAATGCTACTATGTAGAATAGCAGGTTCTCCACCGATGCCGTAGGAAATCTCTCCTCAAATTTCTCCCCCTCTCTTATTCCCCACTTATCTCTTACTCTGCTGTCAGACATCCATTCGTCTGTCATCTCTTTTTTTATCTCTTGTATTGTCATATCTCTATCTCTATTTCTCCGTTATTCACTTTCACTTTCTTGTATTCTATCCCTCCTCTTTTGAGGTTCTCTACCACTTCTCGTGATATGCTTACATCACTCTTGTTAGCTGCTACCATGTTCTTGATGCCTACCCCCAGATACACATCATTCTTCCATTCTCCCCTATTACTATCCACTATATTCTCTATCATGTCCATAGTATTATCTCCCAATACCATGTAGCCATCTTTCACCTGTATATCTGTGCCTTCCAACAATATTCCTCTCATCAGTGTACTACCTCCTCATCTTCTATATTTCCAAAGTCTTCTTTCTCTACTATCATTGCCAGCTTAGCCATTATCTGTGCCTTGTATAATGCTCCACCATCTTGTGCTCCAGTACTACTGTTATTCAGTGCATCCATTATCCCATCTATTCTCTTAGTCATCTTCTCCAGATTATCTCTCAGTTCCTCTATATTTATCAGACCACCTCGCTCTCCACCATTGATTACTATCTTCTCCACCTCTTCCACCATCACTACCACTCCTTGTGCCTCATTCTTCATCAGTACTGCTACCATGCTGCCCTCCTTTGGCACCTGGCACAGCCCTCTGTTCTTCTCTCCTACTATCAGACTCGCCAATACTTCATCTCCCTCTTCATCCAGCATGACTACACAGCTCATCGTCTGCATATCCACACTCCTTACTACCCCCATCTCTACACTCTCCCTCTTGCCTGCTATCTGTCTTATATACTTTCCTACTTCGCTCATAGTTCTACCACCTTTCTCTGCAACTCTATCTCTTGCCTGTATCCCCCTTGTCCAAACTTCACCGTTACGCCTTTCACCACATATCTAGCTTTCTTCACCCCTTCTATCTCCAAATCTACAGTGTCTGTCTTCTTCACCTTAGGCATGCCAAATGTCTCAAAGCTGCCATTCAGCCCAGACCATTTCTCTCTCTTTATCTCTTGCTTTACCATAGCCTTCAGTTCTTCCATCGTCAGGTTATAGTAGTTCTTGGTCACTTCTTCTCCGTCACCTTCTATATATGTCAGTGTCTTCCCATTCAGTAGGTGTGACACCCCTTTTATTCTTACCTTCACATCCTCACTTCTTCTGTACTCCAGATTATGTGATATTATGTTCTTTCTCTCCGAGAACTCCCCTGCATTATCTCTCCCATCTATCCAGGAGGTAAACACATACAGCGTCGGTTCCCCGTCATCATCCAGCTCAAAGAATGCCTTTATTGGAAAACTCTCCTCCATCAATGCTATCTCCCCTGCCACCGTCTCTGCTGTCGTACGCCAGCTTGATATCTTTATC
The DNA here is from genome assembly GCA_018065645.1 of Candidatus Scybalousia scybalohippi. Taxonomy (GTDB): domain Bacteria; phylum Bacteroidota; class Bacteroidia; order Bacteroidales; family P3; genus Scybalousia_A; species Scybalousia_A scybalohippi. Next base: position 11,295 of record JAGHSX010000135.1, read on the forward strand.
TCTCCACTTATCTTCACTCTTACTGTCGCTGGCACTATCTCTTCTATTATCTTATTTATGCTGGTGTTAGTATATAACTTCTTCTTTATCGTCACACTTCTCAATAAAAACACATCATCCATGCAGGTTATCACCGTCGGCACCCCTGCCTTCACCTCACTCACCCAGCCGCTGAATCTCTTAGCCAACTTTCCATTATACCCCATATAGACCTCTACCTTATCATCTCGCCTTATAGGACACTCTTCACTCTGCGCCCACTTGATATTCTTCGCTAGCTCTATCCTGCATGTGTCGCTAAATGTGTCACTATCTCCACTTATCTTCACCTCACTCACATGCCTGATAACCCACTGCTTCACCTGGCTATCATCTGTCACTCTATATATCCTTATCTCTATCTGAGGTATCAACATATTATTTCAGTAATTCTTCTTCTATTATATAACTCTCATCACTCATACACTCCACCACCACCTTCTGGTTACTCTTCCATGTCTCTGGTGCTGTTCTGTTACTTGTCACCACTATCCTGGTTATCCCCAATATCTCATTCAGGTACTTATTCTCCACCTCTAGCGTCCTGTTCTTGTCACACATCTTCACTATCTCCTTCAGCCTGTCTTCTGGGAACTCATCACCCTCTGTTATCGCCGCTATGGTCAATGTCAATATGTAGTCGCCATTGTTTATCCACTCTTTTATCGTCGCACTCTGCCCATTTATCTGTGTCGATACTATGTTCTTCGTTCTCGAACTGTCTATTATCACCACTCCATCTAGGTTCAACTCCTCTCCACTCTGGCTATCTCTCAGCCTGAACTCCTGTCCATACTCCTCTCTCTCTTCCCCTTCTTGCAGATCATATCTGTTCTCTCTCTCAGGTTCCTCCCTCTGAGTGGAAAAACTTATCCTGTGCCCTGCCACCCTCGTGGCATACATCGCTATATTCTCTAGTCTCTTGTCCATCACACCATCGTAGCCTCATTTGTCGCATCTTGCAACGCCTCTATTATTATTCTTTTTATCTCTGCCGCACTCTCCTTCAGCTGTGTCGTATGTATTACTATATCTCCCCCTATCAGGTTAGCTATATTCGTCGTTATCGTCCTCACTCCCGAGCCCCCACCTGTTCCTGCAGATGATGTTCCTGAGCCTCCTTGTGTCGCTCCACCTGTCACTGGCAGACCTGACCCTTCTGTATTCACCTTTACGGCTCCTGTCTCATCCTCCACCTTCACATTGCTGCTGCCCTGTGCCGACTGCTTTCCTTTCTCTTTCTTCTGCTTAGCCTCCTCTTCCTTCTTGGACTTGGCCATCTCCTCATTGTAAGCATCATTATACGCCTGAGCACTCTGCTTACCAAAATCCTTGAATACATTCGTAAACCCCTTGGCAGCCTCTTTCACTCCTTTGAAGTCTAGCTTCACTGCAGCCTTTATCATGTCTGCCAATGCTCCAAATATCTTCTTCAATACTCCCCAGGCTTCCTTCGTTATACTTACCACATACGCCCAGGACCCTTTCACCACTGCCCTGAACTTCGCACTGGTGTTCCAGAAGTAGGCAAACGCTGCCACCAGTGCTGCCACCAGTGCAGCTATCCACCCTATTACAGGTATGTTCATTATCGCCACCCCTATACTTCTGCAGGCAGATACCGCTCCAGCACTCATCACCTTAAACGCTGGACCTATCAGCATTATCCCTGCCCTCAGCCCTTTGAAGCTAGCAATCAGCATCTGTATCACTGGATACAACTGCCCCAGAGGTATTATCATCTCCCCTATAGTCTGAACATACATGGATATACCACCACTTATGTCAAATATCTTTATCTTCAATGCCTCTATCTGCGCCTGCAGTCTGTTATGTCTCTCTTCATAACTCTGCATTATCGTCGCTGCCTGCTCTGTCGCTGTGTTGGTGCCTGTTACCGCCTTAGTGTATGCCTCCAAGGCCTGTGTATTCCCTATCAGAGCCATAGCACTCGCTGCATTCTCCCTGCCAAACAGCTTACTCAACAATGCCTGGTCTTGCAGTACTGGCTTCAATACCTCCAGCCTGTCCTTTAGACTTCTAGAGTTATCTGTCAGCACATTCACATTTATCCCTGCTCTTCTCAGTTCTTCTTGCACATCCTTAGGCAAGAACCTTCCCTGTGCCAGCGTGCTCATCACATTTCTCAATGCTACACCACCCTCGGCACCTTTTCTTCCTGCCTTGTCCAATACCTGTATCGCAGCATTCGTCTCCTCAAATGATACTCCTGCACTCTTAGCAGCCATTCCACTCTGCTTCAGCGCCTCCTGTATCTGTGGCAACTCCGCTGACCCTTCCTTAGCAGCCGCAGCCATCACATTCATCATTCTGGCCATCTCTCTCTCCGCTTCTATAGGATCTTCCATCGATACTCCATACTGATTCATCGCTGTTGTCAATACCTGTGCTGCAGCTGTAGTGTCGCCTCCCATCGTCTTACTCAAGGTAGCCACATTCTCGCTCATCTTCTTCATCACCTCTGGTGTCTTCGCCAGTTCTGGTGATAGTTGACTCAATAGCAGTTTGAAACTCTCCACACCTTGCGCAGCATCTGTGCCAAATCTCTTAGACACATCCTTAGCCATGTCCCCTATCTCCTCCAGACCTTCTCCAGCTACACCTGTTATCGCACTCAACTCCTGCAGTGATGAGTCAAAGGCTTTGGCAGGTTCATTTATTGATTGCATAGCTTTGACCACCCCTTCCACCACTTTCAATGATTGATTGATGGCCAAGGATAATGATCCAAATTTCTGAATTATATTATTTATGCTACTATTGGTGGTAACCTTCAACCCCTTAATATTCTGGGTCAGTTGTGCCACCACCTCATTAGCATTACCATTTACATTTATTTGGAATAATATTTGGTTTGTTCCCGCCATTTTACTATCTTTGCATTATGATTTTAGATATTCTATATTTTATAGTGAGATATATTATTACGCCTGTCTTTTTTTTCATGTTTGTCCTAGGCGTAATTATCGTTGGTGTTAAGTTTGCAATAGCAGTCTTTAAATACCCTCTATTTGATGATGATGATAAATAGCATCTATTCTCTGAATAGTTCTGCTATGTTCCTCAGTCTCCACATTTCTATATATACAGCCTGATTATACACCTTTGACCATTCCTCCATATCTTCTGGAGGTTTTTCTTTAAATGTGTACCTTATTATTGCGTCACCCTTCTCTAGGAAGTCTTCACTATCCTCTACCCTCAAAGCATGACGCTCTACAAGTTTTTTAGTCTTGCATGACTCTCGCCTGTCAGTTTCGCCAGCTGTTCTACCATCTTCAAGAATAGGTAGCCATCCGTCTTCATCACCTCACTGCCCCCTATCCAGCAGTTCTTGACCATTATCTCCGCAGCCTCTATCTCATCCTTCTGTCCTACCTTCCCCATAGCCTTCAGCGTGCTTATCGTTGGAGTGTGGAAGTAGCCATGATACACTCTATCTTCTTCCTCTACTTCCACCTCGCACACTCTTCTGTACTGATTTTTCCATGCTTTCACCTGTTCAGATGTCGCCTGTCCTATGTGTTCTTTTTCTTGTTTTTCCATGTCTTTTGTCTTTCTATTGTACTGGGTTTCCCCACTTGATATTCATTATCATTAACTCTATCTCACTGCTTATAGAGGTATCTCCCTCCTTAGGTTCTTTCTTATTCTCGGTAAACTTGCAGTTCTTCAATACATCTGTAGTTATCACACCACTCTCTGGCAGATAGCTCACCGTTATGTCAAATAGTGGCAAATCCTGTATTCTCCCATTTGGTGCCACACTCTGCAAAGCTACCAGCTCTTCCTTCAGTAATGTTATACTGCCTGTGCAGTCTATCCTGCCCTTGCCATAGCCTACAGGGTATCTCCCTGCTCCATATACTTTTGCCACCTCTTGCTTGTCAGAGTATTTTATTCCTGTCACACCCACCAAGGTTGTGCCCCCTATGCCTATCTTGACATCTGCCCACGCATACAACTCTCCATTGATAGCTGGTATGCCATTGTTCATTCCTTCCATGTCTTTTTTCTCCTTTTTAATTATCAGTTAATCTCCTTTTAAATACTCTCACTATAGCCCATAGCTATCTTCAGATGTCTTGATACTCCCATAGGTACATTCTGTATCACTATCTCTATCTTGCTTGTCGCCAACACATTCTGCTCTGGGTCTATCTCTACCTTCCAGCCTGAGATTTCTTTGTTTTTCTCCATCACTTCCAGGTATCTGTTGCCTTCATTCTTCAGCATCTCTACACTGTCTCTGGCTATCTGTCCACTCTGCGCATCTATCTCTATGTTGCCTGCCACATACGGTAACAGATAACTTCTTACACCTCTGGCAGCCTTGTCCATCGTTCTCACTCTCTCTATCGCATTGTAGTCGCTCTTCTCCACATCCATAGTGTAGGAGTCATTCATATACACTCCCTCATAGCCTACATACATCTTAGGATACAGCACTCTTTTCTCTTCCAGTGCCTCTCTCTCAGATACTGTCATATCCTGGTACTTCGTACCATCTACCAGACCTGCTACTCCCATGCCTGTGTTAAAGTTAGCTACCCAGGCTATACACTCGTTCACCTTTGCTTTACTTACCACTCCTAGCATCACTCCTGCCATTCCTACCACTAGTTCTGCTTCTCTGTAGTCCTCTGCTATGCTGTCTGTGTCTAAATCCTCGCCTATGCACACACTTACTCTGTCATAGCCTTCTGTCATTATATCTGGCAGAGCATTGTGGTCTGCTATCTTTGGACAATACACTACACTCATTGGCTTGTCATCCACCGCCAACTCGTTAGCCACCATCACCATGCTGGTCACAGCACTCTTGCTTATCATCGTCTCTGGGTCATAGACCACCACCTGTCTTACCTCGCCCTTTGACGCATTCACCACCTCTTTTATCTTTGTGTAATCTACACTGCTGTTATCATATACCCCCAGATATACTCTCAGCGTTGGATTCACTCTGAATGCCTCTCTCAGATGATAATATATTGCACCCTTATACGTCTGCTTGTCATCTGTAAAGCCCAACATCTCTGCTTCCTCCAATGTTGATACTCTCTTCACCTCTGTCATACCCTCTGGTATGTCTTCCTGTGGTATATAACACACCAAGGCACTCAACCCATCATTGCTCGCAGCTACAGGTTTTATGCCTCCATTTCTTCTTTCTATCTTTATTGATGTACTCATTTTCTTATCCTTTTTACTATTCTCACTACTATTGGCAACATGCTCAACACTATCGCTGCCACTATCGTTTTCTTCCAGTCTGCCTTTCTCTCTATCTTTTCATTTTTTATCTCCTTTTCTCTCTCCACTCTGATAGTATCCATCTGTCTCAGCGTATCCACCTTCCATCTGTCCGTATATCTTACCTGTGACACATACACCGTATCTCCCTTTACCCTATACCATATACTGTCCCGATATACTATACTATCTTGCTTCTGAGAGCTATACCTTTGACTGATTTCCTCTCTCTTGCTCACCCTCTCTGTCTTGTTGCTTGCGCAACTCACTATTGACAGGGCAGTCATTAGCATGAGGACAATCCTTAATCTTGTTAATTGCATTCCTTAGACTCTTGATCTCTCTTCTCAATCCTCTTACCTCTCTCATCAGAGGATCTCTTATATTCTCATTGAACTCATCTACATAGTCTCTGGCAAGCGACATATTTTTCTGCTCTGTGTCAGCCACGGCACTCTCTGCTTCTGCATCTGCCTTTTTCCTAGTGGCCTTCACTGTCATCACTCCTACCACAGTGCTCACCATTCCACAGCCTCCTAGCAGATAGTTCACTATTTCCATTACTTCCATGGCTACACCGCTTCCTTTCTCTATGCCTCGTATTTCTCTACCTTGCCTTTTCTCTTCTTAGCACAGTTCTTGGCATCTGTCTCTCTCTTAAACCAGGTTTCACCTACTTTATACACGACTTTTATGCCCTCTTTTCTCATCACCTCCTTAGCCTCTAGCTGCATATCTTTCTCCGCCATTTCCTGCTTTGGTGAGTTGTCTTTTTCTTCTTTCTCCGCCATTTCTTTTTCTACTTTTTCTGGCACTTTTTCTTCTTTCTCTTTCATCTTATTTCTCTCTATTTATTATATCTCTTAGGCCTTGGCTGGTGCACTGTACATCTGTATCGGCTCACCATCTTTACATATCTTTTGCCCCACTCTGCTTTTTTTGTAGCCACTCGTGTCATTCCTGTAAAGGTCTCTCCACTCCTTCTCTCCAGAGCTTCATAGACTCTATCTTGCCATCCCAGCTTGTCCAGTGCACCCTCTACACCTTCAGCCCTTATATATGTCTCCTCACCTCGCCCCAGATATACCTGTATCTCTACTTCTATGTCGCCATACTGTTTCCCAGTGGCAGTCTTCCAGTCCACATCGCCTACACCTATCAGTACCGCAGGCATTGGCATCGGAAACTCTTCTCTCTCCCTCTGCAGCTGGTCTTTCTCTATATCTATCCATTTTATCTCTGGTATATATTCTTTCAGACACTTGGCGACACTCTTGTATATCTCTGCTTGGTAGTTCATCTCTTAGCCTGCTAAGTTAGTTGATTCTTTATAGATTAGACCAGTGTATCTATGACCATTCATCTGACATCCTGCCTTGAATCTGTGTTGGAAGCCTATCTCGTATGCTCTGCCTTCTGTGTTCACACTCTTGTCTTTGTAGAACATCTCCATAGTGCCACCTGCTCTATATACTTCCTGACCACAGAAGAATAGTGCTGCTGGCAATCCATTTACTGCTCCTTGTTCATCTTTTTCGACAGTACTATTTTCTTTCTTAACTTGTAAGCCAAGGTTATCGCCCATGCTCTTTTCTATCTTTATACCATAGTAGTTCACCACCTTAGGTTCTATGATACCATTGTTCTGCTGATAGCTTAGCTGTCCTTTCAGTATGGTATTGCTGTTCACCAGTTCCCACCACCAGTCACTAGGCAGTACAAGCACTCTCTTACCTTCTGGGAAGTGCATTCTGTCAGCTCTCTGTGCCAGTGCCACCACATCATCTATTGTCATCATCTTATATCCTTTACTGTCTGCAGCACCACTCGTTGGCATGAAGATAGTCTTGTTTCCTTCACTTTCTGGAGCTATATTATATGCTGCATCTCTTATCTCTTGCTTTATGATGCTGTCAGCACTCTTTCTTGTATAGTATTTTATCTTATCAAATGGTAAGGCATGCAGCCAGATATTTCTTATCTTGTAGTTCTGTGAGTCGTACACATCCAGCTCTTCACTATGTACTGTCTCTTCTGGTTCTACACTGTCTATATCTTCTGTTGTATTCTTATACACCTCTGGGTCCGCTCCCCCTTCAGGAAAGTTTATCACCTGTGCATCTGTCACAAAGCTTGACAAATCCTCTGCATTATTCAGCCATGTGTCTATCTTCTCATATTCTTCCTTCAGACTTGACAAGAAGACACTCTTCTGTGTTGCCAATGGTGATAGTGCCAATGACACTCCCCCCACTTCTTCCACATCATGACCCATCACTGCCATTACCACTCCTACGGCTACTACAGCCACCAGTAGCATCCATGATACTACACTCTTCATTCTTTCTTTTTTCATCTTTTTTCTCTTTTTTTTGTTATCTACTATTCACCTAGGTTCAATCCTTTACTCTTGCACTCTTTTTCCCAGCTATTTACCAGCTGTTCATACTTCTTAGGTTCTTTCTCCTGCATGCTTAGCAATCCCTTCTGGTCTTTCTTATACCAGTCCAGATATGTCCAGCCTGCTCTCTCATCTTGCTGTTCTTGCTTCTCGCCATGCTGAAATCTTTTCAGTTCCTCTGCCAGCTGTCTGCCTTCTGTGCCTTCCCCTTTCTTTTCAGAAGGTTCTTTTTCTTCTTTTCCTTCTACCACCTCTCTAGCTTGTAGCATCATCTCAGTAGTCTCATAGTCTAGCATCGCCAGCTTTTCCAGATGTTCTACTTCCTTTTCTCCTACCACACCTCTACTCTTGTGTATCGCTAGCAGGTTCTTCACATTGATCTTTTTCTGTTTCTCCAGCTCGAGTCTCATAGCCTCCATCTCTGGGTTCTTCTGTACATCTTGTACTTTTTCTTCTTTTTCTTTCTTTTCCATTTTTTTTGTAATTATTGATAGTTTGTATTCACTTCCATCCATATTCAGCAGCTTCACTGCGTTGGCATTCCCTGGTAGTGTCACCACACTTACCTCCAATAGCTCACTCTTTACTATCGTAGGATATTTCTGTCCTGGCAGTAGCAGCGACTCATCTTCACTCTCCTCTATAGGTACTATATGTATGCTCACCGCATTCATAAATCCATCCTTATACTTCCAGTACAGCTTCACCGCCTCTTCGTCATTCTTGTCAAATACCAGCGTACCCAACAGCTGTCCTTTCTCCACTCTCACATTCTCCCATCTGCCCACTGGCACACTCCACGTGTCATGCTGTCTTATCGCTATGGGATTCTTTAGAAAGTTCTCCAGGTTCAGACCACTCAATAGCAGTCTCCATTTCTTCCTGTTCACCTCTTCATCTGCCATCACGAAGTTTATCTCCAACTTCTCTGGCAACTTTCTCTCATTTTCTTTCATTTTTTCTTCTTTTTTTCGCTTGCAAAGATACATTAGCTTTCTTTTCCTTTTCAAAAAAATCCGTACGGTCGGATTTTCTTCCGTTGATAGCGTATTTTCTTCCGACCGTGCGGACTTTTTTCCTTTTTGTTTTCTCCATTTTCTAACTTTGCACACAAAAAAAATTCATACAATTATGCCAAAACTTTCAAAACAAGAGACAGAGCTTCGCCGTCAGCAAGCTCGTGATTTATATGTTAAGGGCTTCGACTGCTCTACCATAGCAGACCTGCTCAATATGAGTGTTACCACTATCAATAAGTGGGCAGACTTGCTCAACTTCGAGCAGGCAAAAAAAGCCCGCAGTATCACCTTGTCAGAGATGAGAGAAACCATCCTTGACTCTTTCCAGAAGCTCAAAGCTGGTGAGAAACCCTCCATCTCTCCTGATGCAGCTGCCAAGTACGCTAAAGCTTTTGAGCAGCTATCAGATCATAAAAGATGTCTGCCACACTTCTTCGAGGCTTTTGAAGTCCTGACAGATAGACTAACTCTTCTCGTTCAGAACGCCTCCTCCAAGGCTGAAAGGGAGTTCAACCTCTCTTGCCTCAAGCATGTCCGTGAGGAATCTAATAAGATACTTACAGAGATTACCAATGAATCTATTAACAATTAAATACCATTTAACCTATGATTAAATCCATTAAAAAAATTCTGGTAGCACTATATTATCGCTACCTCTATTACAAAGCTCAGAAACTTGCCAACCATCTTCACTGCAAGGTCTATTGCCTGCGCATCAAGGATAAACCTATACTCCTTACTCGTGACCGCATGCTCTACCTGCGCAAGAAGCGTGTTCTTCGTCGCAACATATCTTCATACGACCTTGCTCGTATGTCATTGTTTACCGTCTTACCTAAGAATAAATAACTATGGCACTTACCAACAAACAATTGCAATCTCTCCTTGAACGCTACCAGCAGCGCACAGCCTCTATTCGCTCTGCCTCTGTAGATAGCCTTATCCAGGAGACCTCCTCGCAAAAAGAGGCTCGTATCAGACACCTGCTCAAACCAGAGAACTACGCCGAGTTCTTCGACTACTACTTTGGCGTCGGTTCCTCTCTACCGCTGTCGGATCACCCTTCAGCACCTTTCCATGTAGATATATACAAAGACCTATATCATAAAGACTTTCTAACTCTTTTCAACCTTATCTTCCGTGGTGGAGCAAAATCCACACATGGAAACCTTGGCTACCCTTTTGCGCTCAAGCAGTCTCACAAGGCTCGCTTCTTCCTCGTCGTAGGTGCCAACGAGGTTCGTGCCGCCATGCTTCTGCAAGATCTGCAGCTACAGCTGGAGCACAACCGCCGCATCATCGACGACTTCGGTCCTCAGAAGTCCTACGGCAACTGGGCTGATGGTCAGTTCGAGACTCTCGACCACTGCACCTTTATGTCGCTAGGCATAGACCAGCCTGCTCGTGGTCTTCGTGCCAATGGGGTAAGACTTGAGTATGTCTCCATCGATGACATAGAAGACCCTAAGCGTGCTATGAATACAGACCTCTGTCAGGAATATGCCAACAAGGTTACTGGTGACATCCAGGGAGCTTTCTCCCTCACATCTGAGCGTACTATTATCAACAACAACTACTTCGTAGAAGGTGGCTTCATATCCGAGTTGCTCAAGCGTAAAGGCTTCGACATGCGACGCATCGACACTCGCCACAACAATATCATACGTCACCCTCTATCACACCTCTATCAGATCAACCTGACAGACAAATACTATACAGACATATCCCCTGACTCTACAGACTGGCACCCTTCTTGGGATCGCTTCTCCAGGGAGTACTGCCTGCGTAAGGTAGAATCGCTGAAAAATGATAAAGCCACCCTATCCAATGAGTATTACAATACTCCTGTCAAACTCGGCAAACTCTTCAAACCCTCCATGATTCATTGGATCAAACCACTGCCTCTGGAGCAGTATGACCTTATCATAGATTTCTGGGACTTCTCCTATTCTGCCAAAGGCGACACCAAAGCCATGGCTCGCATAGGTTGCAAAGCCTCTCGTCTTACCCTGCTGGACATCTTCTGTCGCAACTGCGACATAGAGGTAGCCCTTCAGGAGTGTTTCTCTTCTGGTAAGGAGGTCTTAAAACACAACCCTTCCTACCTGCCTCTATATGATGCTAACGTGGCTCAGCAGGCTATCTACACTCCTATCCTGGCAGATGCCGCTACTCGCTACCACGCTTCCATCATTCCTCAACCTACTCACAACTCTACAGACAAATATACCAAGATTTCCATAACCCTTGGCTCCGCTCTCATCTCTGGTCAGCTCTTCTTCTCAGAGAAGATTCTCGACCACCCAGACTGGAATGAAGCCTCACATCAGCTTTTCTCCTTCGAGAAAGGTTCCAAGACACACGACGACTTCCCTGATGCCCTTGCTGAAGCTATAGGTAATGCCCGTGCCAACTATTCTGCAGAATATACTGGCTCATCTTTCCGCCCTATCATAGGCACCAGAAAACGAAAATCAAAATATTAAAAAATAGAAAAATAGTTATTATTATGTTTACATCCAAAGAAGAACTTATTACAGTTATGCCGCTGTCCCTCGCTGATGCTCTTACATCATGTGAGGACCATATCATAGAGCAGATCATCCGTGAGTCTATCGCTGTGATGACATCCTACCTGTCCACCTACTACGACACCGATGCCATCTTCTCCGCCACTGGCTCAGAGCGTAATCTCACCGTTCTCAAATACCTCAAAGACATCATCGTCTATGAGCTCTACCGCTCACACACACACGATTCTGCCAACGAGGTAGCCACAGAGAGATACGCCTCTGCTATGCAGTGGCTGCGTGATCTCAATACTGGCACTCTATCAGACAACTCCTTGCCTCTTAGACCAGAGCCAGACAATCAGGACCCTGCCACCTCTGGCAATGTGCGCTTCGGCGGTGGCACCCATTATCCATCAAGATATTAACCCTTTAAAAAAAATATAGCATTATGGCAAAGAAAAAACAAATCAAGCAACCTGTGAATAAACCAAATTTCCAAGATACCTCCACCTCCACCACTGTGCAGGTGGACTATTTCCATCTTATGGAATCCTTGTATGCTCACGAGATCAACGACTGGCTCGAGGCTCGTGCCGCTCGTTACAATCCTTTCTACCCTACTACCTATCAACTCCAGCAACTCTACAAAGACTCTATGCTCGACAATCACCTCTCTGGTGCTATAGAATCTCAGCGTGTTCTGCCTATTCTTAACAAGGCTTTCATCATTCGTGACACACAGGAAAAGACAGACAATGACCTTTCCAAACTTATACAGGGCAAGTGGTTCCGTGACATCGTGCGTGAAGCTATGATGTCTATCTTCTATGGCTACTCGCTCATCTTCCTCGACTCCCTTCCAGACCCTCTCCACCGACAGGTTATCTCCATACATCGTGAGAACGTCATACCCGAGCGTGGTATCATAGTTCGCAACCCTATGGACACCTCTGGTGAGCATATCACCTACACAGACTTCCCTTCCTATTTTGTCTTCGCCTCTCTTGGCACCAACAAGATAGGACTGCTTGAATCCATAGCACCGCTGACTATCTACAAGCGTCACTCCTGGGCTTCCTGGGACGAATTTGAGCAAATCTTCGGTCTGCCTATCCGTGTCGCCCGCACTGCTATCAACACACAGAAGCACCACGACGACCTCCAGCAGTGGCTCGAGACCATGGGCGCAGCCTCTTATGCTATCTTCGACAAGAATACCGACATAGAACTTCATGAATCTCAACACAAAGATGCTTATCATATCTATCTTGAGAAAGTCAAAGCCGTCAATTCCGAGATCTCCAAGCGTGTCCTTGGACAGACCATGACCACAGAAGATGGCTCCTCTCAGTCTCAGGCAGAGGTGCATCTTAAGATTCTCGAGACTGTTCAGCAGGCAGACATCGCCGAGCTTACAGACTGGCTCAATGATACCCTTCTGCCTGTCCTTCGTCTTCAAGGTTTCAACATACCTGATGGCTATACCATCGCCGTCGTTGATAAGCCCAATGTCAAACCCAAAGATAAGATAGCCATTGACCAGGTTCTGCTCAATGCTGGCTACAACCTCGACCCAGACTATATAGAAGATTTCTATGGCACTCCGCTTGTCAAAGACCAGCCTCGCCGAGACCCTGGCACCTTATCCCTGTCCGCAGAAGATTTTTTCGCCTGAGGGGTAGCCAACACCTACCCCTGACACTACAGCATCAGAGAGCTATCTACTCTCTCTATGCCGACACCTCTCTCACTCTCGCCGATGATACACCCTTCCTGGGTAGTATCTTCCAGCGTCTGCACACCCTCTTCAACTCTGCTGCCAAGTACATACACACACATGGCACATACACTCCTTCTATGCTAGCACATCAAGACATCCTACCTCTTATCACTACCACCTCAGAGGCTTTCTCCGAGGCTATGAAAAAAGGTATAGGCTCTTCTCCTATGCCGTCTGCAATGCGCTCTATGCTGCAAAACAATGTCTTCATCTTCTCTGGCTTCAAGACACACGCTCAGCTCTCTGCCGTCTCTGCTCTTCTGCTGGATGACAAAGGCAAGAAGAAACCCTTCGACACCTTCCTGCAAGATGTCAAAGCTATTGACAAGACCTACAATCAGACCTACCTGCGTGCCGAGTACAACTTCGCCACTCAGTCTGCTCGTTCTGCTGCCCAGTGGGCAGATTACCAGAAAGACGGCGATATGTTCAACCTCCAGTACCGTACCGCTGGCGATGAGCGTGTACGTGAATCACACATGCTACTCAACCATACTACCCTCCCTCTTTCAGATCCTTTCTGGAAGAAGTACTTCCCGCCCAATGGCTGGAACTGCCGCTGTACTGCCGTACAGGTGCGTAAATCCAAGTACCCTCTTTCAGACTCCGCCTCTGCCATAGCCTTTGGTGAGAAAGCCACCACTGCCTACAATTCCAAGGGCAGAAACGCTCTGGCCATCTTCCGCTTCAATCCTGGTATAGAGCACAAGATCTTCCCGCCTCGTCACCCTTACCTACCTAAACCTTCTCAGCTTGGCTGCGACAACTGTTCAAAGAATATGTTAGCCTACAACCCTAAGAACTCCATGTGCCAAGCCTGTCGAACTATACATAGTTGTCTTGACCAGATCAATAATTACCGACAGGCTCGAAAGGATGTCCTTGATTGGGGACGCCACAACATTATAGGCAAATACGAGGTAAAGAATGATGCTTTTGATGGTCTCACTGCCAAGTTCTGTAAGGAGTCCTTCACTCACAATCTCTCTGGTGGTGGCTTATTCGATGTCAAGGTTGATATTCTCAATAATATTGAGACCTACATAGAGTCTGGTGCAAAAATTTATCGAACCAAACCAGATCACGACCTCGACAAAATCGAGCGCATCTACAAACAAAAAGTACGTTACAATGGAGCGATTAAAGAGTTTAAAGGTAGAGATGTGATTTTCACATATCGAAAAACACATCAAGGAGACCTTTTCTTTTACGACATCAAGATACAATGATGAAAGGAGACTTGTTGCGAGGATACCGCCTCCCAACGACGGTCCAGCAACAAGTCTCCTTTCATCTTTGCTTGCAAAGTTATTACATTATTTTACATTTGCAAAACATTTTAATATTTTTTTTAAATAAATTTTATGGATTACAATGAAGTACTTTCTAAAGCCTTAAAAACCATAGGCATAGAACTCAAAGAAGAATTTGATAAAAATTTTGAAAATAAATCTTTTTTTGGTAAAAAATGGCCTCCTTCAGACAATGGATTGGTCAAAACTGGTGATTTACGCAAGAGTTTAAGGGTTCAGACCTCTAATTCCTCTGTTTCTATCATCTCCGATGTAGAGTATGCAGACATTCACAACGAGGGAGGAAAGATTCAGGTCACAGACAAGATGAAGAAATTCTTCTGGGCAAAGTACAAGGAAACCAAATCCGAGAAATACAAAGCCTTAGCACTTAAAAAAGTTGGCTCCTTCATCATCATACCAGAGCGTAGGTTCGTCGGCGATGCTCCAGAAGTTAAAAAGATAGTAGAAGATGTCATTACAGAACAGCTCAACGACTTCATTTCTTCCATCACCAAGAACTAGCCTTCCCCTCTGTGCATATCCTTCAGCCCTGGTGTGCTCAGTATGTCCATATAATAGTTATAGGATATGAAAAAGCGTGGCTGTATCCACCTTCTCCATATCCCTTTATATGTTGTCACCCCATCCACATAGTGTCTATTGTGTTCCTCCACTACAGCCCTTTTCATCTGCAGTGTATTTTCCTTGCTCTTAGGCATTATGTTCCTTCTTTTTTACTCACTTGCAAAGATAGTAAATTTTCTTTAATCTCTGCCACTGTTCCTGACGGTTCTCCGTCAGGTCAAACGACATCTTTTATTTCTTTTTCTCTTTTATTCTCAAATATATCTCATCTATTACTACTATTAGCAATACTGCTATTATTACTATTCCTACTACTACTGATTCTTTCATTTTTCTCCTCTTTTAATTTTCTATATACTGACAACTTAGCCTCCGCATCTGCTATTAAGATTCTTACCTTCCGAATTTTTTCTTCCGAAATTCTAACTTTTTCCTTTGCTTTTGCAATAATGGCTTCAAGTTCTTTTTCGTTAAAAAGTTCTTCTAAATTTTTACTCATTTTATCCGTGATTTTTTGTTTTTGTTTATTGATTTTATATAATTTTTGAGCTTGCATCCTCTGTCATCAGCAGCATACTTGTAACTTTCCGCCTCTTCTATGCTCCTTCTCTCTGCTATCTCAAACCTTTCATCAGCATACTTCCGAAACCACCCTTTCACCCTCCCTTTTTCCCCTCCCTCCAGACACAAAAAAAGCCGTCATAAAGACGACACCCCTCTCATTTAACCTTTATTTAACAACTATTTACCCAGTTTATCACTCAAAAAAACTCATTCCCCCACTCATTCCCACCTCAAAAACCACTCATTCCACCTCAAAGGCCATTTCATTTCCCCACAAAAAAAGCCGTCATAAAGACGACACCCCTCTCAAAATCACCCCCTCCACCTCGGCCCCTTCATCCCGCCCCTCATAAAATTAAGTTAATTAAAATTGTTTTTTTATTTTATCTTTTTTTCAAATATAAAATTCTTATACTATGTTTCGCATAGATACACTACTATCCCTGTATGTACACCATACAATTAGCATACATACAACGGAGAAAGGTTAATTAAAGTCCGATATATTCCCTATATTGTGCCCTTGAAGAGTCAGTTAGAAAACATATTGTGTATATCATACGCAGTTGTTTTTAGTTCTTTTTATCCAAAACAAAGTCACAAAGTAAGTAAAAATTTTTCACTTAACCAAATTTTTTAGACATAATCTACACACAACCAGATGTAATAAAATATAGGATAACAATTTACAAAAGTCAAAAAAAATAGTTAAAAATTATCTTCTTTCAGTGAATATTCTGCCTTTCCAACTCTTAGTTTCGCTAGCGTAATTCTTCATTCTGGAATATCAAAACGAAGAGTTATTTTTCTGCAAAACGGATTTGTAATGTTTGCAAGTCCGACTTGTAATATTTGCAAGTCGGATTTGCAAGGTCTGCAAGTCGGACTTGCAGAATTTTTAATCTTAGTTTCAGT
>JAGHSX010000036.1 GCA_018065645.1 Candidatus Scybalousia scybalohippi
ACTATATTTTACGGGATTATTTCTTGCTTTTGTCAGGCTGAAACGAAGAAGTAAAATTCTGCAAATCCGACTTGCAAATATTACAAGTCGGACTTGCAGATATTTTAAATCAAATTTTAGAGGAATATGTCTTCGTTTCATGGGAGCGAAACGAGGAGTTATTTTTCTAAAACGAGGAGTTAGAAAATTAAAACGAAGTTTTATTCTTGTGGGATTTGATGTTTTGTTGGGGATATGAAAAAAGAAAAGCACCCTTGTGGTAGGGTGCTTTAAGTTATGTAGAAATAAAATTCTTCTTATTTCAAAACGCCAAGTTCTTTACCTATCTTAACGAAAGCGTTTACACACTTGTCAAGGTGTTCTGTTGTGTGAGCAGCAGAAACTTGAACACGGATTCTAGCTTGTCCCTTTGGAACAACTGGATAGTAGAAACCTGTAACGTAGATACCTTCTTCTGAAAGTTTAGCAGCAAATCTTTGAGACAATGGAGCGTCGTAAAGCATAACTGCGCAGATAGCTGATTGTGTAGGTTTGATGTCGAAACCAGCAGCTTTCATCTTAGCTACGAAGTAATCTGTGTTTGCGTGAAGTTTATCTTGAAGAGTGTTGTCGTTAGAGATAAGGTCAAACATCTTGATAGCAGCTCCAGCAACCATAGGAGGAATAGAGTTTGAGAATAGGTATGGACGAGAACGCTGACGAAGCATTTCTATGATTTCTTTCTTGCCTGTAGTGAAACCACCAACAGCACCGCCAAATGCTTTACCAAGTGTACCAGTTATGATTTCTATCTTGCCTCTTAGGTTGTGAAGTTCTGTTGTACCTCTACCAGTCTTGCCTACAACACCTGCAGAGTGAGAAACGTCTGTCATAATCATAGCGTTGTATTTTTGAGCAAGTTCGTAGATCTTGTCAAGAGGAGCAACATTACCGTCCATAGAGAATACGTCGTCTGTAGCGATAAGTTTGAATCTACAATCTTTAGCTGCTATAAGTTGAGCTTCTAGGTCTTCCATGTCAGCATTTTTGTAACGGAATCTTTGAGCTTTGCAAAGACGTACACCGTCTATGATAGAAGCATGGTTAAGAGCGTCAGAGATGATAGCGTCTTGGTCTGTTAGCAATGGTTCAAAAACACCACCATTAGCGTCGAAACAGCTTGAGTAAAGGATAGTATCTTCTGTACCGAAGAAGTCAGAGATTTTCTTTTCAAGTTCTTTGTGAATATCTGTACAACCGCAGATGAATCTTACAGAAGCCATACCATAACCTCTCTTGTCAAGCATATCTTTTGCAGCTTGGATAAGTTCTGGGTTGTCTGCTAGACCAAGGTAGTTGTTAGCACAGAAATTAAGAACGTCACCTTCGCCCTGAGTTTTGATAGCTGCAGATTGAGGAGTGATGATTATACGTTCGTTCTTGTAAAGACCATCGTCTTTTATTTGTTGTATTTCTTTTTGTAAATACTGTTGAAAATTAGTGTACATAATCTTAAATGTTTTTTATTGTTTAGTTATATTCTTCTTTTTGTTGTGAAATGCAAAAATACAATCTTTTTTATAAAAAGGGAAATAAAAGAAAAGGAAATTTCCATATAAAACAATAAAACGCCATTTCTTTGCAATGAAACGGCGTTTTATCTTTTTAAAATCAAGTTCTATATTGAACAGAACTATGTTTTGATATTAGTATCCGAAGATTTCTTCAAGTGAAAGTTTCTGTACGTTGCCAAAAGCTTTCAATGCTTGCATGTCAACTTCGTTTTCGTTACCAAGAACAACGATTGTACGTTTTTGACCTTTGATGTATTTCTTGTTGAAAGAAATGATATCATCCATAGTCATGTTCTGGATAGCTTTGTAAGTCTCTTGTCTGCAGTTAGCAGGGCGGTTCATCTTCTTGTCTGAAAGGTAAGAGTTGATGATTCCCATTTTTGTTGTACGAGCTGTACGATAACCAGAGATAAGAGATTGTTTTGCTATTTCAAAGTTTTGAGTAGAAACAGGCATATTGTCAAACAAATCGTTGAATGCGTTGATAGCATCTATAAGTTTGTCGTTTTGTGTACCTATGTGAGAAAGATTTACATAGTGCTGGTCTACTTCTCCAGGAGTGATGAAATATGCAGAAGAAGAGTAAGCCAAAGAACGTTTTTCTCTTATTTCCTGGAATACTATGCTGTTCATGCTACCGCCAAAGTATTCGTTGTACATGTCTACTTTTGGATTAAGTTCCAAAGAATATGTCTGTTCTGAAGAAGTCAACTGACGGCAAAGAGATTGTTTTGCATCGTAGTGAACAAACAATACTTTGTTTTCTGTTGTTGGAAGAACATCAACAGAAGCATCTTTTCTCAATGCCATCTTGTTTCTTGAAAGTTTGTGAGTTTTGTTCAATGTTTTTTCCAAATCCTTAAGTTTCATGCTTCCATAGTAAAGTACAATCTGTGGTTGGTTAACCATAAGGTTAAGGTTGGAAAGAACATCTTCAGCAGTTATTCCGTTGATTTCTTCATCTGAAAGAACATATCTCAAAGCGTCTTTTCCGTAGTTGCCGTAAGAAGCAAGACGAGAGAATATAGTGTTTTGTTGTGATTTAGCATTTGTTCTTGATTTAAGAATATCAAGTTTTGCATTGTCAACAGATGTTTGACTAAGTTGTGGATTTTGTAGGATATCTTCAACGATTGCGATAGCCTTATCCATGTTTTCAGTTAGACCAGAGATAGTAACTGTAGAGTATTCACCACCGAAAGAAATACTATAGTCACAAGCGATGTCAAACATTTCACGATTGATCTGGGCAAGAGAACGGTTCTTGCTTTCCAATTGACCAAGGAAGTTGTTTACTATACCAGCCATTTTGTTGTAGCGTTGGCCATATTCGTAACGGAATCTTAATTCAAATCTGCCGTTTTCCTTGTTTTGAACGTAAAGTATTTCGTCACCATTAGACAATTTACCTTTCTTAAGGTCTTTGTCATAGTTTACAAATACAGGTTCTATAGGTTTTACGTTCATATTCTTTACTTCTGAAAGGAAAGAACTTTCAACGTCTCTGTTCATAACAACAGGAGTGATGGCTGGTTTGTCAACCTTTTGTACGTTTCTTTGTTCGCCTTGGCGTTTGTAAACTACAACATAGTTGTTTTCTTGGAATAGTTTGTTGGCAAATTCAAGTATTTCTTTCTTTGTAATCTTAGACATTTGGTCTAGTTCGTTTACAACATCTTGCCAGTCTCTGTGAGCAAGATAAGCTCTAGCCATATTCATAGCACGGTCTTCGTTGCTCTCCAGTTGTTTCATTTCACCAAGTTTGTAGTTGTTGATAGCAGCAGTAAGAAGACTTTCGTCCCAGTTGCCTTGTTTAAATATTTCAATCTGTTTTAGTAGAAGTGCTCTTAGTTCTTCAAGCGTTTGTCCTTGTTTTGGCATACCAACAAGAAGGAATGCAGAGTAGTCATTCAAATCTTGAACACCACTACCTGCATACATTGCAGCTTGTTTCTGGTTAATGTTTTCGTCTATTATACCACAGCTTCCGTTGGAAAGAATAGCATCAATAAGAGTAGCAAGCATAACTTCTCTAGAACCAGTACCAGCATCGATACGGAAACCTATTCTAAGATTTTCTGCTTCCAATCCCCAAACTTCTACCTCTTTTACAGAAGATATTGGAGCGTCTCTCTTGAAATTGAATGCAGGAATGTTTCCTGGTTTTATACCACCAAAGTATTTGTTTATAAGTTTGATTGCTTCATCTGGGTTGAAATCTCCACTAAGAGAGATACAATAGTTGTTTGGAACATAGTAGTTGTTGAAGTGTTTCTTGATATTGTCCAAAGAAGGATTCTTCAAATGTTCGATAGTACCTATTGTAGTCTGTGTTCCGTATGGGTGATTTGGATAAAGAGCAAGGTTAAGCTGTTCAAATACTGTGCGGCCATCGTTAGCCATGTTCATATTCTTTTCTTCATAAACAGCTTCCAATTCTGTGTGGAATAGACGGAATACAGGATTTGAGAATCTGTCGCTTTCTATTTTTAACCATCTTTCAAGTTCATTTGAAGGAATGTTTTCCTGATATACTGTCATATCATTGCTTGTGAAAGCGTTTGTTCCCTGAGCGCCTATCATAGACATCATTTTGTCGTATTCGTTTGGAATAGCGTATTTTGATGCTATGTAAGAAACAGAGTCTATTTTGTGGTAGATTTCTGTTCTCTTAGCAGGATCTGTTGTGTGATTGTAAACTTCGTAAAGTTTTTCAATTTCTTTTATGTATTTGCTTTCAGTATTCCAGTCTAGAGTACCAAAATGTGTTGTACCTTTGAACATAAGGTGTTCAAGATAGTGAGAAAGACCTGTTGATTCGCTAGGGTCATTCTTGCTGCCGACTCTTACAGCTATGTAAGTCTGGATTCTAGGTTTGTCTTTGTTTACAGATAAAAAGACTTCAAGGCCATTGTCAAGAGTGTAGTGAATGGCATTCATAGGGTCATTTTTGTAAGTCTGTTTTTTGAAGTTTTGAGCATTAAGAGTTGATGACAAAATGACTAAAGTCATCAACAGAATACTCATCAAGGTTGTTCTTTTCATATAATTGGTAAGTTTATTATTTTTTACAAATCAAGTCTGCAAAGTTATGAATATTTTTTTGATACTCATAAACTTTTTCTCTTTTTTTGCGTATAGGTACATACACAAACAAAAAGACTTAGATGGAAAAGAAAGAGAATATAGGTTTGTATTTTGGTAGTTTTAATCCTATACATTTTGGTCATCTAATACTGGCTAATCATATTGTGCAGACAACCGATTTGGATAAGATATGGTTTGTTGTTTCTCCTCAAAACCCATTGAAGAGTAAAAATATATTGATAGACAACAATGTAAGATTGAATCTTGTCAACCTGGCAATAGAAGGAAATGAAAATTTCTTTGTCAGTGATGTGGAATTCTCTTTACCAAAACCATCTTATACTATCAACACATTGCAGGTGCTGAAAACCAGATATCCAGATAAGGAGTTTTCTTTAATAATAGGAGAGGATAATCTTTGTAGTTTTCATAAGTGGAAAGATTATGAAAAAATAATGGACTTGTATAATATATATGTATACCCAAGAGAGGAGAGCGAATACACTCCATTGATAGAGCATTCTCACGTTCATATGGTTGATGCTCCACTTATAAACATATCTTCTTCCTACATAAGAAAGTTGATAGAGCAGGGAATGGATATTCGCTATCTTCTTCCAGATAATGTGAGGGAAATGATAGAACGTGATAAGTTGTATAGGAAATAAAAAATGAATTTTTTTCAAACTCTATGCAACATTTATTCGATTTTAACGTATTAGGAAATACGAAACAATAGTTTTTATTTTAGGAGATATAATATGAGACAATTAAAGATTTCAAAACAGCTTACAAATCGTGAGATAACATCATTGGACAAATATCTGCAAGAGATAGGTCGTTTGGATATGATTACTCCAGAGGAAGAAGTTGTTTTGGCTCAAAAAATCAAACAAGGTGACCAGCAAGCGCTAGATAAACTGACAAAGGCTAACTTAAGATTTGTTGTTTCTGTAGCAAAACAATATCAAAATCAAGGTATGTCTCTTCCAGACCTTATCAATGAAGGTAATGTTGGCTTGATAAAAGCAGCGCAAAGATTTGACGAGACAAGAGGTTTTAAATTTATTTCATATGCAGTTTGGTGGATACGTCAAAGTATTCTTCAGGCTTTGGCAGAACAAAGCCGTATAGTTCGTTTGCCTTTGAACAAGATAGGCTCTATGAACAAGATTAGCAAGGAATATGCTAAACTTGAACAGATGTATGAACGTACTCCTAACCACGAAGAAGTAGCAGCTGCGTTGGATATTTCAGACGATGAGGTAAGAGAAAGTTTGCGTCATACAGGTAAACATCTTTCTATGGATGCACCTTTGGCAAGTGACGAAGACAATAATATGTACGACTTTATGCGTTCAGATGACGACACAACTCCAGAAAGTGAATTGATGTATGAAAGTTTGAAAACAGAAATCAATCGTGCTATTTCAACACTTACACCAAAAGAAGCTGATATTTTGAAGATGTTCTTTGGATTGGAAGGATATACTCCTATGACATTGGATGAAATAGGTGAGAAGTTTGACCTTACTCGTGAAAGAGTACGTCAAATAAAGGAAAAAGCTATTCGCAGATTGAAGAACACATCAAGAAGCAAGATTTTGAAATCATATCTTGGATAATCTTCTTCAAGAATAAAGATAAAGAGGTAGTCTGTTTTTGATTGCCTCTTTTTTTTGTTTGCTAGGTGTAACAGATATTTCAATTTCAAAAGGGTAAAATAAAACGCCGTTTCATTTTTCTAAAACGAGGAGTTAGCAGAATGAAACGGCGTTTCGCTAGACTAAAACGGCCTTCTATTTTTTACTGTTCTTAATTCAAAATAATTCTATGACCTTTTGGGTATTTTACTGTATAAGAGAATGTGATTGTTTTTTCTTCTCTTGGATCTAGATCTACACTCCAACGTACTATGCCTGAGTTTGAATCTATTTCTCCATTAGCAAGGTCTATGTTTGTTATCTTTATGTCTGGGTTGGATGAAATAGGAACTTGGTCTTTTAAAGAAATATTGATTTTCTCGCTCTTGGTGTTTTTTATGACAAGAGAGATGTTTACGGTTTCTTCTATTTCTTTTGAAAGGAATCCGCTCTTGTCTGGAGTCATTTTTCTAACTTTACGACTGACTTTTACATTCTTGTCTTCTCCTACAGAGAAACGCATAGTGTCAGCAGCTCCTGAAGTTATTATTGCAGAATTTGATACAAATCTGTTGTTAAGATATACGTTGCAGCTTGCATCTAGTAATCCTAAATCTTCCCAGTCTGGCAATAAAGCAGTATAAAAGACTTTTTCTTCGTTCTTTGGAGTAGAGTATCTTGCAAATGAAACTTTTGTAGTATCCTTGTGCAGAGGAATTATGTTAGGCTGTTCTCCTGAGGCAATTATCTGTTTTGTGTTTAATGTGAATTCGTTAGATAAAGAGAATTTCTGCATATTGGAAACATTTACATAGCCATCAATACTAGTAGCAACTTCTTTCAGTCTTGCAGATTTGTTTGCAGGCTCTTTCTTAACATAAGTGTTTGCTCGTGCATTGTCTATGCTGTAGAGAGCACGTGCTTGTTCATAATCAAGGTAGTATGGATTCAGTACTCTATCAAATCCAGCATATCCAGTGTTTGATGTGGAAAATACTATCTCACAGTTTTGCCAGTTTTCTCCTGTGTATTGAGAAACATTGTTTTGTAGAGAGAAAATGGCACGATTCAAATCCTCGTCAAGCATTACATCATAGGAATAAGCACAAAATACATTAGATACCAAATAATTGTAGTCTATCTTTTCGTTAGCCAATGCTTTGTTTGAATAAATATTGATTACTATGTTTTTTTCGTAGTCAGGAACGTAACTTCCGCCAAGGTGTTTTCTTAACAGATTGTTTATTTCCTCAGTTACCTGAGAAACTTGATAAGAATAGTTGTTAACATCTTTGCTTGTCTTGTCTATTAAAGAGTTTATTTTTACCAATTCTTCTCTCTGGAAAGTGAAGAAATCTTTCATATTCTTGACTGAATCTACTCTAAGGATATTGGAAAGTTGTTCTCTTTGAGTGTAAAGAATACTCTTTAGACTATTGCAATCTCTTATCTTTGCGTTATAGTCTTCCAATTTATTGTTAAGGGTTGTGTATTGAGCAAAAACTGCTTGTGGTAGTCTCTTTTTCAAAGATTCATCTCTTGGTATTGATGTGTGCTCTACATACATAGAACTTATAAACCATGTATCAGAAGACTGAAAACGTATGTTCTCAGCATTTGAGGCGTTATCTTTGATTATGAATTTGTTTTCTCCCTTTTGCAGATTAACCACAATACTTTTTTCTACTAATGCACTGTTGGGATAAACTGTTACTTTCTCCATTTTGCTGTGAATCTCGGTTTGTGCTATTGCTACAAAACCAAGGCATAATAAAACCAGACTTAAAACAATCTTTTTCATAGTTTGTGATTTTTTTTTCTTTATTTATATATTTCTTAACGAATTTTGTGCCAAAATATTTCTTTTCTCTTTGCTGAAAAATAAAACGAAGAAATAATTTCCTAAAACGAAGAGTTACGAAAATATTATCAAGTTTTATTTCCCTGAAACGAGGTTTTAATTTTTTATTATCAAGATTTATTTTCTCATTATTATTTTGTATCTTTGCAACCAAATAAACAGAGAAAAACAAAACGCTATATGGCAGAATTAGAATCTAAGTATATTGCAAAAAATGTAGAAGCAAAATGGTATAAAGAATGGATGGATAAAAAATTGTTCCACTCTGTACCAGATGAGAGAACACCTTTTACTATCGTTATCCCACCACCAAACGTTACCGGTGTATTGCATATGGGACACATGTTGAATGAAACTATTCAGGATGTGTTGTGCAGAAAAGAAAGAATGAACGGTAAAAATGTTTGCTGGGTACCAGGTACTGACCACGCTAGTATTGCTACAGAAGCTAAGGTTGTAAATCTTTTGAAAGAAAAAGGTATCAACAAGCAAGACCTTACAAGAGAGGAATTTTTGAAATATGCTTGGCAATGGAAGGAAGAAAAAGGCGGCATAATACTTTCACAGTTGAAGAAATTGGGCTGTTGCTGTGACTGGGATAGAACCAAGTTCACTATGGACGAAGATATGAGTGAAGCCGTTATAAAAGTCTTCTGTGACTTGTATGGCAAAGGCTACATCTATCGTGGCGTTCGTATGGTAAACTGGGACCCTAAGGCTTTGACAGCAGTTTCTGATGAAGAGGTGGTATATAAAGACCAGCACTCAAAACTTTATTATCTTCGCTACTATCTTGCAGATGATAAAACAAAATATGTTGTCGTTGCAACTACTCGTCCTGAAACCATTATGGGCGATACTGCTGTATGTGTTAATCCTAAAGATGAAAGATTCACTTACCTTAAGGGTAAGAAACTTATAGTTCCTGTTGTAAACAGAGAAGTGCCTGTAATATTTGATGAATACGTGGATATGACATTTGGTACTGGAGCATTGAAGGTTACTCCTGCTCACGATATCAATGACTACAATCTTGGTATTACTCACAAACTAGACAGCATAAATATTTTCAACGACAACGGAACATTGAATGAAAATGGCCTTCAATACAAAGGTATGGATAGATTTGATTGTCGTAAACAAATAGTTGAAGACCTTCAGTCTGCAAACCTTATGGAAAAAGTTGAAGACTATGACAACAAGATAGGTCTTTCAGAACGTACTTCAGTTCCTATTGAGCCAAAGCTTTCTATGCAATGGTTCTGTAAGATGACAGACATGGCAAAACCAGCTTTGGATGCTGTAGAAACAAATACTATCAAGTTCTACCCAGAAAAGTTCAAGAATACATACCGTCACTGGATGGAAGATACAAAGGACTGGTGTATTTCTCGTCAGTTGTGGTGGGGTCATAGAATTCCTGCATACTATCTTCCAAACAAAGATGTTGTTGTAGCAGAAAATCTAGAAGAAGCATTCAAGAAAGCACAGGCAATAATGCCAGAAATCAAGAAAGAAGATTTGAGACAAGATGAAGATGTTTTGGATACTTGGTTCTCTTCTTGGTTGTGGCCTATGAGTTGTTTTGATGGAGTAAGAAATCCTGATAACCCAGAAATAAACTATTACTATCCAACATCAGACCTTATCACAGGACCAGATATTATATTCTTCTGGGTAGCCCGTATGATAATGGCAGGATTGGAATACAAGAAAGAAATACCTTTCAAGAATGTTTACTTTACAGGTATTGTAAGAGATAAACTTGGAAGAAAGATGTCTAAAACTCTTGGCAATAGCCCAGACCCTCTATTGTTGATTGACCAATATGGTGCTGATGGTGTGAGAATGGGTATGTTGATGTCTTCTCCTGCAGGTAATGACTTGCCATTTGATGAAAGTTACTGCGAACAAGGAAGAAACTTCACAAACAAAATATGGAATGCTTTGCGTTTAGTAAAAGGTTGGGATGTTCAGGAAATAGAACAACCTCAACATTCAAAACTTGCGATAGACTGGTTCTATCAAAGAATGAATGTAATGTTGCAAAGTATAGAAGATGATTTCTCAAAATATCGTCTTAGCGAAAGCTTGAAGAATATATATAGTTTCGTATGGGATGATTTCTGCTCTTGGTTCTTGGAAATCATAAAACCAGAATATCAGAAACCTATAGACAGAAAAACATACGAAGCTGTATTGGATATATTTGAAGCATTGATGAAGATACTTCATCCGTTTATGCCTTTCGTTACAGAGGAAATCTATCACTATATTAGAGAAAGACAAGCGGATGATTACATTATGAATACTTCATATCCAAAGTGTTCTCAAGCAGAAAACCCAATGGATGAAGAATTTGCTTTTGTAAAAGAAATAATCACTGCTATCCGTGGTCTTCGTAGCAGCAAGAATATTCCTCAAAAGAATGCTTTGGAATGTTATGTTAAGGAGTCAGATTCAAAAGCATTGATAGCAAAATACGAAAGCGTAATAACAAAACTTGCAAACTTGTCTAAGGTAGAGTTTATAGCAGACAAACAAGACAAAGCTGTAGCTCTTATGGTAAGAACAACAGAAATGTTTGTTCCTTTGACAGACAATGTAAACAAGGAAGAAGAAATAAAGAAAATCAACGAACAGATAAAATACTACGAAGGTTTCAAAACATCTGTAGAAAAGAAACTTTCTAATGAAAAATTTGTAAACAATGCTCCTGAAAAGGTTGTAGAATTGGAAAGAAAGAAACTTGCAGATTGTATATCTAAACTGGAAAGTCTTCAAGAACAGTTAAAGATGTTCTAAAAGGAATTTAAGGAAATAACAAACTAAAAAAATAAGATTATGGCTAAATGGATTTGCCCTGTATGTGGTTATGTACACGAGGGAGAAGAAGCTCCAGAACGTTGCCCACAATGTAAAGTTCCTGGAACTAAGTTTAAGAAAATGGAAGAAGGCGCAGCTCTTCAGTTTGTAACAGAACATGAACTAGGTATAGCAAGTGCTATTCCAGAAGGTGCTGATGGTGATTTTGTACGTCAAGGATTGAAAGACCATTTCCTAGGAGAATGTACAGAAGTAGGAATGTATCTTGCTATGAGCCGTCAAGCAGATAGAGAAGGTTATCCAGAAATAGCAGAAGCTTTCAAACGTTATGCTTATGAAGAAGCAGACCATGCTTCTCGTTTTGCAGAAATGTTGGGTGAAGTTGTTTGGGATACAAAGACAAATGTAGAAAAACGTATGCTTGCAGAAGAAGGTGCTTGCAAAGGTAAGATGGAAATAGCTAAAATAGCAAAACAACTTAACCTAGATGCTATTCACGATTCAGTTCATGAAATGGCTAAAGATGAAGCTAGACACGGTGCTGGTTTCCAAGGTTTGTTTAACCGTTATTTCAAAAAATAATTTTTGAATACTGCAAAAAATGCTTCCTTTAATAGGGAAGCATTTTTTTTATCATTTTTTTTATTCCTACATTTATTCATTTGTCACAAGTTTTGAATGCTTTATTTGGAAAATCAAAGGTGGCAGGATAAATTAAATACCAATAAAATTATAAAAAAATAGAGAAAAACTTTGGTAGGAATAGAAAATGTTGTATCTTTGCAAACCGAAAAACAACGGCTCCATAGCTCAACTGAATAGAGCATTTGACTACGGATCAAAAGGTTGCAGGTTTGAATCCTGCTGGAGTCACAAAGGTTTTAGAGAGTTTTGAGATTTCAAGACTCTCTTTTTTTTGTTTCTATGGCTTTGTTTTCTGGAAGGAATTATAGTTCATAAAAAAAACTCTTCGTTTCAGGAAAATAAAACGAAGAGTTAGAAAATTAAAACGAGGTTTTAGAAAAATAAAACGAAGAGTTATTCTTCTTCCTCTATAAGAGTGAAATCCATTTGTCGTTTAAGCATATCTACTCTTTGAACTCGGATTCGTACCCTTTGACCTATTTGATAGATTCTGCCGAAATCTCTGCCTATGATTTGATAGTTATCTTCATCTAGCATGTAGAAATCATCATCAAGGGTATTTATTCTTACCATTCCTTCACACTTGTTTTCTTCTATCAAAACATACAATCCCCATTTGCTTACTCCAGAGATTTCTCCTTCAAATTCTTCTCCTATCTTGTCGGAAAGATATTCAGCCTGCTTGTATTTTACGCTTGCTCTTTCTGCTTCTGCTGCTTTTCTTTCCATTTGAGAACAATGGTCGCAACATTCTTCATAGAAATCTTTGTTTGCAGATTCTCCATTGTTAAGATAAGAGAACAAAAGTCTGTGAACCATCAAATCTGGGTAACGTCTAATAGGAGAGGTGAAATGTGTGTAATGGTTAAACGCCAATCCATAGTGACCTATGTTTGTGGTTGAATAGTAGGCTTTGCTCATAGTCCTTAGGGCAATGGAAGAGATAAGAGTTTCCTGACCTTTGCCTTTGACCTGTTCAAACAGTGAGTTGTAGGAGTTTACAAGTCTTTTTCTGTTTCTATTGTCTATGTTATAGCCAAGTTTTGCTACAAAAGTCTTGAATGTATCTACTTTCTCACTATTAGGCTCATCGTGAACACGATAAACAAATGTCTTTACAGGGTCCTTTCTGTTTCTTGTTTTACCTATTTCTTCGGCTACGGTCTTGTTAGCCAATAACATCATTTCTTCAACCAGCCAGTTTGCTTCTTTAGATTCTTTTATGTGAATACCAATAGGTTTCTTGTTTTCATCTAAATCAAATTTAAACTCTGGGCTGGAGAATTTGATAGCCCCTTTCTCAAATCTCTTTTCTCTGAAATGTTTTGCAATATCCCACAATGGCAGAAGATATTCTGCTTTTTCTCCGCCATTGTCTTCTATTACCTTTTGAACCTCATCGTATGTGAATCTTCTGTCGGAGTGAATGATAGTTCTTCCTATCCAATGAGAAACTATCTCATACTCTGGGCTTATCTGAAAGACAGCACTAAATGTCAAAGAGTCTTCATCCTGACGTAGAGAGCAAAGCTCGTTACACAATCTTTCTGGTAGCATAGGTATAGTCCTATCTACAAGATATACAGATGTTCCTCTATGGTATGCTTCTGTGTCTAGGGCTGTGCCAGGTTTAACAAAATATGAAACGTCTGCAATGTGAACACCCACTTCCCAGTTGCCATTAGGTCTTTTCTGAATAGACAAAGCATCATCAAAGTCTTTGGCATCGCTGGGATCTATGGTGAAAGTCATAATGTTTCTGAAATCCCTGCGGTTTTCCAGTTCGGAATCTATATCAAGTTTTATTCTCTTTGTTTCTTGAAGAACTGCTTTAGGGAACTCGTTGGAGAAATTGTAGTCTGCAAGTATGCTTTCCATTTCTACATCATTATCTCCAGGAGTACCAAGTATTTTAACTATTTCTCCAAAAGGATTGTTAGCCTTGTCTGGCCAGTCAACTATTTTTACAATAGCCTTGTCGCCATCTTCAAACTTGTATTTTTTGTAATCCCTTATGAAGATATCCACAGGCATAGAGCTATCGCTAGGTAATAGAAAAGCAAAATCCTTGTGTTTTTCCAATACTCCAGCAAATACTTCTCTAGCTCTTTGAATGATTTCTACTACCTGACCTTCTTTTTTCTTGGATTTTCTTCTAGGCAATACATACACCTTAACTTTATCTCCGTTTAGAGAATGTAATGTATTACCTGGTTTTATAAGTATATCGGCACTGCCATCGTCGGGAAGAACATAAGCTTTTCCCGTCTGTTTCATATCAACAGTGCCTGTGATGTAATGTGTTAATTGTTTGTTTTCTTTTTTTCTTTTCATTTATTGTCTATAGTTTGACAAATTTCAAAGTTCTCATTCCGCATTCTCTCTTAATGCTGAAAGTATAAGCACCTTCTTGTAGTTTCTTTACATCTACAAGGCTTGTTCCTTTGGAAAGTTTTCCATGTTTTACAAGTTTACCTTCCATATTGTATATAACAAAGTCTGCTTTCTTGTCTGTATAAACCTGAATAGATTTGCTGTCTGCTAGGTATGCAAGAGAGAAATCATCTGATAAAACATCTTCTATAGCTGCAGAGTAGTTTTCCAGGTTGCAAGCAAGACTGGCATTGTTTTGTGTTGTTGTGTTGGCTATGTTTTGAAGATAAGCATTTGCTCCATTTGTAAGAGTTGTGTTGAACAATGTATTGTAGAATACATAAGCAGAAAGCAATGTTCCTTCCATAGATGGGTGTGAGTTGTCTGGGCTGTGCAAAACAATAGTAGAGTCTGTAGCAATACTCATCTGCCAAGCTTTGCCAACAGGAGCAATCTCGCTGTTGAAATCGTTAGCCATCATAGTATAGTTGTTGCAAAGTTCTTCTCCCATAGTCCAGAAAGAACAGAAAGGAGGGTAGAACTGGCAGTTGTAACTATCACCATATCTATAACCCCAAGTCATGAAATAAATCACTCTGCCTTGAGGGTGAGATGCTTTGAAAGTGTTGTCTATTATCTGTGCATAAGGATAAACCTCATTGGCAAATTGTGCAGGAGGAAAAGCTACTTCCTGACTTTGTCCCTGCATAACCAATACATCGTAATCTCCCTCTGATATTTGAGCTAGTATCTCAGGATTGTTTGCATAGGTCTGGAATCTTGCTCCACCTTGGGCAATAGATTCTACTTTTATAGTCTTGCCTTCTGCTTCTGCTACTTCTTTAAGAGTATTAGGTAGATTGTTTGTAAATATGTAAGAATTACCAAGGAATAAAACCTTTAATGCTTCTTGTGCAAACATATTATTACTTGCAAACAAAGCAAGTGTGAGTAAAGAAAGTAATGATAATTTTTTCATTTTGATTGACTGTTTATTTGTTGTTAATATTGATTTTCAAAATTGACTATGTTTTGCAAAGGTAATACTTTTTTTATAAAAAATAGTTAAACACCAAATACTAAAGGAAAAAGAGCATAAAACTAAGTAATTTTTTGTAATTTTGCGAAAACAAATATAGTCTATAGGCAATAAATACCAATTACTCATGACAGAATATCAAGACAATAGTCAAAAGTTTGAAGAATTAAGAGAAAAATATCCAGTATTCAGTTTTGACAGATTTGAATACTCTTTCACTCCAGAAGGATGTTTGAATGTTAGGTTTTTCTTTTCTTGCAATGATATTGTTTTTTCTCCTACTCAAACCTTTAATGAGTTGCACTCTCAGCAATCTGGCTGTAAACTATCCAATGAGCAGTTGGATTTGTTGGTGTTCAACATTGGTATGATAGAGCTTATTTCCTATTGGAAGGCTTGTGCTTCTCCTCTTATCAAGATAAAGTGTGGTAAGCTAAGCGAGAAACAAATATATTTCTGGAAGAAACTTTACTGGAATGGTTTAGGAGAATATTTCTATTTGAATGGCTTGGTAGGAGTTGATGATAAGGAAGATGTTGTCACTATAGATAATTTTGTGGAGATACAAAGTGAAGGAATAGAATACAAGAAACAATCATTCTCTCTTGAAGAAGAATACATAGTCCCTATAGGTGGAGGAAAAGATAGTGTAGTCAGTCTGGAACTCTTAAGAGGTAAAGGAAAGAAGATAAATCCTTTCGTAATCAATTCCCGAGGAGCTACCAAAGATTGTCTAGAAGTGGCAGGCTTTGATAACTATCTGCAGGTAAAGAGAACTATAGACAAAACCCTTATAGACCTCAACTCACAAGGATATCTTAACGGTCATACTCCTTTTTCTGCTATGCTGGCATTTACAAGCTTGCTTTCTGCAGCACTAAGCGAGAAGAAATATATAGCACTTAGCAATGAAAGCTCTGCCAATGAGAGCACAGTAAAAGGAATGACTATAAATCACCAATATTCAAAGAGCTTGGAATTTGAAGATGGTTTTAGAGCATACTACAAAGAGTTTATCTGTGAGGATTTTGAGTATTTCTCTCTTCTTCGTCCTATCTCAGAATTGAGAATAGCTCAAATCTTTTCTCATCTTCCATACTTTAACGTATTTAAGAGTTGTAATGTAGGCTCAAAGCAGGATATATGGTGCGGTCATTGCCCAAAATGTCTGTTTGCTTACATAATACTTTCTCCATTTATAGCACCAGAGATCTTGAACAATATCTTTGGAAAGAATATGCTGCAAGACCAGACCTTGCTGAAAGAGTTGAAAGAGCTTGACGGAGAAACAGAACTAAAGCCTTTCGAGTGTGTAGGTACAGTGAACGAGGTGAATATAGCCCTTAGTCTTAGAGCACAGAGATATGAAGTCAGCGAGGAAGATTTCTTGCTGAAATACTGGCTGGAGTCAAAGGTAGCCAAAGATTATCTACAAAAAGACTTCTCCAATTTCCTTAGCGAAGAAAGCAAGGAAAATAACTTGCCAGAAGATTTGAAAGATATTTTCTCACAGGAATATGCAATAGTAAAGAAAGCAGAACTAGCAAGGAAACTTTCAAACAAAACTATAGGTATTATGGGCTATGGCAGGGAAGGACGCTCAACTTATAGACTATTGAATGAAATCCTACCACAGAAAAACTTCGTAGTATTTGACCAAAACGAAGAGTCTGTAAAGCAAAACGAGGAGTTGAAAAACTCTTATACCAAGATATTTACAAGCAAAGAAGATTACAAGACAATAGATTCTCTTTGTGATATTATATTCCTTACTCCAGGGATAGCATTGAAAGATATTCCAGAGATAAGCCTTGAAAAGATAAGCAATCAATGTGATGTCTTTCTATCCTTGTTTAAGAATCATATCATAGGAATAAGTGGTACAAAAGGAAAATCTACTACATCCACTCTTACCTATGAGATAATAAAAGCTCAGCACGAAAACACTATCCTTGCAGGTAATATAGGCATACCTATGTTTGACATCTGGAACGATGTAAGGCAAGATAGCGTAATAGTATTGGAACTATCCTGTCATCAGTTGCAGAATATAAAGGTAGCTCCAAAGGTTTCTGTACTCCTTAACTTATTCCAAGAACATCTAGACCACTACAATTCATACGAAGAATATCAGTTGGCTAAACTTAACCTGCTTACAAAGGGCGAAAAGACAGATACATTTATCTATTGTAAAGACTCCGAGGCTGTAAGTAACTGGGTGGAAAAGTTTTCTTTGGAAAGAAATTACAAAGCATTCTCTTTGAAAGACTATAGCTATCCAGAGCCTGAATACCTGAAAGGAGAGCACAACAAGATAAACGTCTTAGCATCACTATTGGCAAGCAAGAGCTTAGGCTTTTGTGAAGAAAAAGCAATAGAGACTGCTATGAACTTCAAAGGGTTGAATCATAGACTGCAATTTGTAGGAAAGATAAACGAAGTATCCTTCTACAACGATAGCATCTCTACCATACCTCAGGCTACTCTTGCTGCACTGAAAGCTTTGAAGAATGTCTCTACTCTTATCCTTGGAGGAATGGATAGGGGAATAGACTATAGCGAGATAAAAGGAGTATTGGATTATGGTGTTTCTCATATTGCTTTCGTAGGTGGAGCAGGCAAGAGAATGTATGAGATATTGAAAGAAACAGGAAAAGATTTTGAAGCATTGCTGTCCAATGACTGGGAAGAAATAGTTGCATGGGTAAAACAAAAGGCAGAGAAAAACACCTATGTGCTTCTTTCTCCAGCAGCAAGCAGTTATGACCAGTTCAAAAACTTTGAATACAGAGGAAGAAAGTTTGAAGAACTTGTATTGAAATAAACAAAACACTCTATCAAATGAGCAAATCGGTAAAAGTAAACTATATCTTAAACCTTATAAACACGGGAACACAGTTGCTGCTCCCTCTTATTACTTTTCCGTATGCTTCACGTATATTGTTTGCTGAGGGTATAGGCAAGGTTAATTTCTTTACCAGCATAATAACCTATATCTCCCTGTTTACCTGCATAGGTATTCCTATGTATGCTATAAGAGAGATAGCTAGGGTGAGGGATGATGAGAAGAAAATGTCACAGACTGCTACAGAGATACTTCTTCTGCATGCAGGGCTGACAATGGTGGGCTATATCATAGTGGCATTGCTATGTCTGTTTGTTCCTCGTATAAGTGCAGAAGTGCCTTTGTTCCTATTGCTTTCTCTTACCATTCTTTTCACTGCTATAGGTTGTGAATGGTTTTACCAGGGAATAGAAGACTTTGCTTACATCACCATAAGAGGTCTTATAGTCAAGGCTTTGGGAATTATATTCCTGTTCTGCTTTGTGAAGACTAGAGAAGATATTATTCCTTATGCTTTCTTCACAGTCTTTGGAGTATTGGGAGGTAATCTGTTTAACTTCTTCAGGCTGAGAAAATACATACACAGGACAGACCTTGTAGGCTATCATCTTCAACCTCTAAGACACATGAAGCCTGCTTTGAAAGTCTTTGTGTTCAATGTGATTGCAAGCATATATCTTCAACTCAATACTATCTTGCTGGGATTTATGGCAGACAATGAGTCTGTAGGATATTACTCTGCTGCTATGAAGCTGATTATGCCTGTGATGAGTATCTCCACAGCATTGTATATGGCTATGTTGCCAAGGCTCTCAAACATTGTAGCAAACAAGGATTTGGAGAAGTTTAGAGAACTGTCACAAAAGACCTATGATTTCTCTATCGCTATCTCCTTGCCTGCAAGTATAGGCTTGATACTTATAAGTCCTTATGCTATGAATCTCTTGAGTGGTCCTTATTTCGCTAACTCTATCCCTGTGTGTGAGATAATGGCTTTCACTATCCTGTTTGTTGCTATCTCTGGTGCAATGGGTACTCAGATATTGTACTCTCTGGGTAAGATGAATCTGGTGGTGAGGTGTACATTCATAGGAAGTATAGTGGATTTATTGCTATGCGTACTACTTATTCCACGATACAGTTACATAGGAGCAGCATACGCTTATCTTATAGCAGAGTTTGCAGTTACTTTTTCTATGTATTTCATTGGAAAGAAAGATTTACCTATTAGATATTTCAAAAAGAATATTTCTGTTTATGTACTTGCCAGTGGACTGATGGCAGTTGTTTTATTTTTTGTAAAACAAAACATTCACTTGGTGGACTGGCAGATGCTTATACTTTTGATACTGATAGGAGGATTGCTTTATCTGGGTGTTATCATAGTGTTTAAAGATGAGTTGGCTATGAGTGTACTAGATAAGGTGAAAACAAAATATATTAACAAGAAAAACAAATAGATATAATGGCAAAATATGATTACTTGGTTGTAGGAGCAGGACTGTATGGCAGTATGTTTGCCTATGTTGCTACACAGAAAGGAAAGAAATGTCTGGTAATAGACAAGCGTTCACACAAGGGAGGAAATCTTTACTGTGAAAACATAGAGGGGATAAATGTTCACAAGTATGGTGCTCATATCTTCCACACCTCAAACAAAGAGGTATGGGATTTTGTGAACAGTATAGTTCCTTTCAATCGTTACACCAATTCTCCTGTGGCTAACTACAAAGGAGAGTTGTATAATCTGCCATTCAATATGAATACTTTCTATCAGATGTGGAAAGTAAAGACACCTCAAGAGGCTGAAAAGAAACTAGAGGAGCAAAGACAAGAAGCTTTGCAACAAATGAAGCAAGCGGGAATATCAGAACCTAGAAACCTTGCAGAGCAAGCACAGGTGCTGATAGGTAAGGATATTTTCAACAAGCTGATAAAAGGCTATACTGAGAAACAATGGGGAAGAAAGTGTGAAGAACTCCCTGCCTTTATCATCAAAAGACTTCCTGTGCGTCTAGTGTTTGACAACAATTATTTCAATGATTCCTATCAGGGTATCCCTATTGGAGGATACAACCTATTGATAGAAGGATTGTTGAAAGGTAGTGATGTGATATGTGGAGAAGATTTCTTCCAAAATAGAGAGAAATGGGAAGCAATGGCAGACAAAGTTATGTTTACTGGAAAGATAGACGAATACTATGGTTACAGATTTGGTAAGCTGGACTATAGAACAGTGAGCTTCGAGACAGAGACCCTGGATATGCCAAACTATCAGGGTAATGCAGTAGTGAACTACACCGACAGGGAGACACCATACACCAGAGTGATAGAACACAAACACTTTGAAATGTTCCAGAATGCAGTATATGACTGCCCTAAGACAATTATCTCAAAAGAATACTCTGTGGAGTGGAAAGAAGGAATGGAACCATACTACCCTGTAAACGATGAGAAAAACCAAGACCTGTTCTCAAAATACAACGCCCTTGCACAAAAGGAAGAGAAAGTAATCTTCGGTGGTCGTCTAGCAGAATACAAGTATTACGATATGGCTCCGATAGTGGAGAAAGTGCTGAATATAGGTAAAAATTTATAAATCAATTTTTATTTATGAAAAATATATTAGTAAACCCAGTGATAGAGTGGAGCGATGAGAAGAAAGTAAATGCTAGCTCCAAAGCCCGTATAGACGTGGAAGCGATATGCAGAGAGTTGGGATTTGAGGTGAAAGAGGTAAAGTATAAGCATTCTGATTTCCCACCTTTTAGAGCATTTCTAAAGCTGCGTTCCTATCTTAAAGCTGTGAGAACTCTAGAAGAGAATACCAATATATTCTTTCAGTATCCTGTGATACTTTCTGTTCATTCTTTTTCATTGTTGAGACGTATCTTGAGAAAGAAAAACTGTAAGATATACTTCATCGTTCACGATATAGAGAGCATAAGATATGGCAGAAACATACAGGAAGATGTAGCCTACCTTAACCTCTGCGATACAGTTATTCTTCACACACAGAGGATGAAAGAAACCTTGCAACAAGGTGGAGTGAAGATACCTATGAAGATAATGAACTTCTTCCCATATCTTAGCAATGATGCTTTTGCTAGCGAGGAAGATATGCTGAAAATGAGAAACACTATATGTTTTGCAGGCAATCTAGGTAAGAGTGTTTTCTTGAGAGAATTGCTGAAAAAGAAATATGAAAACATATCCTGGAGATTCTATGGCTTGAAAGGAGATTTGGAGTTTGACAAGGAGAAGAAAATGGAATATATGGGTAAGTTCTCTCCAGACAATGTGTCTTTTCTTCAGGCTGGCTGGGGACTGGTATGGGATGGTACAAAGATAGATACTTGCGATGGTCTTATGGGTAACTATCTCCGCTACAATGCCCCTCACAAGCTTTCCTTGTATCTGGCTTCTGGTATGCCTGTGATAGTATGGAAAGAATCTGGACTGTGTGATGAGGTGGAAAAAAGAGGCGTAGGTATAGCAATATCTTCTATCTCAGAGATAGAGAAAAAACTTGAGTCTATCACAGAAGAAGAGTACAGGCAATTCCTTGCAAACGTAAGAAAAGAAAGCCTTCTTCTAAGACAAGGCGGAGAATGTATCACCCACATAAGAACCCTTATCCCATATATAAAACGCCGTTTTATTTTAGTGAAACGAAGAGTTAGAAAAATATCTTTTGATG
>JAGHSX010000056.1 GCA_018065645.1 Candidatus Scybalousia scybalohippi
CTAATGGAGAGTTTTATAGAGATCAATGGATATATAATTTAATATTGTCAAAGGAGGGTAATGATTTTTATATAATTCTTCCAGGCTGGCATCCAACTGGACTTGCTGAGGGTACACTCGAATTTTGCAAATTTAAAAAAGTTAAATAAATATGAAAAAGTTATTAGTATTTGTAAAAATTTCCAATGGAAATCATACCAAGAAGATTGTTAAGGAATAAACGGGTAAAAAGAAAAGGGCGAAATTTTAGAATTTCGCCCTTTGGTTTATATTACTTTGTTATGATTTACAATCCTAAAGAAACACCCACACTAAGAGGTTTGAAGTTTACAGGATAATCGCTATCAAAGGTATTTAATAATGCCTGTTTAACAAAGAATGTCACATGATAAACTGTAAAACCTGCCTGAGCATCCAACTTGAATGGAGCAAGGTTTGCTTCTTCGCATTCCACTACGCTTCTAAAATCTGGTGTATCTGAAGTCAGACTCAAAGGATATTTAGGTGCAACCTGTATTCCTCCTGTAACTCCTGCGTGAATAGCGAACTTGTTTGAGAACTTGTATTTCAACTGCAATGGAACAGTAATATATCTTGCTACAAGTTTACCTTCACTCAAAGAGAATGTGTTGTCTTCTGCGTGGAATCTAAACACATCGCTCTCATAACCCAATCCTGTCTGTATGGAGAAATTGTATCCACGATAAAACATTATCTTAAATTTCAAATTCCAAACATAACCACCATCAAAGATAAAATCTTCTGTCATTGATGGAGCATATGTGAAAGGAAATGCGTCATCTATAGACGTAGGTGCAAAGTTATTGTATCCTACAGCAAGACCAAACTTTGTACGATTTCTATCTTTTCTAAGATATTTCATAAATGGAATATAGTTATCCAATCCCAGATCTTCTGCAAGGTTAGCTGCTCTTTCTATATTCTTTTTTATCTTGCTACCTTTTTGTGCCTGTGCAGGCATTGGTGTAAATGCAGCCAAAGCAAAGGCAAACAATAATGTTACTGCTAAAATCTTATTTCTTTTCATAGTATTTGTTTATTTGCTTATTATTACACAAAACTTGTTCCAAAATGATTTAATAGGCAATATGAGCTATCAACGGAGAAACTATTTTCTTCGCAAACAAAGGAACGTGTTTCCACAATTTTTTGTACAACTGATTCTGTCGGATATCCTTAACCTTTTTGGAATATGAGAAAAACAAGGTAGTCTCTTCCCCGTTCCAATGTTTTTTGTATTTATGTACTCCACTATCTCTTGTGCTACGGCCTAAGGAATAAATCTTGCCACCATTTT
This sequence comes from Candidatus Scybalousia scybalohippi, assembly GCA_018065645.1. Lineage (GTDB taxonomy): Bacteria > Bacteroidota > Bacteroidia > Bacteroidales > P3 > Scybalousia_A > Scybalousia_A scybalohippi. The sequence goes on from JAGHSX010000056.1 coordinate 1,319, forward strand.
CTTTTGCGTAACGGAGCATAGCATAATGCAAAAGATACGAAGGATAGTATTGGTTGGAGTCTTCTAAGGTAGAAAACCATTCATTGGTAAACAAACCATTCTCATAAGTGTTAAGCGTTGCACCACCAATCACTTCTCCATTTCTTTCTGCCAGGAAGATAGTTGTTAGACCATTCTTTACCCTACGAGTTACACTCTGTTTGGTGATGAATGCACTATCAATTTCCAACATTCTTTTCTTATATACCTTGTAGAATTTGTCTATATATTTTCTGGATTTACCACAAGTAATCTCTACTTTGTAGTTTATGCTTTCATTTATTTTGTTGATAACGTGTTGTGAGAATAAATCCCAGACATTTTCCACGTTTTCTATATTTAGTGTGGTAAGAACTTTGTCTGTATATAAGTACTGGCTATGAGCAAATGTATCTCTTATTTCCCAAGAATCTCTACTGGAAGAAATATAATTGCTTTCTTCGTTTTCAAAGATTTGAAATGGAGCAGAATGTCTGTCTATTGTTCTTTCTTCCATTACTCCTACAGACATATAAGGCAGAGAAACCCACTTACCTCTTATCTTACACATAAGAAGAGTTTTTCTCTCTCCCGTTTTTGCAGTAAAAGGTATTCTATAGACTTTTATTCTATGTATTTTCTCATACTGAGAAATAAAATCTGTTGCATCTTGAAGGACTATCATAGAAATGGATGCTTTGCTAGGTCTAATCTTGCCAATGGATGATAATCGCCTTTTAGACCTATAGGTTTTGCTGTACGGATACCACTGACTATTTCTATACAACTTCTTGCATCTTCCAAGCCAAAGCCTCTTCCCTGAAGTATTTCTTTGTAGCTCTCTGTATGAAGATCTGTAAATCCTTCAGAAAATTCTATCTCATCGTTGTCACAGACAACTTTTCTATAAGTTCTCTTTCCTGTTGCTTTTATTTCGTCGGGAATAGTGTCGTAGTTGATAGAAAGAAAATATCTTACTCTTGCTCTCTGGAAAAGAAGTATTCCTGCTACTCTATCGTGAGAGGCAACATTTACAACACTTTTTTCTACCTTTCCAAATATCCATGAAAGCATATCATAGAAATGTACTCCGATGTTTGTTGCAATTCCTCCACTCTTAGATTCATCTCCTTTCCATGAAGTATAGTACCAATTGCCACGGGAAGTAATGTAAGTTAGATCTACGTCGTATATTTTGTCTTTAGGTCCTTGTTCTATCTTTTCTTTCCATGCTTTGATTGCAGGATGAAGTCTCAACTGAAAGATAGTGTTTATCTTTCTATTAGTTTCTTCTTCCATTCTTTGCAAGGCGTCGATGTTCCAAGTATTAAGAACAATAGGCTTTTCACAGATAACATCACAACCGTTTTTCAGTCCAAAGCGAATGTGAGAATCATGAAGATAATTTGGGGTGCAAACAGAAATATAGTCTAACTTGTTTGGAGTATGTCTTAGTTTGTCAACATATCTGTCGAAGCGTTCATACTCTGTATAGAAATTACACATTGGAAAATAACTGTCCATAATGCCTACGCTGTCACTTTTGTCCAATGCAACAACAAGGTTGTTTCCTGTTTCTTTTATTGCTTTTAGATGCCTTGGCGCAACGTAACCTCCTACGCCTATTATTCCAAAGTTTTTCATATTTTATAGTATTCTCTCTACGCCTTTAGATGTAAGGCGGTATTGATAGTTACTTTCTTTTTCTATGGCTATTCCTTCTTCGTTGAACTCCAATCTATGACCAAACTCTCCTACAAAACCTATTTTCTTTGAAGGATTGCCTACCATACAAGCGTAATCTTCCACATCCTCTCTTATTACACAGCCCGCACCTATCAAAGCAAACTTTCCTATAGTATGACCGCATACTATAGTTGCATTTGCTCCTATTGTTGCGCCCTGCTTTATGAGTGTTTTTCTGTATTCACTCTTTCTTTCAATAAAACTTCTAGGATTGATTACATTTGTAAATACACAACTTGGTCCAAGGAAAACATCTTTTTCACATTCTACTCCTGTGTACAAGGAAACATTGTTTTGAATCTTTGTATTGTCTCCTATCTTTACGTTAGAAGCAATAAAAACATTCTGACCTATATTACAATTCTTGCCAATAGAAGCATTAGCCATGATATGAGAAAAGTGCCAAATCTTACTACCTTCTCCTATTAAGGCTCCTTCATCTATGATAGCTGTAGAATGCTGAAAAAAATCTGCCATAGCTTAAAATTCTGAATCCTTAAACCTCTCTATGTTTCTTCTGTCTTTCTTAGTTGGTCTTCCTGTATGAGCATCCCTTCTTTCAAAATACATCATACGCATCATTTCCACCTTTTGATATTCTTCTTCTGGTGTAAGATCCTGATAGTATTGAGGAACATCTTTGGCTGGTATTCTATTGTTTAAAACTCCTAAAACCTTGACACTTTTTTTCAAAGGATTGAAATTCACCAAGACCTCATCGCCAAGGTTAATCTCCTTTGAGGGTTTGCAACTAGAACCATTTACTAGTACCTTACCCATGTTGCAAGCTTCTGCTGCAAGAGTTCTAGTCTTGTACAATCTAACACACCACAACCATTTGTCGATTCTCATCTTACCAACTATTTTTCTCTAAAGTAAACTGTTACTGGCACTCCAGTAAAATCGTATCTTTGTCTTATCTGATTCTCCACAAAACGTATGTAATCTTGTTTTACGTATTGTGGCAAATTGCAATAGAATACAAATTGAGGATAATCTGTCTTTAACTGTGTAACGTATTTTACCTTTACACGTTTTCCTTTATATTCAGCTGGTGGGTTTTGTTCTTTTACTATAGGAAGAATATCTTCATTAAGTCTTGATGTAGGAATCTTTCTACTTCTATTTTCATAGACTTGTTTAGCTACTTCCAAGACTTTAAATATTCTTTGTTTGTTAATCACAGAAGTAAATACAATAGGAACATCTGTAAATGGAGCAGTCTTCTCTTTGATTTTTGCTTCAAATTCCTTCATAGTATTGTTTCCTTTCTCCACCTTATCCCACTTATTTACCACCAAAACAATACCTTTATGGTTTCTTTGACACAAAGAGAATATATTCAAATCCTGTGCTTCAAAACCTTGTTCTGCATCTATTATGACTATACAAACATCTGATGTTTCTATACTTCTAATAGCTCTCATAGTAGAGTAAAACTCTATGTTGTCCTTTTCTGCTTTCTTTTTTCTCAATCCAGCAGTATCCACTATGATAAAATCAAATCCAAACAAATTATAACGAGTATTGATACTATCACGGGTTGTTCCAGCCAAGTCTTTTACAATATTTCTATCCTGACCAGTTATCATATTGATGAAAGAACTCTTACCTACATTTGGTCTTCCCACTACAGAAAGGTGTGGAAGGGCTGCTTCTTCATCTTCAAAATTCTCCTGGTCTGTAAAATCTTTCACCAACTCATCCAATAATTCCCCTGTACCGCTACCATTGGCAGCAGAAATACAAAAGATTTCTCCCAGACCTAAGGAATAGAATTCAGGAACTTCCAATGATTTTTTATAAGTATCTACTTTGTTGGCAACAAGAATAACTTTCTTCTTGCATCTTCTAAGCATCTGCGCAACATCATCGTCCATAGGAGTCAATCCCTCTTTGGTATCCACCAAAAATAGAATAACGTCTGCTTCTTCTATAGCTAACTTTACTTGTTGACGGATTTCTCCTTCAAAAGCATCATCACTACCAATAATGTAACCCCCTGTATCTATTACAGAGAATTCTTTTCCATTCCAACTACTCTTTCCATAATGTCTATCTCTGGTTACACCAGCAACAGGGTCTATTATCGCAGCCTTAGTCTGTGTTAATCTGTTGAACAAGGTACTCTTGCCTACATTAGGTCTGCCAACTATAGCAACTATATTACTCATTTTTAAACTATTTTTCTACTTTGCAAATATACAAAAAAAAATTGACACTTGTTACAAACAGGATTTTATGCCCGTAATCTGCATACTGTTTGGAGGTTATTTCCAGAAATTATTGTAATTTTGTATTATCAAATTTTTGTACAAAAATGAAAAGACTTGGGAGTATTAAATTATTTTTTCTTTGTCTATTAGTTGCTTATATTTCCAAAGGGCAAGATACTCTATTTTACAAAGCAGAATTGGAGGCAAATGGTCTTAAACTACCTTTGACCTTAGAAATTATTCCTACAAAAGATACTACTCTTTATTACCTTGGTTCTCCTATGCAGAGTAAGGAAAAGTTTTCTCCCTCAAAGGTAAAATATATTGAAGACACACTTTCCCTAGGATTTAAAAGTACAAAAATTGTTCTCCATTTGAAAGAATCTGCGAACAAAGATAGCCTAAATGGCACTTTTGCTCAGATGGGAACCTCTCCAATTTCTTTTGTAAGACAAAATTCCAGTTATTCTGTCTCAAGACCTCAAACTCCTAAAATGCCTTTTGATTATAATTGTCTAGAACTTGATTTTAGAAATCCAGAATGCAGTTATAATTTCCACGGAACACTAACTTATCCTAAAGGCAAGGGAGAAGAAAAATATCCTTTGGTTGTCTTGGTATCTGGAAGTGGAGCACAAAATAGAGATTCCGAAGTATTCGGACACAAATTGTTCTTAGTCATTGCCGACTATCTAACCAATAATGGTGTTGCCGTATTTCGTTATGATGATAGAGGTTGGGGAGAAAAAGACGTGCAGATGTATAGGGGTACAACTATGGATTTTGCTATGGATGCCTATTCTGCTGTAAAAATGTTGAAAGAACTGCCAATGATAGACAAAAACAATATTGGAATCTGTGGCCATAGCGAAGGAGGACTTATAGCTGAGATACTTTTGGCAGAAAAGAAAGATATTGCATGGGCAATCCTTATGGCTGCCCCTTCTATAAATGGTTTTGAGATTCTAAAATCACAAGGAGCAGATATGAGTAATTATCAGTTCGACACAAACAAAGTAAATGACTACTGGATAAAATATTTCTGCGAACTGGAGCCTAAGACTTATCTAAGTAAAATCAAAAAACCTATACTCATACTACAAGGTGGTAAAGACCATCAGGTATTCCCACAACTAAACAATCCTTTTGAATTGTTGCCAAAAAGCACACAAAAGAAACATGCAAAATACAAATTGTATCCAAATCTAAACCACTTGTTCCAAAATTGTAACACGGGAGAAGTACACGAGTATATGAATATAGAGGAAACGATAGATACTCAAGTATTGGAAGATATAAAATCTTTTTGTACCTTTGCACGCTAAGAGAAAAACAGATATGAGACAAATAATAATTGCAACACATAATCAGCACAAGGTTGAAGAGATTCAACAAATGGTTAAAGGGAAAGTAAATATTATCTCTTTAAAATCATTAGGAGAAAACAAAGACATTCCTGAAACAGGTGACACATTGGAAGAAAATGCACGTCAGAAAGCACGATATATCTACGACAAATTTCACAAAGATTGTTTTGCAGATGATACAGGTTTGGAAGTAGAAGCATTGGACAACAGACCAGGAGTCTATTCTGCCCGATATGGTGGAGAGCATTGTTCATTTGAAGACAATATGAACAAAATGCTTGACGAAATGCAAGGCAAAACAAATCGTAAAGCTTGTTTCCGTACAGTTATCTGCTTGATAGAAAATGGAGAAGAAAAATTTTTTGAAGGCATTTGTAAAGGTAACATTACTACAGAGAAATACGGAACAAAAGGATTTGGTTACGATCCTATCTTTATCCCAGAAGGATGTGGAGAAAGTTTTGCTGAAATGAGTGGAGAAGATAAGAACAAAATCTCTCACAGAGGTAAAGCTACAAGAAAACTCATAGAATATCTTCTTAAAGGAGAAAAAAAGTAGAAACTATGTTTACAGAAGAAAGCATAAACGATCAATATGTACTTTCCACAGCAAAAGCAATGGCTGTGGCTGCCCGTACAGCACCAAAGGCAAGAGGAATAGATAATCTTGTAATAAGAATATTGGACAAAGAAGATATAAAGAAAGTTTCTAAACAACTAAAAAAAGACTACGAAAGTACAAATGCCGAATTCCTTTTAAGAGATAGCGAAAACATCCTTTCTGCTCCATATATGCTGTTGGTAGCAACAAAAGTAAGCGTTCTTGGATTGGATTGTGCTTATTGTGGATTCAAAACTTGCGAAGAAAAAGTAAAAGCAGGAAAAAACATTCCTTGTTTCTTCAATAGTGAGGACCTTGGTCTTGCAATAGGCAGCGCTTGTTCTGTTGCACAAGACAGAAAAGTGGATTCCAGAGTAATGTTTTCTGCAGGTAGTGCTGCAACCAGAGCAGGATTTGTTGATGATTGTGTGCAGTGTCTTGCAATTTCCCTAAGCGCTACTGCTAAAAATCCATTCTTTGACAGAAAATAAATTTTTGAAAAACTATATAAACGATGTTACAACTTAATTACATAAGAGATAATAAGGAGCTTGTAATAAGAAAATTGCAAGTAAAGAATTTTAAAAACGCTGAAGAAGTAATAACAAATATTATAACCCTTGACGATGAAAGAAAAGCCACTCAAAAAGAGTTGGATGATGTAAAAGGTAAACAAAACCTTATCGCAAAAGAAATAGGTGGTCTTTTCCGTGAAGGCAAGAAAGAAGAAGCTGAAGCAAAGAAGCAAGAAACTGTAGCTTTGAAAGAGAGTGAAAAAGTTTTTGCTGAAAAGATGTCTGAAGTAGAACAAAAAATAAGAGAAGCTCTTCTTTCTGTTCCAAATCTTCCACATGACAGCGTTCCACTTGGCAAAGGAGAAGAAGATAATGAAGTGGTTGCTATGGTAGGCGAAATACCTCAACTGGCAGAAGACGCTGTTCCTCATTGGGATTTGTGTGCAAAATATGACATCATAGATTTCAATCTTGGAAACAAAATAACAGGAGCAGGATTCCCTGTTTACAAAGGCAAAGGTGCGAAACTACAGAGAGCCCTTATCAATTTCTTCCTTGAAGAAGGTGAGAAAGACGGTTATCTGGAAGTTCAGCCACCTCTTATGGTTAACGAACAATCTGCTATCGCTACTGGCCAGTTGCCAGACAAGGAAGCTCAAATGTATGTTGTTACCTTGGATAAATTCTATATGATTCCAACAGCAGAAGTTCCTGTTACAAACATTTTTAGAGATACTATAGTTGACAAAAAAGATTTCCCTATACAACGCTGTGCTTACTCTCAATGCTTTAGAAGAGAAGCTGGCTCTTACGGAAAGGATGTAAGAGGTTTGAACCGTTTACACCAGTTCGACAAAGTGGAGATAGTTTGTATAGATTCCCCTGAACACTCATACGAACAATTGGAAGTAATGAAGAAACACGTTGGTGGTCTATTGGACAAACTTGGGTTGCCTTACAGAATTCTTCGTCTTTGTGGTGGAGACATCAGTTTCACATCTGCTTTGACATTTGACTTTGAGGTTTATTCTGCTGCACAACAGAGATGGCTTGAAGTAAGTTCTGTAAGTAACTTCGAATCTTACCAGGCAAACAGACTGAAAGTTCGTTACAAAGATGAAAATGGTAAAATGCAACTATGCCATACTCTTAACGGTTCTGCCCTAGCTTTACCTAGAGTAGTAGCTGCTCTTTTGGAAAACAATCAAACTCCTGAAGGTATAGTAGTTCCTGAAGTTCTTAGAAAATACACAGGATTTGATATTATAAACTAAATAATATGACTAGTAATTTCGTAGATTACGTAAAAATATATTGCCGTAGCGGCAAGGGAGGTGCAGGATGTATGCACCTTCTTCACGCTGCAAAAAACTATAAAGGTGGTCCAGACGGCGGAGATGGTGGCAGAGGTGGTCACATAATTCTGCAAGGCAACAAACAACTTTGGACCCTTCTTCACTTAAAATACACTAAACACGTCATCGCAAAAGATGGAGAGTCTGGTGGACAAAACCTTATGCATGGTGCTAATGGTCAGGACAGAATAATACAAGTCCCACTAGGTACAGTATGCAAGGACGCTGAAACAGGAGAAATCCTTTGCGAGATAACAGAAGAAGGTCAAGAGATTATACTATTCAAAGGTGGTAGAGGTGGAAAAGGCAACGACTTTTTCAAAAGTTCTACTTTCCGTACTCCTCGTTTTGCCCAACCTGGAGAAGACGGCATAGAGAAATGGGTAATCCTTGAGTTGAAAATCCTTGCTGACGTAGGTCTTGTAGGATTTCCTAATGCAGGAAAGAGCACTCTTCTTTCTGTAGTTTCAGCTGCCAGACCTGAGATAGCAAACTATCCTTTCACAACTCTAGTTCCAAATCTTGGCATAGTAAAATATAGAGATGAGAAAAGTTTTGTTATGGCCGACATTCCTGGAATCATAGAAGGAGCCGCCGAAGGCAAAGGTCTTGGATTGAGATTCCTTAGACACATAGAAAGAAACAGTATCCTGTTGTTTATGGTACCTATAGACAGCGACGACATAAACAAAGAATACAACATTCTGTTAAACGAGTTGAAGAAATACAACCCAGAACTGCTTGACAAAGATAGAATACTGGCAATAACCAAATGCGATATGCTTGATGAAGATATGCTGAAAGATGTTGACAAGTCTGTTTCTGTAGATTGCCCACACCTGTATATATCTTCTGTCAGCGGCTTAGGAATACAGCAACTGAAAGACGCAATATACCAAAAAATAGATAAAGAATAATGCTGGAAAGTCTTTTGAACTTTGACACTTATCTTTTCAGATTGATAAACCACGCACGTTGTCCATTTTTGGATAGCGTGCTTGCTGTTTTTTCATGGCATTTCTCCATAGGTGTAATTGTAGGTCTAATCACATTATACGTTATGTGGCAGAAGAAATGGGAAAAATGGTGGCTGTATCTTGCAGTCGTAGGACTTTGTTTTCTGTTGGCAGACAGAATAAGCGTGATGTGCTTCAAAGATATTTTCCAAAGGCTGAGACCCTCACACGCTTTGCAAGATGCGATAACCCTGAAAATATCCCACCTGCACTATATTACCACAAACAAAGGAGGCTTATACGGATTTGTTTCCTCTCATGCTGCAAACACTTTCTCTATTATAACTTCCATGTCTTTAATTATGAGAAAAGAGAAAAACTTCAAAATTTTTTCTTCCATACTTATTGCTTGGGGAATAATAGTTGGATACAGCAGAGTGTATTGCGGTTATCATTATCCAGGAGATGTAGTCTGCGGAGCTTTGCTGGGAATAGTAATAGGTCTTATAGTTTACCTGATTTATAAGAAAATTATTTCCTTAGGAGAATCAAAAACAAAACAAACAAATGAGTGACATAAAAAAACTGGCAGGTCAGACTGCCGTATATGGTATTCCTACTATCGTGGGAAGATTTCTTAACTATTTTCTTGTACCTCTCTATACCTACAACATAGCGACACAGGACTATGGAATGGTTTCTGAGTTGTATGCCTATGTTGCATTCCTTATGATAGTGCTTACCTATGGCATGGAGACAGCATTTTTCCGTTTCTCTCAGGATTATGATAAGCAAAAGGTATATAATACCGCTATGTTTTCTCTATGTGTTTCTACTGCTTTATTCCTGTTTATCACCTTCTCCTGCCTCAGTCCTATTACCTCAGCACTTGAATACCAAGGGCATCCTTCATATATTGTTCTATTCCTTCTAATACTTGCAATAGATGCTTTGAAAGCCATACCATACGCTTTGCTTAGAAGAGAGAATCAACCAAAGCGTTTTGCCCTAATAAAGAGTATGGATATCTTCTCAAACATATTTTTCAATCTATTCTTCATAGCACTTTGCCCTGTTTTATACAAAGCAAACTTCGGATTGGTAAAATCTTTCTTTAATCCAAACGATCTTGTATTTTACATCTTCCTTTCCAACTTGCTTGCCTCTGTCATAGCTATGATAATGCTATTGCCAGAATACAGAAAACTGAGGTTCAACATAGATTTCTCACTATTGAAGAAGATGCTGGCTTATGGTTTCCCTGTAATGATAGGTGGATTGGCTGGCATGGTAAACGAGACTTTTGACAGAATAGCCTTAAAACACCTTGTAAGCGTGCCATACGAATACATCACACCAGAAGAAATAGCAGAATACAAGATGAGTCAGATAGGAATCTATGGCGCTTGCTACAAACTATCCATAGTAATCTCCTTGTTTATTCAGGCTCTCAAGTTTGCCGCAGAGCCTTTCTTCTTCTCCAAGATGAAGAAAGAAGATGCAAAGAAAAGCTACTCCTCTGTAATGACTGCCTTTGTAATGTTTCTGTGTCTTATCTTCTTGGTTGTTATGGGTTATATAGACTTGTTCCAATACTTTATGGGCAAAGACTACAGAGAAGGCCTTGCTGTTGTACCTATCTTGCTTATGGCAAACATCTTCCTTGGGATCTACTACAACCTCAGCATTTGGTACAAGGTAACCGACAAGACAAAGTGGGGAGCATACATAGCACTTATGGGAGCTTTCCTTACCTTGGTTGGAAACTACGTCTTGGTGCCTTTGATTGGTTATCTTGGAGCAGCTATCAGCACTCTGGTATGTTATGTTTTCATAGCTGTGGTCTGCTACCTTGTAGGTCAGAAATACTATCCTGTAGATTACAAACTAGGTAGAATATTCACATACATATTCCTTGCCCTACTTATGTATTTTGCTATGTACTGGATTTCATTGAATGTTTATTCAGTATTCCTAAGGATTTTGATAAACACAATATTCATACTTGCTTACCTTGCCCTTGCATTCAAACTGGATATAAAAAGAATGATAAAGGAAAGATAACCCCAAAATAGTTGCACAACAAAACAGCCCTGAGAGTTTATCAAATAACTTTCAGGGCTGTTTGTTTTCATAAAAATAACTCTTCGTTTTAAAAAATTAAAACGTCGTTTTATTATACTGAAACGACGTTTCGCTAGAGTAAAACTTCATTTTATTTCTTTGCAAATCCGATCTGCAATATTTGCAAGTCGGACTTGCAGATATTACAAGTCCGTTTTGCAGAATATTAAAACCTGTTTTCAACCCAATAGAATGAGATTTCAAACATTCAATACGAGATTAAAATTCTGCATTTATTTTGTTTCCATTAAAAAAAATTATATATTTGCATTCTTTCAGGTTGCTTTGTAATTTCTGCATTTAGTTGCTGTTATTGTGATTAAGAAAGACAATTACATATAGTGAAACAGCTAATAATTAAAAAAGAATATGAAAAAGTTAAGAAGTATTTTGCTTATAGTTCTTGCAACTATGAGTATTTCAAAAGTAAGTTCACAGATAATCATAGATTATACTTTTCCAGATTATGATACTGTTATAATCTTTCAACCACAGCAGTTTGTAGGATATCCTATGGTGTTAGATGATTTAAAAAAAGTATGGTATGACTCCACTTGGGATGAAGCATGGCAAGAGTGGCTTGTTGATACAAATGTTATAGATTATGGTTATATATATCAAAAATTGAAATTGGTTCAGCTTAAAAATAGTTTCTGTTCTGATGGAGAAGATACAATAGCATTGCCACCAAATTATAGAACAGATAATCTAATAGGTACAAGGCATGGATGGGCTTATGGATTTGCACAACCATATCATTTGGAAGATTCTGCCATAGTTGCAGGTATAGCTTTATATTCTAAAGGCCATTTCAATGGAGGAGGAGTTGCTACAAGACATATATATCTACTGGATACCAATATGAATGAGATAGCCAGAGGGAATCTGTTTACGGAAACAATAGAAGTAGATGGTGTAAGAAAAGAATATATAGACGGAGGTATAAATATGTATCATTTCAATAAAAAGCCAACAGATGAATATCCTAAAGTTAAAGACTTTTTATTAGGTTTCGATGTTGATGGAGGAATATTTACAGTAAATCATACATGCAGAATAGATGATGACTGTTTGAAAGATAGTCTTCCAGGATTTGGATATTGCTATGATACTATATTTTTTGGAAGAGTGACACATGACTTGTATGGAACATATAAACCATGGTTGAATACAATGAGAAACCATATATATGATTCTGTATATACTGATACCATTCCATGTTGTCCATATAGTGGACATCCATACTTTAGAGATGCAACAGATAATCAATGGAAAAGTTTTGAGGAACATGAAGCATTGAAAATGTATAGAAATATATTTATCCAAGCTTTGCCAATCATCTTAGTGCCACATCAGGAAGATACCTCTTCTTTAGCAGAGATAAACATTGATGACTATTGCTATGTTTATCCAAACCCAACAAGAACAATGATAAAAGCAGTAAGTAACTTTAAGATATGGACAATAGAAATGATAGATATGAATGGAAGAAAGGTTTATAAGAAAGATTTGGACGGCTTCATGGACGAAATAGATGTCACTCATTTTGCCAAAGGAACCTATGTAGTAAATCTATTCACATCCAAAGGTCGCTGCACAAAAAAGATACTGGT
>JAGHSX010000183.1 GCA_018065645.1 Candidatus Scybalousia scybalohippi
TTGAATGAAGTTATTAAAACTTTGGTTGATAATATGCCAGAAATTCAAAAGCTTATTCAAGATTTAGCACCGGTTTTTAGTGATTTAATTGCCGAAGTGATGCCACCTTTACTTGATTTGCTAGAAGCAATTCTTCCACCACTTATTGCATTGATAAAAGCAATTGTTCCAATCGTTTCAGCCGTTGCGAAAGTGGTTGTTGATGTGGTTGGTGGAATCATTGACACTGTGAGTGGTGCAATTGAGAAAATACAAGGCTTTTTGACCGGTGTGGTGGATTTTATCAAGGGAATCACAGAAGCTATTAAAATGCCAATTAACGCAATTATAAAGGGCATCAATTCAATGTTTTCTGCTCTATCAATTGATATACCAGATTGGATACCTTTTGTTGGTGGAAAATCGATAAGTTTGCCACAGATTCCAATGTTGGCAAATGGTGGAACTATAACAAGTAGTGGTTCTGTTATCGTTGGTGAAAGAGGACCGGAAATTTTGAATCTGAACAGTGGTGCAAGTGTTGTTCCATTAAGTGGTGATGTTACAGGAACAAGCGAAGTTGTCAGAGCAATTCAAGAGATGAGCAACAATATCATCAATGCAATGAGAACAAATACAAACACTGTAAAAGTCGATGACCCATACAGAATATTCAAGTTGGTTAAAGACGAAGAGAGAAAGTATAACACAATACTTGGAAAGGCTTGAGTATGAGTGAATATTTAGGTTATAGAGTAAAAATAAAAAGTAATAGTATTCCAAATCACTACATAAGCAGAGGAACTTGGAATGCTAAAACTTTTCAGAGATTAGTTAATTCGTGGACAGATGCCAATGGAACTGTTCACGAAAACTATTTCCCAACAATGAAAACTGAAATTTCATTTGAAATCAGAGAACACAATCTTGAAGAACATCGAGAAATTGTTCAGTATTTCGCAGATAAAAAAGATGTCTATATAACATTTTGGAATGATGATTCTTGCGAATATGATTCATTTGTTGGAAAAATCGAGGATATCAATTGGCAACATTCAAACGCATTGTCAGATGATATTCTGTACAAATCTGCATCAATTCTGATTACGGAGTATTAGTATGATTCGAGAAGAATACAAAAACGCATTTCTGAATGAACAAAACAGAAAAATCGTAATGATAAAATTCACAAAAACAAATGAAATAATTGATGCTAGTAGAATTGTTGACCAAGGAAGTTTTAAGTATACCGAATCTTCAAACGATGGTGATGAAATCAAACTTGGCTTTTCTGAATCATCATCTTTTGAAATTGACATCAAAGGTGATTTGGTTGATAGATCTGGCGAAGAAATATACGTTGAAGTTATTGCAGATGACAAAACAGGACAGAAAACAATTCCGATTGGTTATTTTGTTATTTCTGATGTCGATTATGATTACACGTTGGACAAGTCGCATATTTTATCATATAGCAACATTTTAGCAGATAAAGAAAGTGAAATCTTAATACCACCTAAAGTCTATGGCACAAAAAAAGTGAATAATTATTATCTCAATTTAATGTTAGATGGTTTTATTCCAAATGATTATATAAGTGAAACAAAGCAAGTTTCTTTAACCAAAACACTAGACAACAGTGGGTTGTATTACTATCATACAACAAATTGGACAAAAAAATACGAAAATGGAAGTTATAGGTATTATGTTACAGAAACAGTTAATTTGTACAGACTTTGCTTGTATCATTTCGATTCAAAATATGCACGAATGATATACCCATATAATCATATCTTTTATAAGTATTTAAGTAATACGGATGTTAAAACAAGTTACAGAAGTGAAATAGTTTCCGATGCTTATAATTATGTAAGCAAAACTTTTTGGGTTAACAATCCTGTTTATAATCCAGATAATTATTCATACAGTGACAAAAGTTCGGTTTATAGAGAAATAACACCAAGTGTGTCATATTGCAAACCAATTGGAAATTACAACAATGATTTGATGATACCATTCAATAATACACCAAATTTTGATTACAAATTGTCTTATGTGATGGATACAACAATATTGCCAAGATACGCAAGATGCTACGAGAAATCCGGTTTTAGATATGCCACATATACAAGTTCTTCTGCTACGGATTATTCAAGAAGTGTATTTAGAGACGATTTAGGAGATGTAACGTGGATTACTTCACTTCCAACAATAACAGATGTGAACTATTTTGATAATGTTAATGTTCAATATATTGTTAGTCATCAATATGGCAATATATCAGAGTTTAATGGTGGAGATTTAAGCCAAACAACAAGCTTGGATTTTGCATCAGACATAGCAGAATCCAATGGAGATATGCTGAAAATTAATAGAGCAGATGGAAATCTTGTTCAATATTCATTGCATTCAAGCGATGGTATATATCCAATGAATAACATATACCCAAACAATACAGGAATTTATCCATCTGGTGATAGAAATGTTGTGAATATTAGTAAAGATATGTATTCATCGTTGATATCGAAAACAAAACAATCAAAAAAGGTTGGTAAAGTTGTTGTCAACAAATTAGGTGTTGAATATATCGCAATAGTGGATGATTTTGATGAAAAGTATTACTCAACAATATTAATTGAAGAGAACAATCTTATTGACCATAACTTCATTGATGCTCAAACAGTGGCTGACAGTATTTTGGATAAATACAAAGACAATGTGTTCACACCATTTGAACTAGAATGCACCGGTTTGCCTTGGCTTGAGGCCGGTGATTGGATAGTTGTTGAGACTGATGATGGTCAGCAAAGATTAAATGTAAATAGACGAACCTTGAGTGGAATTCAAGGTATGATGGATAGTTTAAGTGCCGGAGGTGTTTAGAAAATGGATAAAATCTATCATAAGACTACTTGGCAGAATTCACCAAGTACAAACACACCCATCAATGAAACCAATCTGAATAACATCGAAAATGGTGTTGATGCTATTGATAGCAGAGTGGTTGATCTGGGCAACACGAAATCGAGTGTTGATTGGGTACAACTTCAGCAAAGTGGAGACAAAATTGCTGAAATTACAATTGACGGAGTTAAAAAAGCAGTATATTCAAAACAAGCATCTGGCTCAGTTCTTGAAAATGCTTTGAAATCAGAAGGTTTTGCAGTCGGAACACAAGACGGACAACCGGTTTCATCTGGCTCACCTTATTTTGAAAACAATGCAAAGTATTATGCTGAAGATTCTGCAAAGAGTTCAGCAGAGTCAAAGTATTGGTCAGAAAAGAGTGGAAGTTCACGATTAGTTTCAATGGATGATGTCAACATTAATTCGCCACAGGACAAACAAGCACTTGTGTATGATGCATTGACAGGAAAGTGG